>NZ_CM146332.1:3332500-3845552 GCF_055693385.1 Lentilitoribacter sp. JB5-8 | reverse complement strand
CAAATCAGCACCCTCTCTTTTGAGTAGGGTGTTTTTTTGTGCGTTCTCATAGCTCATTAAATACTTCAACGCGTCACGACTTGTCATTCTTCTGCGCAGAATAGTCTGGTCGTGCAGCGCATTCGCTTTATGCGAATTGCTTGGAGTGGAGCAGCCCGGTAGCTCGTCAGGCTCATAACCTGAAGGTCGTAGGTTCAAATCCTACTCCCGCAACCAAAAAGCTTCCGTAAAACGGAAGCGTTACATACCACAAATTATACACTGTGCCCGTAGCGGCAGGCGATTTTTACAAATGTAAAAACGCCGAGAGCAATGTATCTTTGCAAAGCAACAGACGTTCTTCAAAACGCGAAAACGATACGTGCGTAAAAATCTCCCCACATAAAAAGCTTCCGTAAAACGGAAGCGTTACATACCGCAAATCATACACTGTGCCCGTAGCGGCAGGCGCTTTTTACAAACGTAAAAACGCCGAGAGCAATGTATCTTTGCAAAGCAACAGACGTTCTTCGCAAAGCGAAAACGTTACGTGCGTAAAAGTTCAGGCCTCGCAAAAAGCAGGGCCTTTTTTGTGCGTGTGTATATCTTGATGTAAATGCTGAGCGTTATATGTGTATGGATAATGATACACAGTATGTTCTGATAATTCATTTGTCGTTGCCATAAGAATTTCCTTCCTCTATTTTTGTCCTATGGCGTTTTAGAGGAGAGGCCCCATTCAAAATCTGGAAGAGTTTATGCCAAACGTGGCTTTGAAATATCTATCTCAGGGTAAAAAGGCGGCTATGGCTACCGTTGTTTCCACCTGGGGCTCTGCGCCGCGGGGCATTGGTTCCCAATTAGCTATTTCTGAAGATGGAGATTTTGAAGGTTCTGTCTCGGGCGGATGTGTTGAAGGCGCGGTTATTGTCGAAGCATTGGACGCTATGACTGACGGTCAATGCAAATTGCTCGAGTATGGTGTAGCTGATGAAGACGCCTTTGCTGTTGGTCTTGCCTGTGGTGGCGATATTAAAATTCTGGTTGAACCCGTAGATATCGGTCAAGGATTAACTTCTTCTGACCTTAAGCAAATTGTATCTTCATTTGGCGAGCGTCAAACCATAGGATATTCCGTAGATCTTGCAGGTTTTTCACGCAGTGATTTAGTTAGCACTTATGTCCGGACTGGGATTAAAGATAATACGTTTACACTTACCTATAGTCCAAGCCCTCGCATGGTAATTATTGGTGCAGTTCATATTACCAAAACTTTGTCATCGATTGCTAAAATGGCGGGATATGATGTCTATATCGTAGATCCGCGAGAAAGCTTTGCTTCAGCGGAAAGGTTTCCAGATGATACTTTTTTGGAAGGGTGGTCTGATGAAGCGCTCAAAGATTTAGGTATAGATGCAAATACCGCGATAGTAACGCTTTCGCATGACCCGAAGATCGATACGCCAGCTTTGGAAATTGCTCTTAAATCAGATGCATTTTATATCGGTTCTCTTGGTTCTAAAAAGACCCATGGGAAACGGGTTGCGCAACTGGAGGGGCTTGGATTTTCAAGTGAAGAGATTGGTCGCATTCACTCGCCTATAGGTTTGAATATTGGATCTAAAACACCACCCGAAATCGCGATTTCTATTATGGCTGAGATCACGCAAGTATTGCAAAAAAGCAGAGTGCGAGACCATTCATGAAATTCGGAGAATACCCGATCGAGGAAGCAATCGGGCATATATTAGCACATTCTATCAAAATTGATGATCTACGTTTAGGCAAAGGTACGACCATCTCCGGTGAACATGTCGTCGCGTTGTCCGAAAAAGGTCAGCAAAAACTTACTATAGCGATAATTGAAGATAATGACCTATTTGAAGACGAAGCAGCCCAACGCATAGGATCTGAATTTAATATTCCCCATGTGAAAGTAACTGCACCTGTTGCCGGACGCGTTAATTTGATCGCTGAAACTGATGGCATTTTTAACGTAGATCAAAATGACATTTCAGCTTTTAATAATATTGATGAGACTATCACGATAGCAACGCTAGCACCTTTTTGCCGTGTTCAAAAAGGTATGTTATTGGCGACCATAAAGATCATTCCATATGGTGTTGCTCAAAGTAATTTGACGGCGGTATTAAACTGCATTTCTGACAATACAATTGAAATTTCAGAATTTAAACCGACGCAATGTGATGTCATATTAACGAAAACACCTGGTTTTAAACCGAGCCTTTTACAGAAAGGTGAGACCGTATTAATCGAGCGCTTGCGCCCTTTAAATATGAATGTGCAATCGGTTCAGATCGTTTCGCATGATGTGGAGGGTGTTGTGAATGCAATGGCGAAATGTAACACAGATAAGATCTTTATCTTAGGCGCATCAGCAACATCGGATCGTAAAGACGTCATCCCTTCCGCAATTGTGCAATCAGGAGGTGATATCATTCGTTTTGGTATGCCAGTTGATCCGGGGAATTTGTTGCTGCTTGCACAAAAAGGTGCCCAAAAGATTGTAGGAATGCCGGGATGTGTGCGTTCACCTGCCTTAAATGGAGCTGACTGGGTGCTTGAACGGTTGGCGGCTGATCTGGACATCACATCCAATGATATTGCTAAAATGGGTGTTGGTGGATTGCTAAAAGAGATCTCTCAGAGGCCCTTGCCAAGAGCAACGCCTAAAACGCGTTCGCAAGGTGTTGCAGCGATTGTTCTTGCAGCTGGTGCATCCTTGCGTATGGGCAATGACGATAAATTATTTAGACTAATCAATGGGCAAACGCTTTTGCGACGTTCCGTAACTCAAGTTACAAAAGCTGATGTGAATTCATGTTTAGTTGTGGTGCGCAAAATAACGCAAGCACATCATGATGCGCTTGAAGGGCTTGACGTTCAATTGATAGAAGCGCCAGAGGCATCCCTTGGAATGTCGGCTTCCATGCGTGCAGGTGTCTTGGCCGCGGGTCCAAATGTTCGCGGATTTCTAATTTGTTTGGCAGATATGCCAGATATAACGCATGCGCATATTAATAAAATACTAGATGCGCATGCCCCTGACCAAGATCGCTTTATTATTCGTCCTAAAACATCGTCAGGTAAATTTGGCCATCCTGTTTTGTTTGATGGAAAGTTCTATGAGGACATGACCTCTATCGAGGGGGACACAGGTGCAAAAACCGTGGTTCAAGGTGCTGCTGACCAGGTTTATGATGTTGAAATGGATGAAGCTATTACGATAGATCTGGATACACCGCGTGCGTGGGAGGATTGGCTTTCGCGCAATCCTGATGCACTGTCGTGATTCACAAAATACTATTTTCACTCCTGCGCATCTGAACGCCCATAATTTTTAGGCTACCGTCAGATTGCTTCATCAATACATAAATTGACTGCCATGTGTTGCCCTTTTGATCGGTCAGAATTAACTCCTGCATGACCTGATTTCCTTGGATCGAGTTGCGTCCAAAGTCGTAGGTAGATGATCTATAGATCGGGCCGTATCCTTGTTCGACCATATTCATGAAACGCTCTGGCGTTTGAAAGCGTTGTTTGATGGTTGGTGCTGCATGAGAAAACGCGCGGTCGCCATCGCCCGCAATAAATGCGGACAGCTGATCAGATATAACAGATTGCGCCTGCAGTGCTTGGTTATCAGAGGTGCCTTGTGCATTTGCCGGGAAAATCAATGTTGCAAAACTCATGAAAAACACAGTGATCATTGTCGTAAATATCGTTCTCATAACCGTCTCCAATTTTCAAATCCTACAGTTTTTTACGTCATATGTGTAATTTTGGATTTGTTCGGCAACTCATATACCTTTGATCGCAGTATCATTGCATTGTTAGTTGTTGCACTTTATGCAACAGTTTAACGAGAATTCGAATTTGGTTGAGGCGTTATGGCAGGACAGATTGAGCGCATTCGCGTTTTTGCAAAAGTTGCAGAATTAAAGAGTTTTGCGGAAGCCGCTCGACAATTAGGGACCACGCGCTCAATTGCAACGCGTTATGTGGGGGAATTGGAAGCAAGTCTGGGCGTCCAACTGCTTGTGCGAACCACACGTAAGGTTTCGCTTACGATTGCAGGGCAAATCTATCTCGAACGTACGCAACACTTGCTGGATGAATTATCGCGAGCGGATGAACTTGTCAGGCAGCAAAGTGCTACATTGCAAGGTAAGTTGCGCGTTAGTGCGCCATTTTCGCTTGGGCGCAAATTGTTACCGGAAGCATTGGGCCCACTTTTAGGCACATATCCAGACCTGGCGATTGATATTGAACTTTCAGATGAGTTTATCGATATTGTTGCAGGCGGGTTTGATATGTCCTTACGCATTTCAGGGCCGCCTTCTGATGTTTCAACGATTTGGCGCAAAATTGCGATAGTGCCGCGGGTGATTGTTGCAAGTCCTGACTATTTAAAGCGCAGCGGAATACCACAGCATCCATCTGAACTTACCGAACATATGCAATTGGGATATTCTCATTTTGCGTCGGGACAAACATTTACCGTCACATCCAATAAAGATGGGTCTGTTGAGCATATCCCGCTTGTCCATCGTTTTATGTGCAACAGTGGCGAATTAAACGCAGAATTGGCTGTGCGCGGCCATGGGGTGTTTTCAGTACCAAAATTTATGATCACCGAGCATTTGCAACAGGGCAGATTGATTGAAATTTTAACCGATTGGTCGCCGCCGGAGATTTGGCTGACGGCATATTACCCACCCTATGAGCAAATACCTGCAAAAGTAGAAGCCTTTACAAGTTTCATCGAAGACCTGATAAAAGCCAATCCTGAATGGCTTAGCTAAAGCTATGATTCATCACGATTTATGGCAGTAATGTGTCAATGAGGGCCTGCTGAGTAACAAAAAAGATACCATATCGACTGAAATTCGATTTAATTCGAATTTTAGTTTTTTTCTCTCTTGCCATTTTACCATAACTGTCCCATGTGTTGTAGTGTAAGGCAAAAATTTACGGTTTCCTGACACTCGATATGCAGATGAACGGATTTTAGTAGACCCACGCTGCACCAAACCGTCACAATAAAGTGGGCGGACACACTACAGGAGATCGACGGATGGCAACTGGCACCGTTAAATGGTTTAACTCAACTAAAGGCTTCGGCTTTATTCAACCTGATGCAGGCGGTTCTGATGTGTTTGTACACATTTCAGCTGTTGAGCGCGCAGGTCTTTCAGGTCTTGATGAGAACCAAAAAGTTTCATACGAACTTGAAACTGGTCGTAACGGCAAAGAAGCTGCTTCAGATTTGAAAGCTCTTTAATCGTTTCGCTGCAAATGCAGTCAAAATAAAAAGCGGCGTGAATTTTCTCACGCCGCTTTTTTTATGTGCTTTTTAATTAGACGCTCATACAAACGTATTTAAGCTCCAAGAAGTCATCGATACCATATTTAGAACCTTCACGGCCA
Source organism: Lentilitoribacter sp. JB5-8 (assembly GCF_055693385.1). Lineage (NCBI taxonomy): Bacteria > Pseudomonadati > Pseudomonadota > Alphaproteobacteria > Hyphomicrobiales > Rhizobiaceae > Lentilitoribacter > Lentilitoribacter sp. JB5-8. The sequence goes on along the minus strand of NZ_CM146332.1, from coordinate 3,840,122 downwards.
AGGCCTGATTGTTTCACGCCACCAAATGGACCTTCTGCTGAAGAGATAATTCCGGTATTGACGCCCACAATTCCGTATTCCAATTCCTCAGTTACTTTCCAAACTCGGCTGAGGTCATTTGAATAGAAGTAGCATGCAAGGCCAAATTCAGTGTCGTTCGCGCGTGCGATCACTTCATCGTCTGTTTCGAACTTAAACAGCGGTGCGAGCGGGCCGAAGGTTTCTTCGCGTGTGACTTTCATATCGTTCGTCACACCGGTTAAAACTGTTGGTTCGAAGAATAGATCACCTGCGTCGCTGCGCTTACCACCTGAGATAACTTTTGCACCTTTGCGTGTTGCATCTCCCAAATGGTCTTCGACCTTGGCCAAACCATTTGCATTGATGAGCGGTCCAATTTTTGTTGTTTCATCCGCACCATTTCCGATTGAAAGGCCTGCCATTGCAGCGGCTAGCTTTTTTGCAAACTCGTCATAGACTTCAGACTGAACATAAATTCGGTTTGCGCAGACACACGTTTGACCGGCATTGCGGAATTTTGAAATCATGCAGCCTTCAATGGCTTTGTCGATATCAGCGTCATTAAAGACGATAAAGGGTGCATTGCCGCCAAGTTCAAGTGATAGTTTTTTAATGTCGCCTGCACATTGCTGCATGAGGATTGAACCAACTCGGGTGGATCCGGTGAAAGTCAATTTGCGCACTTTGGTATTTTCGCACAATTCTTTACCCATCTCTGCAGCATCAGAACCGGTGACAATATTTAATACGCCTTTTGGAATGCCGGCGCGTTCGCCCAGCACAGCCATAACGGTTGCTGACAATGGTGTAAGTTCTGCAGGACGGCCAACAAATGTACAGCCAGATGCAAGGGCAGGGGCAACTTTTCGTGCGATCATCGCATTTGGAAAGTTCCAAGGAGTGATGGAACCAACAACACCAATTGGCTGTTTAAGCACTAGGATGCGTTTGTCGCGTTGATGACCTGGGATGATATCACCATCAATTCTGCGGCATTCTTCAGCAAACCAGCGAATAAAGCTTGCACCATAACCAATTTCGCCGCGCGCTTCGGTAATTGGCTTACCCATTTCCGCAGTCAGAATTTGCGCAAGATCTTCCTGATTTTCTAATATCAAGTCATGCCACTTTAAAAGTATATCGGCACGTTCCTTGGCTGTTAGCGCTGCCCAGTCTTTTTGAACAGCATATGCAGCGTCGATCGCACGTTTCACGCCGTCACGACCAAAATCTGCAACACTTGCGACTGTTTCTCCCGTGGCAGGATTAACAACGTCATAGGTTTTATCTGCCTCTGCCCATTCTCCATTAATATAACTGCGTGTTTCCAGCAGCGTTGGATCATTTAATTTCAGCATTATATATTCCTACCAAATTCCGTTTATTAAAAATAGTTCGATATATCGAACTTAGTTCTTGATTTTGATTGCTAGTTCATTTATAGAACGTCGTCAAGGGACAGATTTGACTGCAAACAAGGGAGGAACGTCAAGTGTCGGATCAAGATAATCAGATAAAACTTGTACCTGCTCTCGCACGCGGGGCGCATATCTTAGATATAATTGCGCGCCATCCTTCCGGGATGATGGCAAAAGAAATTGCAGACGAGTTAAATTTAGCAAAAAGCACGGTACATGGTCTTTGTGGCACATTGGTTTCTTTAAACCTATTGGTTCGCCGGGCTGATCAATCTTATCAAATGGGGCCACATGTTATGCGCTGGGCAAATGCTTTCACAGCGCGCAGTGATGTGGCCAACGAATTTGCATCTATCTGGGATGATGGCACGGATCTACCGGGCGCTACAATTACGCTCTCAGTTTTAGAAAACACAGACATTACATATTTAGCCGCTCGAAATTCTGACGCCACAGAAGGCCGTTTTGAGTTCCGCGCCGGTATGAGACTTCCAGCGAGCATCACTGCAGCGGGTAAAGCTATGTTGAGCCACATGAACGAGTTTGATGTGCGCCAACTTTTCACTGCTGTGGCGGATGACAATAAAATCGACGCGTTGATCCAAACTCTAAGTGAGGAGAAAGCGCGTGGATATTCATTTGATAATGAAGATGTGAGTGAAGGGCTGGTTTGCTATGGCGCCCCGGTTCTTGATTCAAAGAACAAGCCTATCGCCGGAATTGCGGTGAGCTTGCTCAAAGAAGATGCCACCCCTGAAAAGGGTAAGCAAATCGTCGATAACTTAACCGATATTGCCGTCAAGTTATCAATGCGAATGGGTGCAGACGTATAATAGAAGAAAAACGAGCGCACCCTAACTTTTAAAACGTCGAACGTAATTTTAACATCGGTGAGAGGATTACCAGTTATGAAAATGACAACAGAAGAAGCGTTTGTAAAAACGCTACAGATGCACGGTATTGAACATGCATTTGGTATTATCGGATCTGCTATGATGGCGATTTCTGATATTTTCCCAGCAGCTGGCATTAAGTTTTGGGATTGTGCCCACGAAACATCAGGCGGCATGATCGCTGACGGCTTCACACGTGCTTCAGGCAAAATGTCTATGATGATTGCGCAAAACGGCCCAGGCATCACAAACTTTGTAACACCTGTGAAAACAGCTTACTGGAACCACACACCACTATTGTTGGTCACACCACAAGCCGCAAACAAAACAATCGGTCAAGGCGGTTTCCAAGAAATCGAACAAATGAAATTGTTTGAAGACATGGTTTGCTACCAGGAAGAAGTTCGCGACCCTTCACGTGTTGCGGAAGTTCTTAACCGAGTGATTGAAAAAGCATGGCGTGGTTCTGCTCCTGCACAGATCAACGTTCCTCGCGATATGTGGACACAAGTGATTGACATCGAACTACCACAAATCGTTCGTCTTGAGCGTCCTCGTGGTGGTGCAGATGCAATTGCAGAAGCTGCAGACTTGCTTTCAAAAGCTGAATATCCAGTGATCCTCAATGGTGCTGGCGTTATTCTTGCTGGTGCGATCCCTGCATCTGCTGCATTGGCTGAAAAGCTATCAGCACCTGTATGCTGTGGTTACCAGCACAATGATGCGTTCCCAGGTTCACACCCAATGCATGTTGGTCCTTTGGGCTATAATGGTTCAAAAGCTGCGATGGAAATGATTGCAAAAGCTGATGTTGTTTTGGCTTTGGGTACACGTTTGAACCCGTTCTCAACTCTGCCTGGTTACGGCATTGATTACTGGCCAAAAGACGCGAAGATCATTCAGGTTGATATGAACTCAGATCGTATTGGTTTGACCAAGAAAGTATCTGTTGCGATCCAAGGTGATGCGAAACTTGTTGCTGAGCAAATCCTTGAAGGTCTAACAGATGATGCTGGTGATAAAGGTCGCGCAGATCGTGAAGCTTTGATCCACAAAACAAAATCTGCATGGGCTCAAGAGCTAACATCTCTTGATCACGAAGATGATGATCCAGGTACAAACTGGAACGAGCGTGCACGCGATCGTGAGCCTGAGCGTATGTCTCCTCGTATGGCATGGCGCGCAATTCAATCTGCACTTCCAAAAGATGCAATCATTTCATCTGACATTGGTAACAACTGTGCGATTGGTAATGCTTACCCATCATTTGATGAGCCTCGCAAATATCTTGCTCCTGGCCTGTTTGGTCCTTGTGGTTACGGTCTTCCAGCAATTGTTGGTGCTAAAATCGCATGTCCTGAAACACCAGTTGTTGGTTTTGCAGGTGACGGCGCATTTGGTATCTCAATGAACGAAATGACAGCGATTGGTCGTAACGACTGGCCTCCGATCACAATGATCATCTTCCGTAACTACCAGTGGGGTGCTGAGAAGCGTAACACCACATTGTGGTTCGAAGATAACTTCGTGGGCACAGAGCTTAACCTTGGTGTTGAATATGCTAAAGTTGCTGAAGGTTGTGGCCTTAAAGGTGTTCAGGTTCGTTCTATGGATCAATTGACTGAAGCATTGAACAATGCTGTTGAGGGGCAGATGAAACGCAACGAGACAACATTTATCGAAGTTGTGTTGAACCAAGAACTTGGTGAACCATTCCGTCGTGATGCTATGAAAAAACCAGTTGTTGTTGCTGGCATCAATAAAGAAGACATGCGTCCACAGATCGTATCATGATCAATCCGTTAGATTTAATCTACGAAAAAGCAAAGGCCAACACATATCGCATTGTGTTGGCTGAGGGTGAAGACCCGCGCATTTTGGAAGGCGCAGCTCGTGCGAACGAGCTGGGCCTTGCCAAGCCTATTTTGATTGGTGATCAAGATACGATTTCATCGATGGCAAAAGACAAAAATCTTTCGATTGATGGCATCGATATCATTGATCTTAAAACAAGTGATCGTGTTTCTGATTACGCCGATCATTATATTAACTATTATAAAAATCACAAAAAGCCTCGGGTTTACTCAAAAGACGCCGCAGTTGAAGCGATGATGGATCCGCTGAATTTTGCGGCGATGATGGTTCGTTTGGGCGATGCAGATGGTTCAGTTGCCGGCGCTGTTGCAACCACTGCAGATACTGTTCGTGCTGCATTTAGACTTATCGGTAAAGCAAAAGGCGCAAAGCTTATTTCCAGTTTCTTCTTAATGGTAATGGACCAAGAACATCATCCGCGACAAGAAACAGTTGTTTTTGCCGATTGTGCGATTACCATTGATCCGTCGGAAGATGATCTTGCTGATATTGCTATTGCTTCATCGAAATCTTTAGCGCGATTTACCAATGAGGAGCCGCGTGTTGCAATGTTGAGCTTTTCATCACTTGGCAGTGCATCGCATCCTAATGTGACAAAGGTTGAAAATGCTACGCGCATTGTTCGTGATCAAAACCCTGAGCTGATTGTTGAGGGCGAAGTGCAGTTTGATGCCGCATTTGTGCCGTCTGTCGGAAAGTCCAAAATTCCAGGCTCTGCCATTAAAGGTGATGCAAACGTATTTGTATTCCCTGATTTAGAAGCGGGTAACATTGGCTATAAAATCGCACAGCGTATCGGTGGGGCAAAAGCCATAGGCCCAATTTTGCAAGGGTTGGCTAAACCTGCAAATGATTTATCGCGTGGGTGTAGTGCACAAGATGTTTGCGATTGCATTGCGATTACCGCACTGCAAGCTCACGGCAATAATTAGACAATTCAAACCCGCTTTTTGCGGGTTTTTGCTCTTCTAACTTTGAGATAAAACCTTAGCCAGCTTCGTTATAAAGCGACCAAGCATTGCGTTCTAGGTCAGTATCACCGCTTCTGCGCTCTTCAAAAAGCGTGACTTGGTTACCCTTTTTCTTTTTGGATAAATCAAGTGCAGCTTCTGTTTTAGCTAAGATATCACCAGTGCCTGAAGCCGTGTTTGAACCACACACGCCGCCGGAAATAGTAACATTTCCAATCGGTTTGCCATTTGTTGCGTTCATAAGCGGTGTTTTTGCGATTGTGTGTCTAAATTTGTTGACGATGCTTTCAACGGATTTCTCTGAAATGCTATCGAAAATGAAGGCAAATTGCGTGTCAGATGCGCGCGCTAAATAGTCTTTCGCAGAGCAAGATTCTTTTATTATATTGCCAACATGGACTACAAATTTATCTGCAATCAATGGCCCAAGGTTGTCTTTTATATGTGTAAACGCATCAATCTCGATCATCACCATTGTACAAGCTTTTGGCTGTTCATTGGCGTAAATAGTCAGCATCTCTTTATTAAATGCGCGGCGGTTTGGTAGACCTGTTAGTGGATCTGTAAATTTCTGCTGCTTGTAGGTATTAAGTTCTGATGCAACTTCATCAAGTCGCTGAACCTGCGCACTAACTGCTTCCTTGATCTTTCGACCTTCTTCCATCTTCTGCGCAGTTGCTGCCGAAATATTAGAGATCGTACTTTTTAGTTTTTCAGGTGAAACATTCTCAGGATTAGCTAATGTTTTTGTTTGTTGCTGGAGAACCTTATCAAACTTTTCAAGTGATGAACTTTCAGATTTAACCAGGTCCATAAACTTGTGAAGTTCATCGCCCACGGTGTCGATGGATTCCGAGGCAACATCATCTTCCACGTGATGAGGAATGTGCTTTCGAATTAAAACGTCAAGATCTTGCTGACGGATATTGCGATCAAGCTTGCTGAACTCTGTCCGAAGCTCTTCGTTCTGGCCGCCTACGACTGCAAATAGTAGCTCAAAATTTGCAGGTGTGCATTCAATCTTCATGCGTTGCATAAAGGCAGCAACCTTGGCCATAGCGTTTGAAGCTTGGTTTGTTCTTGGAGTTTGCGGTCGACCGGCTGATTTTGATGTCATTAGTAGAAAGTTCTGTTCATTTACGGGCAGAAATCTGCACTTTTAATTGGCTAGCCTCATTTTAAGCAAAAAACTATTAATAAAAGCTATTTTTCTGATGCCAGAATCTACTATCTGTTTATGGCTAAAACGTTCGTTCTAGCCATAAAAATTTATTTAAATTACGCGTTTTGGTCGTCAGATAATTCGACTAATCTGCTTTCACACGTTCTGAAGTTGGGTCATACATTGGTTTGAGCGATACTTCTGCTTCAACCTTTGTTCCTGCTACGTCAATTTCGTATTTTGAACCGAGTACTTCAGCTGCTTTTTCACCCTTACATGGTACATATCCAAGACCAACAGCTGCACCTAAAGTGTGACCATAGCCGCCAGATGTGAGATAGCCCACTACTTCGCCATCACGCAAGATTGGTTCGTGGTGGTAGAGCAGCGGTTCAGGGTCTTTTAGTTTAAACTGCAACATTCTGTTTTCTAGGCCACTTTCTTTTTTAGCAAGCACTGCTTCACGGCCAATGAAATTCGGTTTGTCAGTTTTTGCAGCAAAGCCAAGACCTGCTTCTAAAATATGATCTTCAGAGGTGATATCGTGACCAAAATGTCGATAACCTTTTTCAATGCGGCATGAATCCATCATGTGCAATCCGCACAATTTAAGATCAAGCTCTTGGCCAGCTGTATGTAGAGTTTCAAATACATATGCTGCTTGGTCGTTTGATACATAGACCTCCCAACCCAATTCGCCGACATATGTCACGCGGTTTACCCGTGCTTGACCCATGCCGATCTCAATGTCTTGCGATGTGCCAAACGGGTTCACTGCGTTAGAAAAATCGTTTGGTGAAACCATTTGCAACAGTTTACGAGAATTTGGACCCATGACCGCAAGCACTGATTCAGCTGCCGTCATGTCAATAATGACGACATTGAAGTCGCCTTTATGACGTTCGAGCCAGGTTTGATCGGCAAGACGTGTCGCCGCTGGAGTGACCACAACATAGGAGGTTTCAGATAAACGAGTTGCGGTCACATCGGCTTCAATACCACCGGCATTGTTGAGGAATTGGGTATAGACCAACTTGCCAACAGGAACAGACATATTGTTTCCGCACACATAGTTGAGGAACTTTTCAGCATCCGGTCCTTCGACGCGAATTTTGCCGAATGATGACATGTCATAAAGACCAACATTTGTGCGAATAGCGTGATGTTCGCGCGCTGAATTTTCAAACCAGTTGGGCCGTTCCCAGCTGTATTCATATTCAGCTTTCTGGCCTTTGTCGGCAAACCAGTTCGCACGTTCCCAACCTGCAAGTTCGCCAAATACCGCACCATTTTCCTTTAAGTGATAGTGCAGGGCGCTTCGGCGAATACCGCGAGCTGTTTCTTTTTGGCGGAAAGGATAATGGTCTGCATATAGGAGACCCAAGGTCTCTTTCGAGCGTTCGTATAGATAGGTTTTGTTGCCTTGGAATGGTTGCATGCGCGAGATGTCAACATCACCTAAGTCAAATGGTTTTTCACCCGTATCCATCCAAGAAGCAAGGGCCATGCCGGCACCCCCAGCGGATTGAATGCCGATAGAGTTGAAACCAGCTGCAACCCAGAAATTATCACATTCGGGTGCAAGACCGAGATGGTAAGCATCATCAGGCGTAAAGCTCTCGGGCCCGTTGAAGAAGGTGTGAATACCTGCTTCAGCTAACATAGGTAAACGGTTGATTGCTTGCTCAAGAATTGGTTCAAAATGATCGAAGTCTTCTGGCAATTGATCAAATTCAAAGTTCTCAGGGATGCCATCCATGCCCCATGGTTTTGCATTTGGCTCAAAAGCACCGAGAAGAAATTTGCCCGCATCTTCTTTATAATATGCGCATTCATCTGGAACACGCAGAACGGGGAGTTGTTGTAGATTGGGGATGTTTTCGGTGACGATGTAAAAATGTTCGCAAGCATGGAGCGGTACATTTACTCCGGCCATTTTGCCAACCTCATGGCCCCACATGCCAGCACAGTTAACAACGTGGTCTGCCTCAATTAGACCTGTTTCCTCGCCCTGTTGCCATTCAACACCTGTGATGCGTTTTCCGTCCTTGTTGATCTTGGTCACTTTGACGTTTTCCTTGATCAAAGCACCTTTTAAACGCGCACCTTTTGCAAGAGCTAGTGCAATGTTAGCTGGATCACCCTGTCCGTCTTTTGGCAAGTAAACCCCGGCTGTGACCCCATCGATATTGATATGTTCATAGCGCTGCTGCACTTCTGTGGGTGAGATTTCCTCAACCTCAACACCAAATGCACGTGCCATAGCAGCTTGGCGGAGAATTTCTTCTTTACGTGCTTCTGTTAGTGCAACAGTGATTGATCCGCAACGACGAAAACCCGTTGCAACTTCCGTTTCGGCTTCAAGGGTTCCGTAAAGCTCTTGGCTATATTTTGCCAGTTTGGTCATGTTCTTTGAGGAACGAAGCTGGGCAATCAGGCCCGCTGCGTGCCAGGTCGTTCCGGAAGTGAGCTGTTTACGCTCCAACAGAACAATGTCTTTCCAACCAATTTTTGCCAGATGGTATGCCACTGAACAACCAATGACACCACCACCGATGATGACGACGCGTGCTTTTTCCGGCAGGCTCATGGGTAAATCTCCCTAAATTTTTGTTTGTAAATCTCAACCATTTCTTCTTCTGTAACGCCGTCATCGTAGGGCGGTGTTGTGAGTGGCTTTAGGTGTGAGATTTCAATTGTTACAATTGCGTTGATCCGATGGGCCAATGATGGCCATTCGTTTTTCCAATGAGTGATGAGGCTTTCAAACTCATCCGTTCCCTTTGTTGAAGTCGTCGCTTGGCCTCTAATCCGAATACCTTTTCGAGAAAATTGGTTGACGAAATTTACTTCTATTTCTGGATTATATTTTATGTTTTTTATTGTCTGTGGTGAGCGAATGTCAGCAAAGCCGATTTGGTTTTCGCTCAACACTAAAAATGTGCCTTTGGGGGAGACGTTTGGACGTCCGTCTGGGGTGACTGTTGCCACAAACCCCAAACGGAAAGTCTCGATAATATCCTTGGCAAAAGCGTTTAGCATCAGGCACGAATTCTTTCGTTGTCTGCGTCCCACAATGGAAGGTCTTCTTGCACAACCGCTTTGCAGCGTTTACCAAAGATTTCTACTTCCAGCTCAGTGCCAGGCGCAGCAAATTCGCTTTTAACAACGCCGAGCGCGACTGACTTATTGATGCGGTAACCCCAATTGCCTGAAGTTGTTTCACCAACAACTTCACCGTTGTTCCAAACGGTTGACATATAAGGTGCATCGCTGTCACCTGCTTCAACAACAAGAGTAACAAAACCTTTTTTCGCACCCTGCTGTTTTTCAGACTGTAGCGCTTGTTTACCTGGGAAGTTTTGCTCTTTGTTGAGACGAACAAAGCGTTCCAAACCACCTTCAAGAAGTGTGTAATCTGTTGATAGATCACCTTTCCAAGTGCGGTAACCTTTTTCAATTCTCATGGAATCTAAAGCATACATGCCAAATGGTGTTGCACCAGCATCGCGAATTGCTGAATAGGCATTTGCACTGTCTTCAAATGATGTGTGGACTTCCCAGCCCAATTCACCAGCAAATGAAATTCGGAATAATTTAGCTGGTTTGCCGGCAACAACTGCATCTTGAATGGTGAGCCAACCTGTTGAAAGATCAGCATCAGGTGCAATTTTTTCAATAAGATCACGAGACTTCGGACCGGTTACAAGATGCGTTGACCATTCTTTGGTGATGTCAGTTAATGTTAGAGATCCATCTTCAGGCAATGATTTTTTCAAGAATTCAAAATCGTGCCATTGGGCAACAGCTGCTGTCATTAGCCAGAAATCGTCTTCGCCCCAGCGAATGATTGTTACTTCTGTGATAATTCGGCCGCGGCTATCTGCAAAGTAACCCAGGTTCATACGCCCAGCTTTTGGCAATGCACCTGCGATTTGATTGCGCAACCATTCTGCCGCGCCTTCACCTGTTAATGTGTAGCGAGAGAAACCTGGCATATCCAAAACACCAACATTGTCGCGAACAGCTTCAACTTCTTCTTTAACGCGCGCGGCCCAGGGACCATTACGATCCCATGATTGCGTGGATTCTTCGGATGTATCATCACCATCTTTGGCGAACCAATTGGCGCGTTCCCAACCGTTATATGCACCCATTTGTGCACCATCGGCTAAAAGACGTTCTTGGTTAGGAGATAGCTTCTTATTACGTCCTGCAGGCCATTCATGATGGGGGAAATGCATGGCATATTCGTGACCATAGGTTTCCATAGCTTTTTGGTAGCAGAAGTCATGATCAGCATGGTCTGTATAACGACGCGGGTCCACAGCCCACATATCCCATTCTGTTTCACCTTCAGTGATCCATTCAGCCAAGACTTTACCCGCACCACCTGCTTGCGCGATACCAAATGTAAATGAGTGCGCTTCAAATGCGTTTTTCACGCCGGGCATTGGGCCAATCATTGGAAGACCATCTGGTGCATATGGAATTGGACCGTTGATTACACGCTCAACGCCTTGTGTGCCCAAAATTGGTAGGCGCTCCATGGCATCTTCGATGTAGAATTCCAAGCGATCAAGATCATCAGGGTAAAGCTGGAATGAGAAATCATCCGGCATTGGATCATCAGGGGTCACCCAATGTGCTTTACAATTGCGCTCATAAGGCCCGAGGTTCAAGCCATGTTTGTCCTGACGAAGATAGTAAGAGATATCTACATCACGGATCATTGGCATTTTATGCCCTTGCTCTTTTGTCCATGCTTCAAGTTCAGGAATTTCACCTGTTAGGAAATATTGGTGGCTCATAACAATCATCGGTACCGTGCGGCCACCATAAGGCTTAAACCATTCACCGACGCGCTGAGCATAATAGCCACATGCATTGACAACATATTCGCAGCGGATGTCACCTTTTTCAGTGTGAACAATCCACTCGTCGCCGTCACGTGATACGCCTGTGGCTGGCGTGAAGCGCAAAATGGATTGCCCCATATCACGCGCACCTTTTGCAAGCGCTTGTGTTAATTGTGCTGGATCAATATCGCCATCAAGTTTGTCCCAAAGACCACCAGCGAGATCGTGCGTTTCCATAAATGGGTTGAACTCGCGCAGCTCTTCAGGTGTGCAGATATCCATTTCCAGACCCTGGTGGCGGGCCATGCCAGCAACACGTTCAAATTCTTGCATACGCTCCTTGTTATGTGCAAGGCGGATTGCGCCTGTCACATGGTAGTTCATTGGGTAATCAACTTCTTCCGCAAGGCTGCGATACATCTTAAGCCCGTAGCGCTGCATATTCATTACAGCCCAAGATGCTGCAAAGTTTGGACAGTTGCCGGCTGCGTGCCATGTTGAACCCGCCGTGAGTTCATTCTTTTCTAATAGAACACAATCGGTCCATCCCGCTTTACCTAAATGGTAAAGGCTTGATACGCCGACTGCGCCACCCCCGATAATGACGACACGTGCTGTAGTTGGAAAGTCTGACATATTACCCTCGAATATTATTGTTTGAGTATGTTTTATTTTTTTAGTAAACCGGCGGCGAGATAACCCATATCGCCTCGGCAATTTCATCTGTTGGGTTTTCCCAACGGTATTTTTCGTTCTGGAATTGAAAGCTGTCACCGGCGTTGATTTCAAACATCCGCTCATCGAGCCATAAATTCATGCGACCAGAAATCAAATACCCACCTTCTTCCGTCGGTCTTGCATCCACCCATTCGCTGATTGAGTTTGGCGCAAATTCAGAGCGGATCATTTCAAAATCACCGGAGAGGTGTGGCGATAATAACTCTTCCACCAATCCGGCATGGCGCGAACCTAATTCTGCGCGCGCAGCTTTGCGTACGATTAAACCCTGTTCACCCTCGGGCGCTTGCTCGTTGCGGAAAAAGAAACTGATCGGGATTTCGAAAAATAGCGCAATGTTGCGAAGATCTGAAATCGATGGTTCTGTTTGTCCGCGTTCGATTTGGCTTAGCCATCCTGTCGATCGGTTTAAGCTGCTTGCCAACTCGATAAGACGAATATCTCGCGATTTGCGCAATGCGCGAATATCGGAGCCAACGCTAGCCTCGGATTCTGAAAATGCTGTATTTGAATTATCCAAACTTAATGATCCTAATAATGAAATTTAGTAAATTAATTTCATTTATTTTGCATCTGTGCAAGAGATTTATTTGTGTAGTGAGAAATTTCTGATACTGTTAGTGCCAAAAGAGATTGCCAATAGTGCCAGTTTGTCGTTTAATAAATCAGCGAGTTGGATGGATATTAGAAAATGCGTTACAGCCTATTTCATGTTGAACGTGAGCAGCAGAAATCTCTGCAAACACAAATTAGAGAAATGTTGGTGTCAGCAATGCTGGCAGGGCAATTGCCTGCGGATGCTCCTGTTCCCTCAACTCGCGCGATGGCCAAACGATTAAAAGTTTCACGTAATACTGTAATGTTGGCGTATCAGGCATTGGCATCTGATGGATATTTGGTGTCGCGTGAACGCTCGGGTTTTTATGTTTCCGCAGATGTGCGCAATGATTTATTCCAATCCGAACAAGCAAGTCAGGATACGCAAGTGTCCTTATCATCGGTTGATTGGAACAAAAAACTACGTCTAAAGCCGTCGCAGCAGTTAAACATTATCAAACCTAATGATTGGAACAATTATCCTTACCCATTCATATATGGGCAGGTTGATCCAAAGCTTTTTCCGATTAGCGCGTGGCGCGATTGTATTCGTCAGACACTAAGTTTGAAATGGTTGGATGCATGGACAGACGATCGTTTCAGCGCGGATGATCCGATGCTGATTGAGCAAATTCAGCAGCGCGTTTTAACCCGCCGTGGCGTCATGGCAAAGCGTGAAGAAATTTTGGTGACAATGGGCGCGCAAAACGCTCTGTTTATGTTGGCGCATTTATTGGTGCGCAAGGATACCAAAGTCGCTGTTGAAGATCCTGGTTATCCTGATATTCGCAACATGTTCAGATTGCGTACAGATGATGTGGTTAATATCCCGGTCGACCAAGAAGGGATGCGTGTCGATCAGTTAAGCGATGCGAAGATGGCGTTTGTAACCCCAAGTCACCAATATCCGACCAATGTGACAATGAGCGTTCAGCGCCGTCATGAATTGCTCGAATGGGCCAATGAAAATGATAGTCTGATTGTCGAAGATGATTATGAGTATGAAACGAATTTTCGACAGGAGCCTACACCGGCGCTCAAATCACTCGATCGTAATGGGCGGGTCTTATATATCGGTAGTTTGTCGAAGTCCCTGATGCCGGGATTGCGTGTTGGATTTCTTGTTGCTCCTGCTGAGTTCATTAAAGAAATTCGAGCATTGCGGCGGCTCATCTTGCGGCACCCACCTGGGAATAATCAAAGAGTCGTCGCGCTATTTTTATCGCTTGGCATACACAATGCATTGATAAACAAACTTAGCCAGAATTATCAAAAGCGATCTGAAATCCTAGGATTGGCATTGGCTAATAATTTTCATGGTTGGTATGAAGTGCCGAAATTTGGTGGCAGCTCGTATTGGATAAAAGGTCCGAGTGAGCTTGATTCGCGTCAACTTGTTAAAGTTGCAAAAGAAAAGGGTGTTTTGATCGAGCCTGGCGATGTTTTCTTTTCTAATCCGGATAAAAATAAGAACTATTTTCGCCTAGGTTTTTCGTCGATATCAGATGATAAGATAGAGCCCGGGATTAATCTTTTAGCACAATGCGTGGAAGAAGTGCTTTAATCCCGGCTTGGCTTCTCTTTGGGGTTAAAAAATAGGCAAATCAGTTGGATGCATAAAAAGCTATCTGTCACATGAATGTCAGAGAACTGGACCTATTGGCAAAATTGTGATTGCATCAGTGTGTGTTTTATCATTAGACTGATGATAGCGCTCAAATAATAAGGCTTTCAGACGGCCTCATAAGAAATCTGAGCGATACAAGTTTTAAAATAGGAGAGAACAATATGGGATTGAAAAAACTAGCTGGCGTTTTGGCCGGTGGTGCAATGACTTTGATGGCAACTGCACCGGGTTATGCGCTTGATGAGCTTGTTGTAGGTTACTTCCTAGAATGGCCAACACCAAACCAATATGCGCAAGCAAATGAACTTTATGCTAAAGAGCTCGGTATTCCAGTAAAATGGGTATCTTTTGACGCTGGTACAGCTATGTCAGCGGCAATGGCTTCAGGCGATGTGCATATCTCATTTTCACAAGGTGTAACACCGTTCTTGGTGGCAACTGCTGCTGGTCAAGATCTAACAGCTGTTGATATTGCTGTTTCATACTCAGATAACGACAACTGCGTTGTTCGTTCTGAACTTGAAATCACAAAAGACAATGTTGCTGAGCTTAAAGGCAAAAAAGTTGCTGTGCCACTTGGTACTGCTGCGCATTCTGGCTTCCTAGCTCAAATGGCGCATTTCGGCATTGCCGAAAGCGATCTTGAAATCGTGGATATGGCTCCATCAGATTCCGCTGCTGCATTTGCACAGCCAAACACTGATCTTGCTATGGCTTGCGGTTGGGGTGGTTCATTGCGTGCAATGAAGCAACACGGTAGCCCAATCATCGAAGGTGCTGAAAAAGAAGCAGTTGTTGGTAAAGTGTTTGATATCACTTCTATCCCAACTTCATTCGGTGAAGAAAACCCAGATGTACTTGCTAAGTTCTTGAAAGTTACTGCTGACATGAATGCGCAATATGCAGCTGATCCAGCTCCAATGATGGATTCAATTGCAAAAGCAGCTGGTATGGATGCTGAAGGTACAACAGCTGTGATCGGTACATTTGTGTTCCCTTCTGTTGAAACACAGCTTTCTGCAGACTGGATGGGCGGTGGCGTTGCTGAGTTCTTCACAAATGCTGCAGCTAGCCTAGAATCATCAGGCAAAATCAAAGCATTGCCCGACTATTCAGCAGTTGTTGATGCAAGCTATCTTGAAGCTGCTTCAAAAATGTAATTTGAGCCTAAGCTCTTAAAATTACCTCGCGTGGCGCTTAGAGCGCCGCGCAACCCTTTTCCCAAAAATCGGAGGTGGCGCCAATGTCTGGTTTGATCATTAACGATGTTTCCATGACCTTTTCTTTGCCGGACGGCGGCTCTGTTGAGGCTTTAAAAAACATCAATCTTAATATTAAAAAAGGCGAGCTGATGGCCGTTCTTGGTCCATCTGGTTGTGGCAAGACAACGCTTTTGAACATCCTCGCTGGCTTTTTAGCTCCCACTGCCGGTGAAATTTCCCTAAATGGTGACCGTGTAACTGGACCTCATTCTGAACGCGGAATGGTGTTCCAAAAAGGTGCGCTGTTTGAGTGGATGAACGTATCTGAAAATATTGGATTTGGTCCTCGCATGGCGGGTCGTCCGAAAGATGAGATCAGCAAGAGGACGAAGGAACTTCTTGAAATTGTGGGTCTCCAAGAATTTGAAAACAAAATGATCTATGAGCTTTCAGGCGGTATGCAACAACGTGTTGCTCTAGCGCGTTGTTTGGCCAATGATCCCGACGTGATCCTGATGGATGAGCCGCTCGGTGCGCTTGATGCGCTAACACGAGAGAAAATGCAGAGCCTTGTTTTGGACATTTGGAAAGAGACGGGCAAAACAATCATCTTGATTACTCACTCGGTGGAAGAAGCTCTTCTTCTCGGTGAACGTTTGCTTGTTATGGCACCGCGCCCCGGCCGAGTTCACAAAGAATATCAACTTCCATTTGCGGAAATTGGCGTTGGTGCTGATTTGCGTGAAGTGAAACGTCACAAAGACTTTGGCCCCACACGTGACGAAATCCTGAATATGATTTGGGATATGGAAGAAGAAATTATGGGCCGGACGGAGAGTGCATAATGTTGGGTGAAATCGGCGATCTAATTTCGACAACGTTCTGGATGGTTCTCGGCATTGCCGCAATCTTTGGAATATATTTGGCTGTATCTGGCTTGTGCTCCTTGGTTTATGCGGCATATGCCCGTGGTAAGGAGAAAGCAACAGGATTTGCCAGCTTAAAAACGGTTACTTTTGGTGACGAAAGTGCCGTGACTGCTAATCGAGCCGCTTCTATTGCTGCGGTGATTACCATCTTCTTGTTATGGGGGATTGCGACAGGTAGTAAGCTTCTTCCGTTTACAATCTTGCCTCCGCCATTTACCGGTGAAACTTCGTTCCAATACACAGCAACTAATGCTGCGGGTGAAACAGCTGAAGCGACTGTTTTTGTTTATGTGTCAAAGCAAGGTGAAGAGGGTGCAAAGGCCCCTGAAGTTGCCAATGCTGCAACAGGGTTTGCCGTCGATGATGCTGTGCTTGTGCCAGAACGTCGTAATAAAATCTTGAGAGCTCAAGATAATGATGTTGGTGGCAAAGAAGAAGGTTACCGCGTTACGGCCATTAACGGGCAAGCAATCGCGCCAAATGACATCGTTTCATTTGGAGATGGTGACATCTTTATGACATCTAAGGGTTCTTTGTCGGTCCGTCCTTCGCAAGGTCACACAATGGAGGCATTGTTCTTGCCGCCTCCTGAGCAGGTCTGGGATCGTTTCTGGCAATTAAATGCTGACGGTTACCAAGGCGTTGGCCTTTGGGAAAACGTTTTCTGGTCTCTTATCCGTGTTGTTGTTGGTTTTGCATTGGGTTGTCTTTTTGGTATCCCGCTGGGATTTGCAATGGGGCTTAACTCATGGCTGCGCGGTTGGTTTGATCCAATTGTAGAGTTCATGCGTCCAGTTCCACCTCTTGCGCTTATCCCGCTGATCATCATTTGGTTTGGTATTGGCGAGCAAGGTAAAATTAGCCTTCTCTTCTTGGCGGCCTTGTGGATCATGACAATTGGTGCACGCGCGGGTGTATCCGGGGTGAATATTTCTAAAGTTCACGCTGCATATTCATTAGGTGCTACAAAACGCCAATTGCTGATGAAGGTTATTTTACCAAACTCATTACCTGAGATCTTTACAGGTGCCCGCGTTGCTATGGGTGTTTGTTGGGGTACGGTTGTGGCTGCTGAACTTGTGGCTGCGGAAAAAGGTGCAGGTAAAATGATTATCGCTGCTTCTAAATTCCAGCTGACTGACATCGTTATTATCGGTATCATTATTATTGGTGTTATCGGCTACGGTATCGACGTTCTCATGCGTATGGCAGAAGATAAACTTGTGCCTTGGAAAGGACGCGGCTAACCGCCTCGGTCTTTGCATTATTAAACTTTGAAGCGCCGTGTCTGATTAAATTCCGACACGGCGCTTTTGTTTTGAATAAGATCAAAGATCATCTCAATCTGGTGCCAATAATTTATTCAGACTGGCTTTATCAATATTGATCAAAAATATTAAATAATGAGACTAATTATCTCATAAATAACCAGAATTTGCAAAATATTCATAATTGGATTACTAGACATTATGGGCGCTTTGTTGCGATAAGGGGTTGAGTATATTTGTCCTTATCAGGCGGGTTTAATTTTATTTGGAGGATGTAGATTTTGTCAGAAACTTCTCACGTGGTTGATAAATCACCGCATGTGTCGGATGAAATTCGCCAGACAACATGTTACATGTGTGCTTGCCGTTGCGGCATTAATGTTCATGTCCGTAAGGATGAGAACGGCGAGGACAAAATCCGCTATATTGAGGGTAATAAAGACCATCCGATTAACAAAGGTGTTTTGTGTGCCAAAGGTTCTGCGGGCATTATGCAGCACTATTCACCGGCTCGTTTGTCCAAGCCCTTAAAACGCGTGGGCGAACGTGGTGAAGGTAAGTTTGAGCCGATCGAATGGGAAGAAGCATTGGAGATGGCAACAGGTTGGTTGTCAGAAGTACGCAACAAGGATCCAAAGAAACTTGCTTTCTTTACAGGGCGTGATCAATCGCAATCCTTCACCGGTTGGTGGGCACAGCAATATGGGACGCCAAACTTTGCCGCTCACGGTGGTTTTTGTTCCGTGAATATGGCCGCTGGCGGCATTTACACATTCGGTGGTGCGTTCTGGGAATTTGGTTCACCTGATTGGGACAAAACAGAATTGTTTGTGATTTTCGGTGTTGCAGAAGATCACGATTCCAACCCGATTAAAATCGGCTTGTCTAAGCTTAAATCTCGTGGTGTAAAAACCATCGGTGTTAATCCGGTTCGGACTGGATATAACGCGATTGCCGACGAATGGGTTGGCATTACGCCAGGTACTGATGGATTATTTGTATTATCCCTCATCCACGAATTGCTAAAAGCTGGCCGTATCGATGTTGATTATCTAATTCGTTATACCAATGCGCCATGGCTCGTAATTAATAATCCTGGCGGTAATGATCACGGTACATTTGCACGCGACAAAGACGGCAATGCGCTGGTGCTGGATCGTAAAACAGGTAAAGCTGTTGCTTATAATAAAAAGGGTGTGAAACCTGATCTTCAGGGTGAAATTGCGGTGAAAAAAGGGGTGAATGCTCGTCCTGCATTTGCGCTTCTTGCAGACAAATATATGGACGAGAAATACGCGCCTGCAAATGTAAGTGAAGCAACTGGTATTAGCGAAAATCAGATCGTTCGTATCGCTGGTGAAATTGCTGAAGCTGCGTTTGATAAAGAGATCACGCTTGATCAGCCTTGGACTGATATGAAGGGCGAGAAGCACGATAAGATGATCGGGCGTCCTGTATCTTTCCATGCGATGCGCGGAATTTCAGCGCACTCAAATGGATTCCAAACCTGTCGCGCAATTCACGTTCTGCAGATTTTGCTGGGTTCAATTGATTGCCCTGGTGGGTTTAGATTTAAGCCGCCATATCCGCGTCCAGTTAGCGCGCAACCTGCGCCGCATGGCGGTTCAAAACCAAATACGCCGCTTGCAGGTCCGCAGCTTGGTTTCATGCGTGGTCCGGAAGGTCTGTTGCTTGAAGAAGATGGTGTGACGCCACAGCGTATTGATAAAGCTTATTCTTGGGATGCGCCAATGTCATCACATGGTTTGATGCACATGGTTATTCCAAATGCGCATGCGCGTGATCCGTATGGTATCGATGTTTTGTTCATGTATATGGCCAATATGTCTTGGAACTCCTCGATGAATTCATCGGGCGTTATGAAGATGCTCACCGACAAGGATGAGAACGGTGAATATATTATTCCAAAACTTATCTATTCAGATGCCTATTCATCTGAGATGGTGGCCTACGCTGATCTGGTATTACCGGATACGACTTATCTTGAACGTCACGATGCGATTTCGCTGCTTGATCGTCCGATCAGTGAACCTGAAGCGATGTGCGATGCCATCCGCTGGCCAGTGTTTGAGCCTGACCGTGATGTGCGTGGGTTCCAATCGGTTTTGATTGATTTAGGTGGTCGTCTTGGTTTGCCCGGAATGACCAATGAAGATGGATCTGCGAAGTTTAAAGATTACGCTGATTACATTACCAATCACCAGCGTAAACCAGGTGTTGGCCCGCTTGCCGGCTGGCGCGGTGAAAACGGTGATAAGACGGGTCGCGGTGAACCAAACCCTGATCAGATCAAACGCTATATCGAAAATGGTGGTTTTTCGGAAAACCACGTGCCAACAGAAGCGCTCTATTATAAACATGCCAATATGGCTTGGCAGAACTGGGCTGTTGAAATGGGGCTTCAAGATGCGCCCGTTGAAAACGTCTTCCAGATTTATTGTGAGCCAATGGCGAAATTCCAATTGTGTGCAGAAGGTAAGATGGAGCCAAAGGCACCACAAAGTCATGCATCGCGCATTAAAGATTGTTTTGATCCGTTGCCAGATTGGTATGCACCATTTGAAGGCACAGGTATCGATACCAGCGAATATCCATATCATGCATTAACGCAAAGACCTGCGGCAATGTATCACTCATGGGGATCGCAAAATGCGTGGTTACGTCAGATCCATGGCGATAATCCGATGTATATTCCATCTGAGATTTGCGATGAGGCGGGGCTTGAAGATGGGGATTGGGCTTGGATCATTTCCTATCACGGCAAGATCAAAGTACCTGTACGACGGATGAATGCGGTTAATCAGAAAACCCTTTGGACATGGAACGCGATTGGTAAACGTAAAGGGGCATGGTCTTTATCACCAAATGCACCTGAGACGACCAAAGGCTTCTTGCTCAACCACTTGATCAATGAGCTTCTACCAGCAAAAGAAGATGGCTACAGATGGTCCAATTCTGATCCGATTACAGGGCAGGCCGCCTGGTTTGATCTACGTGTGCGTGTTGAAAAAGCAAGTGATGGTCCCGAGCTATCACAGCCGCAATTTGATCAGCAAAGCAATTCGGGGCACATCGCTCCAGAGGGCTTAAGTTACGGTAAGGAGTGGACGAAATAATGACCATGCTTCCTCAAACAACCCAGAAGAAACTTGGGCTCGTCATTGATCTAGATATTTGCGTTGGCTGTCATGCTTGCGCGGTGAACTGTAAAGAGTGGAACACTGGTGGGTATGGTGCAGCTTTGTCTGATACCGATCCTTATGGCGATAGCCCAACAGGTGCTTGGCTCAACCGTATCCACACATATGAGGTTACGCCGGAAGATGCACCAGCATCTATCGTTCACTTCCCAAAATCATGCTTGCATTGTGATGATGCGCCTTGTGTGACGGTTTGCCCAACTGGTGCAAGTTATAAGCGCAGCGAAGATGGCATCGTGCTCGTTGATGAGGATATGTGTATCGGTTGCGGTCTTTGTGCTTGGTCGTGTCCTTATGGTGCACGCGAAATGGACCCTACGGAAAACGTCATGAAGAAATGTACTTTGTGCGTAGACCGAATTTACAACGAAAACCTTGAAGAAGTTGATCGCGTGCCGGCATGTGTGAAAACTTGTCCTGCAAGTGCACGTCATTTCGGAGACTTTGCGGATCCAAATTCAGATGTTTCCAAAATGGTTGCTGACCGCGGCGGTATAAACCTCATGCCAGAAATGGAAACTTCGCCGGTGAATAAATACTTGCCACCGCGTCCAAAAACACGCCCAGAAAGCACAGGCTGTGGCAGCGCATCTGTTGCACCAGCAGTTGCGGATAAAGGCGTTCTTGGTTGGCTCGATCGAGCTCTCACATCATTAGACAAGTTGGGATAAGTCATGCATCCAGCAGTTTCAGTTATATTCTTTACAGTTATTTCAGGTGCCGGATTTGGTTTTATGGCGCTTATCGGGCTTGGATGGGCGATGCCAAACAGTGCAGTTGCAGCGTTTTTAATTTCGTTGCTTGCAGGTGGTCTTTGCGTGATTGGACTTTTGTCTTCCCTCTTTCACTTAGGGCATCCTGAGCGTTTTTGGCGCGCATTTTCTCAATGGCGCTCATCATGGCTATCTCGCGAGGGTGTGTTATCCGTGCTAACGCTTACTTTGTTTGCAATTTACGCTCTGGTTTGGATGGTAACGGGTGAACGCATTGGCGTGCTTGGGTTTATCATTGCCGTTCTTGCGATTGTAACAATTTATGCAACATCGATGATTTATGCATCGCTGAAGACCGTTCCAAGCTGGCATAATGTGCTCACGTCTATCTGCTATGTTGCATTTGGTTTGGCGTCTGGCATCGTGCTTGCAGCGACATTTGGAACTGCATCATATGTAGCGGGCATTTCAGTTAGTGTATTGGCTGGATTGGCGCTGATTGCTGCATGGGGGCTGAAGCTTTTGTGGTGGCGCCGTGCCGATGGTGTTGGTTTTTCAGATACGGGTTCTGATACTGGAACAGCAACAGGTCTTGGTCACCTTGGTAAAGTCAAATTATTTGAAAAACCGCATTCCGGCGAAAACTATCTCACCAAAGAGATGATGCACCAGATTGGTCGTAAACATGCTAAAAAATTGCGTTCTATTTCGGTTGGTCTTGGTTTGATTGTTCCGTTTATTTTTGCTGCTTTGGCATTTTTGACCGGAGTATATGGCGTCTTTATGTTCTTAGCATTCTTATCCATGTTGGCTGGACTGTTCGCTGAACGCTGGTTGTTCTTCGCGGAAGCCAAACATGCGGTTTCGCTATACTACTAATATGAAATTGGCGGCTTAGGTCGCCTTTTTTGTGTCTAGCTAATAGAGAGTTGTTGGAGGCGCTGTGGTCCAATTACGCAGTAATGGGTGTAGTCTTTGTAGAGTTGCTTGAATTCAAGATTTCGGTTGTGAGTTTTGGCCAACGCACTGACATAATCAAACAAGTCTGCGCGGGGAGTGACGTGAAATAGCTTTAGCCATTTGGTCAATATTGATTTGAATATTTTAGGCAGTTCAGTTTGTTGGCCAAAGTCTACGATGTGAATTGAGCCCTTGTCCGACAGATGTAGAAATGCTTGTTCCAATGTACCTTGCCAATCAGGGATCATTGATAGGCTGTAGGATATGTAAATCCGATCAAACTTTTCAACGCCAAAAAGTTCTACCGGAGCAAAACTGGTTGCATCACCTTGATGGATGGAAATGCGATTTGTAAGGCGATGCTTGTTGATGAGTTTTTGTGCGGATTTTAGCATTTCATTGGAAATGTCCAGTCCATAAAAAGTTGCGCTTTTATGGTTGTTCGCTGCGATGACAAGATTTCGTCCGGTTCCGCAACCTAGCTCCAACACGCGTCCATCATGTGGAGGTGCAAGATCATTTATCAATCGGTCTCGACCCAGCAGATAATGTTTTCGGCTCACATCATATATATGCCGCTGAAATGCGTAAATACTGTCCATCTGCAGCTTATGAGATATTGCACTTTCCGTCATGTGATCAGCCTTTACGTTCGTAAAGATGGAAACCACCATAAATGGCCGATCGATCTTGTTTGGTGAGTTCTTTCGATTGATCCGCGTGATAATGCCAGTAGGACATAGTCTTATCTGTGACACGACCTTCCAATATTGATGGGATACTAGCTGTTCTAAAGATAACGCGTGCACCAGGAGCTGCCGTTCTGTTTATTTCTTGCCAAAGTTCTTCAAGCTGATCATCTGTCATCCAGTCCTGCGCATCCAGCAACACATAGGCGTTTTTGGATTTATCTTTTTGAGACTTCAGATATTCTGTGAAGGTTTTGTTTTGGTACTCGACATTTGTTTTTGCGGATCTAAGCGTACGTAAATTCTCGAACCGAAGGTAGGGCGGTAATGGCCCGGTGCTGTCGTCTTTATATCCACGGTTAAATGCCTGCCACGCGAAGTAATTTTCAGTCAGCGGAAAATCACACATTAATGCTCGGGTGCGTTCTTTTAAAACTGCAAGCATGTCACCATTTGCAGCACTGGCTAATTCTTCATATTGCTGGGGCGGAATGCCAAGACCAAAAAGGCTTAGCTTCCGGTTCGTCAAAAATTTGATGACTTTTCCGTCAAACAATGGTTCCACATGTTGCTTGTAGTACCTTTTTTGCTCGTCAAGGTTTCTACAATCGATGAACTCACGCAGATCAACGCCGTTTAATTTTGCGAAAATATGAACAGCTTTGATGAAACGTCCTAAAACACCATTTTGATAAAACCCATTGGTGAACATATCAATCTTACGCTGGATTAGACCGTGGCGCGATTCCCAATATTTGATAGTCTGTGCATCCAAATGAGGTTTGTAATAAACCTCGTAAAAATTGATGTTTGACGCATCATCGCCCACACCAAAAAAATCGAAAAACGTTCTATAATTCGGAGAATGCCGGATGCCAACCAATTTCAGTTTATTCAAAGCGATATGTGCAGGAGATAAATCCAATGCCGTAATATTGGCAGGTTCCCTCGTCATATAGGACAGCACGTTGCAGCCACCGGACGCAATACAAACCAAATTATCATCTGGCTGAATATTAAGCGCTCTCATGTCCACTTCAGGGTCTTCCCATATTTGGGGGTAGACGAGTTTGGTGAAATTATGCGCAAACAAACGTTCTAATAGTCCTGTTTTGGACATAAATGAATGGCGCGATACGGATTGAATGACCTGCTGTCGATAACCGCCTACCTGTTCCATGATTGCAAAACCTTTCCGTATGAGTTCAAGCCATTTAAGCTTCTAATGGCTCAGATCCCTTTGACTTAGTTTGATTTGTTGATGACTGTCTTTGCTAACCTGGTCGGGCAAAGCGCCTGTTTCCGCCCAATAAATGAGCTCAAATTTCCCGTTAAAATCCTCAACGATTGCCGTGCAGCTTTCCACCCAGTCGCCGGTATTTAAGTAAAAGACGTCATCGACTTGTTTGATTGTTGGATGATGGATGTGGCCGCAGATGATGCCATCCGCACCATGTTTTTTAGCTTCGTGTGAGAGGATGTCTT
The DNA here is from genome assembly GCF_055693385.1 of Lentilitoribacter sp. JB5-8. Lineage (NCBI taxonomy): Bacteria > Pseudomonadati > Pseudomonadota > Alphaproteobacteria > Hyphomicrobiales > Rhizobiaceae > Lentilitoribacter > Lentilitoribacter sp. JB5-8. The sequence goes on along the minus strand of NZ_CM146332.1, from coordinate 3,815,494 downwards.
CATAATCGCCGATAAAGTTAACCGCACTTTTGACTTTATATTTTGCCCAGCGGGACAAAGACCAATATTGCCCGCCCCATAACCTACGAAACTTATTTAATAGGGTGCTTAGGCTAAGCACTGTTTCATAAGCCCAGTCCCCAATATGGGCGAGCCATTTGGCGTTTTTGATAACAACGTCAAACTGGTCGCCATGAATGATGAGGAATTTCTTGCCCGTTGAACTTTCAAATATGTCTGTTTCTTTAACTTCAATTCCACCAAAATGCGTGCCGAAGTAATTTCGCATCACTTCATCGTGGTTACCCGGGATATAGATAATCTTGCTGCCTTTTCGTGCTTTTCGCAGAATTTTTTGGACAACATCATTATGGGTTTGCGGCCAATACCAACCTTTTCTCAAGCGCCACCCGTCAAATATATCTCCGATAAGATAGATATATTCCGCATCATGTACTTTTAAAAAGCTGAGAAGCATTTCTGCCTGACAGCCTTTTGTGCCCAAATGAATATCGGACAAAAACAATGCGCGGTGGTGAAAATTCTGTGACAAGTTTCTTAGCTCCAGAGAATTTGCACCCCTTTAATCCTATTGAGATGACAAGCTGATGACATGATGCACCGGCTCAATATGCGTTCTAAGAATGGGGCACTTCCCCATAAAGTTTAGAAATAGGGTTAATAGAACGGAAAGGTCCTTGTCGTATCTTATGAGCCAGTAGTGTTTTGTATTTTGTATTGTGTGCTAGCGTATTATGGCCAAGAAACCGTCGAAAACGACGCCCAAAGATGGCGATTTAGAGCAAGCCCCTAAAAAGGGGTTGTTCAGCTTTTTGCGACGTAAAAAGAAAAATAACACGAAAAATCAAGAAGGTGGCAAGGTTCAAGCGGCTGATGAAGCCCAGGTAGCCGATCAAGACGCTGTTAAAGCTGAAAAAGAGCCAGCAAAGAAGAAGTCATCAAAGCCTGCGCGTAAAACAACGGCAAAGAAAGAACCCGTAGCCGCTAAAAAAACGACTGCAAGAAATACATCTGCAAAGACTGCAAAGGGTGAAAATGCTCCTAAGCGCAAACCCGGTAGGCCAAAGAAAAAGGTTGAAGAGCCGCAAATTGCTGCGGCAATTGAAGAGGTCGAAGAAGAGGCAGCTTCCGAGAAAAGGCGTGCACTTTTTGGTTTTCTAAAGCGAAAGAAAAAGCGAAGGCCTCCTCCGACGAGCAGGTTGTCGCAAAGGATGCGGCTGATGATCAGCCCTTAGAACCAAAGCAAAAGAAAAAGCTCTTTGGGTTTTTAAAGCGGAAGAAAAAGACAGATGCTGTCGCAGAAGAACCATTAGAGATTGATGTATCAGGCGATATTCCTGTTGGCACAGGAATGATTGACACTGAGATCGATGATGATGAGGGGTTGCCGGTTAAAAAAGGCATCTTCACCAAAAAGTTTTTGATTATTATTTTAAGCGGTTTTGCACTTACAGCAACATCTGGTGCTGCTGCTGTGGTTTTTGTGAAACCTGGCTTTATGGACAAGAACATTACTGGTTTGGCATGTGATCTGGTGCATGAAGTCCAGTTTGAACTCATGAAAGAAAATCGTGTCACATCTTATATTCGGGCTAACGCGATGCCGACCAAAGAGCGTGTTCTTATGGTTCTTAACTATACGAAATTCTTGATTGGCGAATATCCCGATAGTCAGCTTGTGACTGTCTCATTGCTTGATGCCGATGGACCAACGAGCCGTCCAGATTTTCGCGGTAGTAATATTGGTGCGCAGGTGGTATTTGCGCCGGACCCATTATTGACACAAGCGACTAAAAAGCAGTGGGAAGTGCGTTATGTCAACACGGACAAGGCCTATGGCGGGAAGTTTATTGGTGACCGTTATGAATTGTCTCCTGAAGAAATAATGACGCTCAGTGAAGAGATTATCGAGCCTGCAGGTTGTTACGTTCCTGAAGAAGAAATGTCTGAAGAGGAATTAGCTGAGAAAGAACGCCTTGAAGCGGAAGCTCTGGCGGCGGAAGAGGCTGCGCAGGCAGCATTGGATGCTGAAGCGGAGAAAAATGCGGAACCAGGAATGATCGATGATGTTCTAGCGCTTGTTGGTCTGGGTGGTTCAGATGACGAAGAAATGGCACCTGAAGGCGAAGTCATGGAAGAAAACGCCAACATTTATCCAGGTGATAAAGTTGAGATGGAAGAAGCTCAACAAGAAGATGAAGCCGGATTCTTCGATGGTATCTTGCAAATGGTTGGTTTGGGTTCGGATGATAACTCGGCACAAAATGAACAAAAAGTTGACGTGTTGGGAACAAAAATCCGCTACAATTAAGCTCCAAGATTATATCTTTATGTAAACTGAATTGATTTTCTTCATCTTGAAACTGATGCGATAATCAGATGTGAAGTTTGTAGGAGATAATTTTGCAAAATTTGCCTGAACCCAAAGTATTAGACGCAGCGCTCTCCATTTGGCGATATCATTGCTTGGATGAAAACATACCGCGTGATATTCCGACCTTTGATTTAATTGTTGGTCTTGGAAGTTACGATACGCGGGTGGCCGAACGTTGTGCCGAACTTTATCAAAATGCGATCTCAGATAAGATTGTGTTCACCGGTGCTTTCGGCAATTGGACAAAAGATCATTTTGATAAAACAGAAGCGGAAACCTTCGCCGATGTTGCCATGGGCCATGGGGTGCCTGAAGACGATATCGTTCTTGAGGATAAAGCCACAAACACGGGTGAAAACATCACGAATGTCAAAGCAATGTTCCCCAAAGCAAAGACCGTGGTGTTTGTCACTAAGCCACAAATGCAAAGACGTTGTCGTGCAACTGTTGAAAAACAATGGCCCGATATCAAAGCCGTGGTGACAGCGCCTCATCATACAATTGTTTCCCAGCCTGTTGGTGATATGGACTTGGAAAAAGTCGTACACGAATTGGTCGGTACGCATTGGCGCACGCGTGCTTATGCAAAGCTTGGTTATCAAACCAAACAAGACGCTGATGAATTAGCTGAAGAAGCGTTTAAAGAACTTGTAGAGCAGGGATATACAAAACATCTCCCCGACGATTGGGAAGATGTTTTGTCAGAAGAATTATCAGAGGCGTGATCTTACACGCCTCTAATTGCATTTAAGCTTTTGTTTTTTGTGCCGGGAACAAGATCACGTCACGAATAGATTGTGCATTGGTCAGTAGCATGATTGCGCGGTCAATTCCGATGCCTATACCCGCTGCTGGCGGCATGCCGTGATCCATCGCATCTAGGAATTCTTCATCTAGTACACGTTCTTTTTCACCACGTGATTGGGCTTGTTCAACTTGCTCAACCATGCGCGCACGTTGCTCAACAGGATCATTGAGTTCAGAGAACGCATTTGCAATTTCCCAGCCATTGATGAATGTTTCAAAACGTTCAACAAGACGAGGCTCGCCCGGCACTTCTTTCGCAAATGGAGAGATGTCTTTTGGCATATGCGTAACATGCGATGGTTGGATTAACAGATGCTCAGCTTTTTCTTCGAATACAAGCGCAAGCATCTCACCCCAAGTTCCATCTTCATCGATATCAATACCTGGTAAAGCTTTCTTTGCAGCTTCACGTGCATCAGCATCATTGTCGATGGCAAGGAAGTCGATGCCGGTCGCGTCTTTGACCGCATCTGGCATTGGAACGCGTTTAAACGGAGCGGCAAACGAAATCGTTTTATCGCCAAATTCGACATCTGTTGTGCCGTAAATGTCTTCAGCTACACGCGCGAACATTCGTTCAACCAGATCCATTGCATCTGTGTAATCATGATAGGACCAATAGGCTTCCATCATCGTGAATTCTGGATTGTGGCGGGTTGAGACCCCTTCATTTCTGAAGTTTCTGTTGATTTCAAAAACCTTGTCGCTAATGCCACCAACAAGCGCACGTTTGAGATAAAGCTCTGGCGCAATTCGCAGATACATATCCATATCAAGCGTGTTGTGATGGGTCATAAATGGATCGGCCGTTGCACCACCATAAACTGGGTGAAGCATAGGCGTTTCAATTTCCATAAAACCATCATCTTCCATGAAACGGCGAATACCGGATACGATTTTCGCGCGTTGCTGAAGACGTGCTTTAGACTCTTCATTCGACATAAGATCAAGATAGCGTTTGCGATAACGAGTTTCGATATCAGTAAGCCCATGATATTTTTCAGGCATTGGCTTGAGCGTTTTGCAAAGCATGGTGATTTCTGTCGCATTGACAGTTAATTCTCCACGAGGAGTGCGTCGCACTTCACCCGTCACACCAATGATGTCGCCAATGTCGATGAATTGAAGCAATTCGCGAACGTCTTCAGAGGCGTTGTTCTTGTGCGTGAAGATCTGCACTTTGCCGTTTGCATCGCGCATGTCCATAAACATGCCGTTGTTACGAGATGAATAAATGCGGCCTGCGACCGTGACGATATCACCTGTTAGATGACCATCTTCAATGTCAGCATATTTTTCCATCAACTCGCCGTTGGTAATGGTGCGGTGGAAGTTTGTAGGAAATAGATTGCCTGCAATTTCTTCCATACGCTCACGTTTTTGCAAACGCACTTCGCTTGCGTCGGTTGATAGGGCTTCTTCGTTTTTATTATCAGTCATAGTGATCTCTAATATGTGTCGCTATTTTACGCTATTCTACGCGTCAGAAGATTGATCAGATGTATCGAGGGACGCATGTAGTGCATCACTTGCTACTTTTAATCGTTGGCGCACCATTGCACGTCCCAACAATACCATTGCATCAAACAATGGAAGAGAACGTGATGAACCGCTGACCGCAACGAAAAGAGGCGGTGTTAATTTACCAAGTTTTGTTTCAAGGCCTTCTGCAACAACACGCAATGTTTCTTCAATGCTTTCACGGTTCCATTCATCCATTTCATCAAGAGCGGGACGCACGGCATCAATCACCTCAAGGCATTTTTCCGGTGGGTTCTTCTTGATGTTTGCGAAAGATTCAGCAGTTACACCAACATCACCTTTGAGCAAGAAGCCCGCAAGATCTGGCAATTCTGAGAATGTTTGAATGCGCGTTTGTGCGAGCAACAAACCTTGTTTGAGTTTGTCGTTTTCGCTTGCCCATTCTAAAACCCGTGCCAGGAACTCTTCTTGAGAGAGTTTTTCGCGCAACCAGCGAGCATTGAGCCAATCCAGCTTTTGCACATCAAACACAGCACCAGCCTTTGATAATTTCTCAGGATCAAAGCGTTCAACTAACTCATCTAAATCCATCAATTCATCACCCTCTGAGATTTGGATGAAGAATAGACCTAAGAAGTTGGTCAATGCTTCTGGTAAGTGCCCAAGACCCGCATAATATGACATGGATGTCGGGTTTTTGCGTTTTGACAGTTTTGATTTATCAGCACCGCGCATCAATGGAAGGTGAGTAAACTCTGGCGCTTCCCAACCCAGATATTGATAAAGCAAAATATGCTTAGGCGTGGATGAAATCCATTCCTCGCCGCGTGCCACATGGGTGATTTTCATCAAGTGGTCATCAACCACATTCGCCATGTGATATGTCGGCATGCCATCACTTTTTTGAATGACTTGCATATCCACAGCATCCCACGGGATTTCAACTTCGCCATAACCGCCGTCGACATATTTGCATGAGCCTTCGCTTGGAATTTTCATGCGAATAACTGGGACGATACCTTCGTCTTCACGCGCTTTAATTTCTTCTGCGCTCAAGCGTAGGCAGCGGCCACTATAACGTGGAGCTTTACCTTGCGAGCGTTGGAATTCGCGCATTTCATCCAGCTCTTCTGCTGAACAGAAACATTTAAATCCGTGACCTGCTTCTAAGATTTGGTCAACATATTGGCCATAAATGCCTTTTCGCTCGCTTTGGCGATAAGGGCCGAAATCACCACCAACATCGGGACCTTCAGACCAATCAAGACCCATCCAGCGCAAGCTGTCATAAACTGTTTGCTCGAATTCTGGTTTTGAACGCGTCGCGTCCGTATCTTCGATGCGCAAGATGAGCGTGCCGCCCATCTTTTTGGCAAAAAGATAGTTGTAAAGCGCAGTATAAGCTGTGCCGATATGTGGCTCGCCAGTTGGGGAGGGGGCGAGGCGTACCCTGACATCTGTATTAGTCATTTTGATGATCACTCAATTCGGACGAAAACGTCGGATAATATATGTGCCGCGTTAGGCCATATTACCGACGATACGTCAAGTGTTGCGCGTATGATTGTCGCTGTTGGGTTAATTCGGTGGGAATTAGCTGCCGATATGCGTTTGACCACGTTTTTTAGCTAATTCAACCTGTTTTTGTCGATCGCGAAAGCGGGCACGATCTTCGTCAGTTTTTTCATCTATGCAATGCAAGCATGAAATGCCTTTTTCATAGCTATCAAGAAGCTTCTCTTCTTCTGATAGCGGCATGCGGCAAGCGTGGCATTGATCATAGTCGCCCTGAGCCAATCCATGGCCAACGGAGACGCGTTCGTCAAAAACAAAACAATCGCCTTGCCATTTGCTGTCTTCTGGTTCCACGGTTTCAAGATACTTCAATATCCCGCCTTTGAGATGGAAAACCTCATCGAAACCTTCTTGTTTCATAAAGGCTGTAGATTTTTCGCAGCGAATGCCCCCGGTACAAAACATGGCAATCTTGGCATCTTTGTTCAGATCCTTTTGCGCACGTACCCAATCTGGGAATTCGCGAAATGTCTTCGTTTGGGGATCAACAGCGCCTTCAAATGTGCCGATCGCCACTTCGTAATCATTGCGTGTATCGATGACAATCGTATTTGGATCGGAAATAAGTTCGTTCCAGTCTTCCGGCTCAATATATGTTCCTACAATCTCGTTGGGATCGATATTTTCAACACCCATTGTCACGATTTCTTTTTTAAGCCGAACCTTCATGCGGTAAAAAGGCATCTCGTCGGTAAAACTCTCTTTGTGTTCGAGATTTTTGAAGATATCCTTGGTGCGAATGAATTTTAACAGTGCATCAATGCCCTCTCGTGATCCCGCGACGGTTCCATTTATGCCTTCATGTGCTAAAAGCAGCGTGCCTTTGATGTTGTTTTGTACGCAAAATTCCAAAAGAGGTTCCCGAAATTCTTCGAATTTTGGAAATGAAGCAAAATGATATAGCGCTGCAACGACGATTGGCAGGTTCGTTTGGGTAGATGATAGTTTGGTCATGATGTGTTTGGAAATAGTCTTTAATAACGCAAAGTGCAACATTGTCTATCACAAGAAATCATGCTCAAGATAGGGCCACAGGGTGGACATTTTGACCTAACGCATCTAATTGGTGCGATAAAATCGATTTAAAAGGATAAAACATGCCGAATAAAGTAAACATGGCTGAAAAAACACAAAGTCTTTTGGAAGTTTTGAAGCTTCAACCCGTTGTACCAGTATTGGTGGTTGATGATGTTAATTCAGCAGTTTTGCTCGCACGTGCTCTTGTAGCTGGTGGATTAAGAGCCATTGAGGTGACTTTAAGAACGCCTGCAGGGTTGGATGCAATCCGCGCAGTTGCTGATCAAGTAGAAGGTGCTGTCCCAGGCGCTGGAACTGTTCTTGACGCTGCACAATATGATCAGGCCGTTGAAGCTGGTTCACAGTTTATTGTGTCTCCTGGCACAACGCTTGAATTGCTAGATCATGCCAAAACCTCATCAATACCGATGTTGCCCGGCGCGGCCACTTCAAGTGAAGTTATGGCATTGCGCGAAGAGGGCTATAAGGTCTTAAAATTCTTCCCAGCTGAACAGGCAGGCGGCGCAAGCTATCTTAAATCATTGTCGTCTCCATTGGCTGACATGATGTTTTGCCCAACAGGTGGTATTAACCTGAAAAATGCAAATGACTATTTATCGCTTCCAAATGTGGTTTGCGTTGGTGGCTCATGGGTTGCTCCAAAAGCGCTGGTGGATGCTGGTGATTGGGATGGCATTACCAAGCTTGCATCTGAAGCGTTTGAACTTGCCAAGTAATATCTAGCGTTTTGCGCTAATATAATGAGATTGAAAACTATAATCGCCAAGCCTATGCTAGAGATAGTTTAGGCTTGGATCTGTTATGCGTTGTTTATTAAAATATATTTGGTTTTTGATCAGCGTATTTTTAATCACGCCAGCGTTTACAATGCCATCGCTTGCTCAAGAACGTGTTGTTGTTTTTGCAGCCAGCAGTATGAAAGATGCGCTGGATAAGATCTCGGCAGATTTCGAAGCTGAAAACCCCGACATCGATATTGTTTTATCTTATGCCTCATCAGGCGTGTTAGCGCGTCAGATCGCCAATGATGCTCCTGCTGATATTTTCTTATCCGCAAGCGCCGACTGGATGGATTATCTGGTATTGCAAGGGCAGATTAAAACGAGCGATATCAAAGCTTTAGCTGCAAATAAACTTGTTGTTGTGGCGTCACAAACACTGCCCCAAAATCAGGATTGGTCCCAGCTTTTGTCGGGAAATCGCTTCGCTATGGGTGATCCGTCTCATGTGCCTGCGGGTATCTATGCCAAACAGGCTTTTGAGGCCCTATCGCTTTGGGATAATTTATCGCAAAACGCGGTTTTTACCGAAAATGTTCGCATAGCACTTGGTTTGGTTGAGCGCGGGGAGGTCGGTGCCGCTGTCCTTTATAAATCAGATGCACAGCTTTCAGATACGCTCCAGATTATTCATATATTTTCGCAAACAGATCACGCGAATATATCTTACCCCATTGTTCAATTGAGTAAATCAAATGATGCAGCCGGGGCGTTTTATGAATTTCTTTTTACCCAAAGCGCGCAATCAACTCTCGCGGAATATGGATTTGATCGTGCAAGCGCGGATTTAGTTTCGGAAAGTGAGTTGGATGAAAAATCTGATTTCCCGAACCCCAGCTTATGGCCGATCATTTGGTTGTCACTACAGGTGGCACTCGTTGCAATGTTATTTGCCGTACCGCTTGCTTATGGTGTCGCGTTTCTGCTCGCTCGATATGAATTTACTGGCAAAGCGCTATTGCAAGCCCTTGTGATGACGCCACTTGTTATGCCCCCTGTTGTTACGGGCTATCTGCTTTTATTGGTTTTTGGCAGTAAAGGCGAAGTTGGTCAATTTCTGTCAGGCATCGGGATTGAATTTGCGTTTAAATGGAGCGGTGCTGCGCTTGCCGCCGGCTTAATGGCGTTCCCCTTGTTGGTGCGCCCCATGCGGCTTTCTATAGAGGCAATTGATCAAGGTATTGTCGATGCTGCCAGCACATTAGGTGCTTCAAAATGGATAAGATTTCGGACTGTTTATCTGCCATTATCATTGCCAGGGATTATCGCGGGGGGTGTGTTAGGATTTGCGAAATCATTGGGTGAATTTGGCGCGACCATCACCTTTGTCTCCAACATTCCAGATGAAACCCAGACACTGTCTTTGGCGATTTATTCTTTCTTGCAAAGCCCAAATGGTGATCATGCAGCGTTCACGCTGATGCTCATTTCTATTGCCATAGCGCTGGGAGCGGTGTTGTTATCGGAAATGGTTTCTGCGCACCTTATTAAAAAGGCGCGATTGTGATGTTAGATGTTGATGTTAAAAAGCAGTTCCAGGGCTTTGATCTGGATGTGAGCTTTCAATCGGATGCATCGGTCATCGCATTATTTGGCAGATCGGGCGCTGGTAAATCTACAGTGCTTAAGCTCATCGCTGGACTTGAAAAACCAGACAGCGGTACAATTATTCTTAATGATCACACCCTGTTTAACTCTGCTTCTCACATCGATTTGCCTGCACATAAACGCGAGCTTGGGATGGTCTTTCAAGACGCGCGTTTATTCCCGCACTATGATGTGAAAGCAAACCTAACCTATGCCAATTGGGCAGGTGGTCGGAAAGCTAAACTTGAGTTCTCACGCGTGGTTGATTTGCTCGGATTGGCACATCTATTGGAGCGTAAACCGCTAAATCTCTCAGGCGGGGAAAGACAGCGCGTTGCAATTGGTCGGGCGCTTTTGTCCAATCCAAGTCTTCTATTACTCGATGAACCATTGGCTTCGCTTGATCTCGAACGAAAACGAGCGCTTTTGCCATTTTTGAAAGCCATTCGGGATGAGTTTAACATTCCAATGATCCTCGTCTCACATGATCCTCTAGATGTGCACCAACTCGCAGAACATCTGGTCTTGATTGATAAGGGGCGTGTGGTTGAAGCGGGCAATGTTCGTAATGTTTTTGCCGGCAATTTGATGCAGGATATGCTGGGTGAAAGAAACCAATCTGCCATTATAGATGCAAAAGTCACCGGATTTGAGCATGAATATGGGCTTACCGTTCTTTCTGTTGACCAAAAAGCATCAGGAATATCTATCCGAATTCATCTAGAGGATAGTGTAGATGTGGGAGAGCTGCGATTGATGGTGCATGCACGAGACGTTGCACTAGCTCTTAAGCAACCCCTTGGCACCAGCCTGCAGAATTGCCTGCCCGTTATCGTGGAAGACATAAGTGTAAGCGATAACGCACATATGTTAATCAAATGCGATATGTCAGGACAAACGCTTTTCTCACGGATTACCAAAAAATCCTTTGATGAGTTAAAACTTGAACGCGGAAAGTCGATTTTTGCGCTTATTAAGTCGGTTGCGCTGGCGTGATTTGTTAGTGAAAACTTACAGGGGTGTTCTTGGCTTAAGAAGTTAACAAACTGTTAACTATATTTCCACATACTAAACCCATCATGTTGATTTTCTCCTCCCAGATTAAGCATGTATCCTTGGGCGACTTTGATGAAGTCGCCCGTTTTTTTTAGCTATTTTCTGACAGATATCTATCAACGCGTTTCATCGCATTTTCAATGTTTTCAAGCGAGTTTGCGTAGGATATGCGGATATAACCTTCACCAAGAATACCGAAATCCGGGCCTCCAATGAGCGCAACACCCTCTTTTTCTAAAAGATCAGATGCGAGTTCCTTGGCTTTGCGGCCAGTATTTTTCACATTTGGAAATGCATAGAACGCGCCCTTTGGTACGGTACAGCTTACATTTGGTAATGCGTTAGCTAACTCGACAACGCGGGTCCTGCGCTGATCAAAAGCTTTCATCATATGCGCGACATCATCTTGCGGGCCATCGATTGCGGCAATGCCGGCAAATTGGCTAGGTGCATTAACGCAAGACCAGCAGTTAACCGCAAGTTTGCGCACCAATTCGATCAAACCATCGGGCCAAATGGACCAACCCATGCGCCATCCTGTCATTGCCCATGTTTTTGACCAGCCGTTGAGGACGATCAATCGGTCTCGAATTTCAGGGTATTGCAGCATCGAAGTGTGCGTCTCACCATCATACGTCATCACATCGTAGATCTCATCTGACATGATCGCGACATGCGGATGGGCTTCTAACCCTTTAACGAGTTTTTCAATCTCAGATTTTGGCGTCACACCACCAGTGGGATTAGCTGGTGAATTGATGATTAAAAGCCGTGTTTTTGGCGTGATTAACGCTAACGTTTCTTCAGCAGAAAATGCAAAGCCGTTTTCTTCGCGGATTGGAACAGGAATGGGTGTAGCGCCTGTATATTCAATCATTGAACGATAGATCGGAAAGCCGGGATCTGGATACATAATTTCTGTGCCAGGCTCACCAAACATTGTAATGGCTGCAAACATCGTTGGCTTGCCGCCTGGCATGATCATGACGTTTTCGGGGGAAACCTCGGTGCCAGTGAGTGACAATGTGCGGCGAACCACAGCCTCGCGAGTTTCTAAAATGCCGTTGGCAGGGGTATAGCCGTGGTGACCGTCCTTGAGCGCTTTAATCGCCGCTTCGACAATATGGTCGGGTGTTTTAAAGTCCGGTTGTCCAATTCCTAAATTGATAACATCCATGCCGCCTTGTGCGAGTTTGGTCGCACGTGCCAACACCGCAAATGCATTTTCTTCACCAATTCGATCAAACCCAGAAACTGTTTTTAACACCTTGCCATTCTCCCGCAAATTTCGCATCAATCATTTTTACGTTATGCCTAAATTTTACACTTAAAACAAATGAGTATTCCCAAAATGAGTGATTTATCTAATTGGACTCCAAGAAAACGTCCAGGTGTTTGTGTTTTGCAAGGCAGGTTTTCAAAGGTCGTCCCTTTTTCTCGTGAAGAACATCAAGAGGCGTTATGGCAGGCCTTGGGCGGATATCCTTTAGCGAACGAGCTCATGACGTATTTCCCAAATGGCCCTTATGAACGCGCAGATCAATTTGGTGCTTGGCTGGGTGAGATGAATGATAATGGTGCTTATCGAACCATGGTTTTTTGCGATGCGGAGAATAGTGAAATACTCGGTATGGCAAGTTATATGCGTATTGATCAAAACAATGGTGTTGCGGAGGTGGGTGCGGTAGCCCACGGACCTCAAATGGCGCGAAGTAAAATTGCGACAGAGGTTCATTATCTAATGGCAAAACATGTTTTTGATGATCTGGGGTATCGCCGTTATGAGTGGAAGCTTAATAATGAAAACATGCCTTCTCACAAAGCAGCACAGCGATATGGATTTACCTTCGAGGGTGTTTTCCGTCAGCACATCGTTGCGAAAGGTAAGAATAGGGATACGGCCTGGTATGCGATGATTGATCAGGATTGGCCGATGATTAGCTCCGCGATGCAGGCATGGTTATCAGATGAGAATTTTGACGAAAATGATTTGCAGATTAAGCGGCTAGAAGATATGAGAGAGACTATTCAAACTGCTAAATAAGGCATGATCAACATGAGTGAGAAATCTGAAACAAAATCTGCAGCAATTGCAGCTGCCGTTATTATGTTGTTCGTTGCGTCCAGTTATTTCTTCATGCCACCGCTGCTTGGTTGGCTCTCAGATATTTCTGTGTGGTTGGCTTACATCGTGGCCGCATTATTTGTGCTGGCGTTTTTCGGAATATTCTGGGTACGCAGCAAGTTTCAGAAAAAGCGTGATCAGCAAAATCAATCACAATAGTTTTAGCTAAGAACTGCTCCCAAAAGCAAAACACCAAGTATAATTATTAAAACTGCGCCAAACACTTCGATGATGCTGCCAATGCGCATGGCGGCACGATCGCTATTGGCAAATCGTACGGCTGTGTTTTTTGCGGTCACGGCGAGTGTCGCCAGAATTGATACTGTGATCGCGGTCCCAATAGACATTGCGAAAACTGATAATATGCCGCCGAGATAAAGATTATGCAGCAAAGCAAATGACAACACGATAACCGCACCCGAACATGGTCTTAGCCCAACCGCTATAACCGCTGACCATGCTTGTTTGAGCGTTAGATCACCCGATAAGGACTTAGGATCTGGCATATGTGCATGCCCGCAAGACGAACAGGTTTCACCCGGGGATAAATGATCATGACTATGATCATGGCTATGCGTATGCCCGTGATCGTACCCATGCTCGTGGTCGTGCACATGATTATGATTGTGGTGATCGTGCCCGCTATCATGTCCATGATCGTGATGCTCACGGGATTTCGGTGCAAACCAGGCTTTGAGTTTCTTCCACAAAAGCCAGCAACCAAACAATATGATGAGCACATAGCTTGCAGCTTCGAGCACCCAAGTTGCATCGTTCATCGAAATTGCAGTTCCGCGTAGGACAAAATAAACTGCTCCCACCACGATTATGGCTGTTAAACCTTGCATAAAAGCAGACATGAAGGAGAGGGTGACGCCGCGTTTTAGCTCAACTTCATTTGCAATCATGTAAGAGGAAATCACGGCCTTACCATGACCTGGACCTGCCGCATGAAATACCCCATACGCAAAAGACATTCCAACAAGAAGCCAGAGCTTTGTGGGTTCGGTTTTCATCTCGCTTAGTGCTGTGGTTAGCGCACGATAAAACTGTTGCTGATAGGTGTTAATTGTTGCCCAAAGTTTTGCAAAAGGGCCTTGCACAACAATTTGAGTTTCGTTCGTACCAATCCCGAGCGAGGATTGTGCAAGAGCTGTGGAGATGAGAACTGCGATAAAGATACTAGCGAGAATTAGCTTTTGTGGAAGCTTTAACATGATACCTCAAGGCGAGTGGCGAACAATTTTGAAATGTCGTTATCTTCCTGATCGTCATAAAATGCGTCAGTCAAACTTCCCTGATTTTGCGCGAGCACTTCATCTGGGTCTGGGCGTAATACTGATTTTTGGCACTGATCAGCAAATGGACCGGTGAACTTCAAATCTGTGTCGTTAAGAAAGTCTATTGAAGCGTAAAAGGTAGGATCAAAAACACCGACGGATATTTTGCCCTCAAGCTTTAGCGGATGTGCAGGTGACATTGCAAAAAACATCAACAATTGGTCATCGACATAATCAGCGATAATTGCATCAGGCGGAGCTACGCTGACAGATTGTCCATCCACAACGAGTTCGGTGTAATAGCCAAATTCTGCCAAAGATTTGTGGACGACATCGCCAATTTCTTTCAACTCTTCAGGGTCGAGTTTTAAATTGCTGTTTGCATCAAAATCGATCAATACGCTGGCGGAAAAGAACTCATCAAAGCGCCAGACATGCCGTATTTCTTCAAGGCCGCCGTCATCGTTTGAGAGTAGCTCCAAATTTGCTTCTGCAAACACATGCGGGTGGGCTTTAGCTGAATTGGCGCTGAGAAATGGACCGGTTGAGCATAAACCAGCGGCTAACAACAAATTTAGAATTCGCTTTGAGAACATGATTTACAAATAGCCCTTTTTATATTCGAAATAAGTCTCATAAGAATGAGTCAAAATTCTGACGTTTGTTAGCCAGCAATATCAATTACACCACATTCGCCACTTTCGGATCCGAATGCAAGTAATCGTCCATCTTTATTCCATCCCATGCTGGATATTGCCGAGCTTCCACCGCGTCTTAACAATGCTTCTTTGTTGTCAGCAAAGCGTGCTGCGATGATCATGCCATCGGAATATCCAATTGCAACAACATCTTCAGTTGGGTGGCAGTCAACAGATGTTACCATTACATCGCCGCGTGTACCAAGTTCCAAAGGTGCTTTGCCCATGGGGCCATCTTTGCCGGAAAATGGCCAGATGATCGCAGCGGATGCACCCGATGATGCAAGCCATTTGCCTTTTGCTGACCAAGACATGGATTTCACTTTTGCAGGATAACCTGTCATACGCATGTGGCGATCTTCATCGCCGGCCTTGCCATCGAGTTTCCATCCGTGCAGCGCATTTTCTTGCATAGAGGTTACCAAAAATCGCCCATCGGGGGAAAATGTCACATCGATATGCGCGCCGTTCCAAACAAGGTTCACTGCTGGTGTTTGATTGTTGACCCAATGAAGTGAAACGCCATTATAACGCGCAAATGCAACACGCATGCCTTTGGGTGCAAAAGCAATGCCTTCAATACTTCGTTCCTCTTCAAACTCGCGGATGGTGCCATCTTTCAGGCGGATTTGAGCTTTTCTTCCGGAAGCAAAACCAACTGCATTTTGAGGACCAGTGCCAAGCGCGTTGATCCATTTATTGCCCATTGTCGCAAGCTCATTGGATGTGCCGTCTGGCGCAAGCGACATAACGGTTCCATCTTCACCCGCTGAGATGAGTGATTGACCATCTTGTGAGATTGTTGCGCATAATAATCCATCATGTTGCCCAGCTTTATGATGTCCGTGATCCAGACGGTGAACTTCACCAGATGCAAGCGCGAAAAACGGCACATCATTGATAAAACGTGCTGAGACGCAATGATCATCAAGATTTAATGGTGCAAGTGTCGGCATAAATTAAGCCTCACAGGCTTTGAAAGTTCTTTCAAGCTTTTCAGCATCTAAGTCGCGTCCGATGAAAACAATGCGGCTTTCACGTTTTTCATCTTCTTTCCATGGGCGATTGTGGTCACCTTCAACGATCATATGAATGCCTTGTACCACATAACGATCATCATCATCCTCTAACGCGATGATGCCTTTAAGACGAAGGATATTCGGTCCGTCAATTTGTGTGGTTTTCTGGATCCACGGGAAAAACTTTTTAGGATCAAGCAACCCCGCACGTAAGGATATAGATTTCACGCTGGTGTCATGTTTATCGGCGGATAATTTATGATCCCCATGGTCATGATGATCATGATGGTGATGGTGGTCATGATCGCAATCAGGACCGCACTCATGCCCGTGTTCGTGACTATGATCATGATGATCGCAATCTGGTCCGCATTCGTGGTCTGGATGTCCATGGTCTAGAAAATGCGGATCTGTTTCAATCGCACGAGCAAGATCAAAGGCACCACGGTCGAGAATTTTATCAAGATCAACGCCTGATCTTTCTGTGCGATGGATATGCGCAGATGGATTGATCTTGCGAACAGTTGTTTCAATTGCTGAGAGTTCGTCTTCCGATACCAAGTCTGATTTGTTGACCAATACAACGTCAGCAAAGGCAATTTGATCTTCTGCTTCTGGGGAATCTTTTAAACGCAGTGGGAGGTGTTTTGCGTCAACAAGTGCGATCACCGCATCGAGCTGTGTTTTCGCTCTTACATCATCATCCATGAAAAAAGTCTGTGCAACAGGCACAGGATCTGCCAATCCTGTTGTTTCCACAATGATTGCATCAAAGCGACCTGCGCGACGCGTCAACCCCTGAACAACTCTGATAAGATCGCCGCGAACGGTGCAGCAAACACAGCCATTGTTCATTTCGTAAATTTCTTCGTCAGATTCAACGATCAGATCATTATCGATGCCAATTTCACCAAACTCATTAACGATGACGGCGTATTTCTTGCCGTGATCCTCAGTTAGGATACGGTTTAACAATGTAGTTTTTCCCGCACCAAGGTAACCTGTTAGAACAGTTACTGGGATTGGTGTTGTCGCTTGGATATTCATGATGGCCTCGATCAAATGCGTATCGCATGGATATAAGTAAGTTGGCGCTGTTTTTCTATAAAAGAAATTTAAAATCTGTTGGAATTTCTAATTAAGTTTGTTGATATCGAACCTAATCATATCCTCAATCAATTCGCAGATACCTAAAAATGCGTGATCAAGGATTTGTTGCCCCTTTTCGGGTTTTGCCCTTGTTACAAAACCAACAACCCCTTGCTCGTTAAGATCCTGCATTTTCCAACCGAATGAATGCTGTCCATAAGCCCGTAGATGTTTGAATTTTTCGATATATGCACTTTGGTTTGATCCATAGTCATGAGCTTTTTTCATGTCGACCAAATCTGGTGCGATGGCCATCATGATTGATGTTTCAATTTCACCTGCATGAATATCAATAGATTTGTCGATGGTTGATTGAAGATGTTCAGGAAGTCCGAACCTCGTCCAATGCGTTACAACGACCAGAACATTCCATCTTACTCGAGCTTCTGTTGCGACAATGGTTAAAAGAGGAGAGTTGCCGCCATGGGCATTGAGCAACAGAAATTTGCGATGGCCGAGGTCAATTTGTTCTTCGATGATCGCGAGCCAGTTTGAAATTGCTTCATCATAGGTGAGGGATTTTGAACCATCGAAGTCTAAATGCTCAACCGAATAGCCAACTTCCTCGGTGGGTAAAACGTTAATCTTAACCGAGAATGCATGCTTCTCTAGCCTTGAAGCGAATTCCGATGCTATGATCGTATCGGTTTGCAGTGGTAGGTGGGGTCCATGTTGTTCCCATGCGCCCAAGGGTAACACTGCAATAGTTTGGTCAGGTTCATTATTCATGCTTTGTCCTGCCATGAAATGGATGTTATGATCAAGCTGGGATTGTAATGTAGTTTGTTAGTCTTGTGGAGTTTCAATTGGTTCAAACTGAAATGAAAAAGCCAAAAAGCCAAAAAGCAGTTGGCAAGAAAAACAAGGCAAAAAAACCCGGCTCTAATGCAACCATTATTCATCTACTTGGTGATATCCACAGATCCTCTCGCGCTTCCTTATCGGAAAAACTTCAGAAGCTGGGGTTGTTCGGTGGCCAAGAACGGATCATTTTGTTGCTCCGTGATCAGGATGGATTAACTCCCTCGCAGATTGCTGAAAAATTGAACGTGTCGCCGCCAACTGTCGCCAAATCTATCGCCAGGCTCACTGCACGTGGTGTTTTGGTGCGCAGGGTCGATAAATCTGATCGACGCCGTGCCAATATTTTCCTTTCCAATGTCGGCTATTCAATGGTCAAGAGCATTAAAAAGGAACAGCGCAAATGGCAGAAAAAAGTCCTGAAGTCCTTCTCAAAAGCTGAAAAAGCAGAGCTTTCCAAGCAATTGAACCGTATTCTGAGCAATTTCGATCAAATTGATTAGAGAAAATTTGCAAAAGCAATTTAAATAATTTAAATATTTTTCTAAATTATTGAAAGCAGAGCGCTAGAATTTTCAAATCGTTGAAAATTTAGTGTTTTGGGGGAAGGGTCTGAGTTGGCGCAAAAAGTAAAACTATCGACGATCGCGGATCAATTAGGCGTATCAACTGCGACCGTTTCATTGGCGTTAAGGGACAGCCCGCTTGTTGCGGAAGACACGCGACAAAAGATTAAAGATGCAGCCTTGGA
Source organism: Lentilitoribacter sp. JB5-8 (assembly GCF_055693385.1). Lineage (NCBI taxonomy): Bacteria > Pseudomonadati > Pseudomonadota > Alphaproteobacteria > Hyphomicrobiales > Rhizobiaceae > Lentilitoribacter > Lentilitoribacter sp. JB5-8. The sequence goes on along the minus strand of NZ_CM146332.1, from coordinate 3,796,952 downwards.
TATGGGCTATATCTACAACCGCCGAGCTGCAAGCTTAAGAACCTCGCGATCTGGGATCGTTGGCGTTGTGGTGCATGATATCATGAACCCGTTTTACGCTGAGATTTTGAAGGCGATTGAAAGTGAACTTGATCGCAGTCGTCAGACTTTCATTTTATCAAACCACTATGATTCAGTGCAAAAACAGCGTGATTTTCTGGAAACTCTGCTGCAATTAGGTGCAGATGGTGTGATCATGTCACCTGCAATCGATACGCCTTCGCGTGATATCAAACTTGCAGAAGATAATGGCATGCCAGCAGTTTTAATTGCACGTTCGGTGCCGGATCTTGATGTTCCCACATATCGAGGTGATGATGCGTATGGAATCGCGCTTGCGACCAACCATTTGATCGGGCTTGGGCATAAATCCATTGCCTTTGTTGGTGGTGCTGACAATACCTCAACAGGTCGAGATAGGTATAGAGGCTATGTTGAGGCACTTAAAAAAGCCGGTTTGGATGTCGACCCACAATTGCGAGTATCTGGACCCCGCACAAAGCAGGAAGGTTTTGAAGCCGCGGTGAACTTTCTTTCCATGCCTCAAAAACCTACGGCGGCTGTTTGTTGGAATGATCTTGTCGCAATCGGATTGATCAACGGGATATACCGTGCTGGACTTATTCCGGGCAAAGACATTTCAGTTACCGGTTATGATGATTTGATAGAGGCGTCGATTTCTATGCCAGCGCTTACTACTGTTTGGAATGGCCAATCAATGGTAGGGCGGCGCCGCCGCGCGCATTGTTGGATCGTCTGTCAGGTTCTGATGAGGTGAACGGACTGCATCTGATTAAGCCAGAAATGCGTATCCGCCAATCTACCGCGCCGATGGTGCCGCGCACATAATTTACTTATTATCTAACAAGTCTCATTGGGGTGTAAAATGACAAAGCCTGTAGTTCTTATTCCAGGTTCAATTTATGAACATGTGGTTCAGCGTGTCAGTGCTGATTTTCAAATGCTGCGGATTGAAGGTGCAGAGCTGGGCTTGTTAAGCGATGAACAAAAAAAGCAAATCCGGGGTATCGCCTCTGCAATTCATTTGCCAAATGACTTTATTAAAGGTTTGCCATCATTGGAGATCATTGCACATTTCGGTGTTGGGTATGATGTGATCGATGCTCAATTTGCAGGACAGAACAATGTAATGGTTTGTAATACACCCGATGTTTTAAGTGAAGAAGTTGCAGATACTACGATTGGTCTTTTGTTGAATACCTTGCGTGAGCTTCCAAAAGCAGAAGAACATATTCGCAAGGGTGATTGGGTGGCTAAGGGTAATTATCCGCTCACCCCACTTACGATGCGTAATCGTATCGTTGGGATTTATGGTTTGGGGCGAATTGGTCAAGAAATTGCCAAGCGTCTTGAAGGCTTTGGCGTTGAAATTCATTATCATACCCGATCCGAGAAAAATGGGTTTTCTTACCAGTATCATGCATCATTGTTGGGTATGGCGAAAGCCGTTGATACGTTGGTTTCGATTGTGCCGGGAACTCAAGCGACAACAAAATCCATTAATGCTGAGATATTACAGGCTTTGGGGTCAAATGGGGTATTTATTAATGTTGGTCGCGGGTCTGTCGCTGATGAAGACGCCTTAATCAAAGCTCTTAAGGACAAGACCATAGCGGCAGCGGGCTTAGACGTGTTTGAAAATGAACCTGACCCGCGCAGTGAGTTTTTTGCGCTCGACAATGTTTCAATGTTGCCGCATGTTGCCTCTGCATCAGTGCATACGCGCAATGCGATGGGCGACTTGCAAGTTGACAACTTAGTCAATTGGTTTGCTGGTAACGCACCTATATCACCGGTGCCTGAAACCCTACACATCAGTATAAAATAGTAGATTATAATGGTGTAAAATATTAGCTAAATCTCTGGAATTTTAACCCTTTTTTTAGTCCAGTTGTTTTAATTTGCATTTAGTTGAGTTGGAAACTAGCTAATGCAAGTAAATGATAACAATGATGTGACATCAGATGTCCGGCTATCATTTGTTAGGTCGCTGTACACAAAAAGAAGTACTCTGTTCATCGGAATGCTTTCGCATGTCGTTGTTGCACTTGTCGTTTATCTCAATACACACCAGTTTGCATTTTTACTTTTCGCCGTAGGTATCGTCGCTATTTGGGCGGCTCGTGTGCTTGATATGAATAAGTTCGATCAGGCCGATGAAGGAATGATCACGCTGGCAGAAACGCAGCGTTGGGAACGGCGTTATGTTATTGGCGCTGTGTCCATCACCTTATTGCTTGGCGTCATGACTGCCTATACGTTTATTCAAACAACGTCAGGTTTTGCGCAGCTGGCCACCGTATCTGTCACATTTGCGACTTTGGTTGCTGTTGTGGGTCGCAATTTTGGCTCAAAAATAAATGTTGATATGATGGTTTTGGCCGTTTGTATCCCTGTATTGATTGGGTTTGTTGCATCTGATGATGTTTATGTGCGTGTTTTGGCTTTGCTGTTGTTGCCGGTGTTCTTATCGACGCGCTCGTTGGCAAACGGGGTGCGTGAAGTGCTTTACTCAAGTGTTATGGCGCAAAAGCGAAGTACTGTTCTTGCCGATCGTTTAGACGGTGCAATTAATAATATGTCTCATGGTTTGATTATGATTGATTCAGACAAGAGATTGCGTGTTGTGAATTACAAAGCGAAATCAATGCTTGGCATTCCGCAAGCGGCAGTGCTTGAAGGCAAGCCAATCGATGTCGTCCTTCGCTATGTTTTAAGGGGTGGCAATGTTTCTGATGGTAAACGTAAAGCTCTTCAATCGGATATTTTAAGTTTAATTGCAGGTCGTAAATCGCGTATGACGCTTGAGATCGACACGCACCAGCTGTTTGAGTTTACTGCTCGCCATCAAAATGATGATGGCGTCGTTATTATTTTCCAGGATGTGACGAATAAAGTTCGCGCTGATCAGAAAATCCTGCACATGGCCCGTTATGATGGTTTGACCAATACACCAAACCGTGAATGGTTTCGCCAGCTTATCCATGATAAATTGCTTAATACGGCATCGAAATCAAAAGTTGGTTTTGCAGTATTTGATATTATTGATTTCAAACATATCAATGAAACAAAAGGGTATCTGGTTGGTGATGCATTGTTGCAAAAAGTTGCCGGTCGGATAAATGATATTGCCAAGCAGCATGGCATTCTGGTGTCCAGATTTGGCGGCGATGAATTCGTAGCGCTTTTCCCGCACCATAAAGAAGACGTCATTCAATCGCATATGAAACGCATGTTTGAGGACATTTGCCGTGTTTATGAAATTGACGGCATGGAGATAAATGTAAGTTTCTGTGGTGGTTTAGTTGTTCGCGATAAAACGGACTTTAAGCTGGAAGAAATGCAGGTTTGTGCCGATATTGCAAAACGTGATGCACGTAAGCACGGTAATAATAACTGGTCTCAGTTTGCCCTGACTATGGATGAGAAGCATGCAGAACGTCAGCAATTAAAGATTGACCTGCGGGAAGCTTTGAAAACCAACTCTCTTTCAGCCGCATATCAACCGATGTTTACCCCAGATGGCAGAAAAATCGTGGGCGCTGAAGCGTTGTCGCGTTGGAATCATCCGAAACTTGGGCCGATTTCACCTGGTGTTTACATCCCGCTAGCTGAAGAAATTGGCGTTGTTCGTGAATTAACGCAAAGCATGATCCGACACGCTGTGCAGGATTGCACCGATTGGCCTGAACATATGTTTGTATCGGTCAATCTGTCAGCGCATGATCTAGTTGATAATCAAATTATTAATGTGATCTCTGAAGCACTAATGGCATCAGGGTTGGCGCCGCAACGCTTGCATTTAGAAGTGACGGAAAGTGCGGTGGTTGATGAAGCAGATAAGGCTGCGATGTTGTTGCGCGAAATGCGCCAAATGGGAATGTCGATCGCAATCGATGATTTTGGTACTGGATATTCAAGCTTAAGTTACTTGGATAAGTTGCCGCTGAACAAAGTTAAAATCGATCGCTCTTTTGTTCGTGACATTGTGGAGGATGAGCAAAAGCTCAAACTTCTGCGTGGTATTATTCATATGTCTCGTGAGCTTGGTCTTGAGATTGTCACCGAAGGTGTCGAGACAAATGAACAGCTTAATGTTATCCGAGAAAATGATTGCGCGGACATCATTCAAGGCTTTATTTTTGGTATGCCGATGCCAAGATCTGCAATCCGTGAGCTCTCGCGAAAGCTTGATCGCACAAATAGCGATGTGTCTGCAGCGCAGTCTAAACAGGCAAAATAGTCTCATAATCTAACAATCATTAATATAAATAGGCGAATTATGTGCTTATTTTAGTGTCAGAGCTTTTGTCGTTAACCTTTTGTTAACCTTAATGAAAACTTAATCGATAGTTTTCAATTGAATCATATCATTAATAAAATTTTAACATTATATTCCACCGCAGAAATTGGTTTGTGGAGTAGTGTGATGACAAACGTGCAGCGGGTTGGCAGTTTTAATCAAAAACTTATGGCGTTGATGGAAGATGTTGAATATCGGCGAGTTGAATCCATTGAAGACTTAGAAGAAGTGGCCGCGTTAAGGCGACGTGCTTATGAGCCTGTGGGGCTGGCACCTGATAAACACTCAATCATGATAGATGACGAAGATTTTGCTGAAAATGCACATGTCATCGGTGTTTATTACCTTGAGCAGTTGGTTGTGACGATGCGGATCCACCATGTGACTTCAAGACATCAAGACGGATTGGCTATGAAGCAGTTTCCGGAAGTTGTGGGGCCGATGCTTGATGCAGGGATGAGCGTTATTGATCCACTTAAATTTGCCGCGGACCCGGTTTTGATTAAGGAATTCCCGGGTCTTGCATATCTAACCATTCGAACTGCGCTTATGGCTTCTGAATATTATAAAGCTGATCATTTGCTAGCCATTATTAGAGCAAATCATCGTGCATTTTATCGGCGCTTTTTGAATTTCACACCGTTGGCGGAGCCTAAATGGAATGATTATTTAAGTTGTGATCTTGATATTTATGGTGGGCATATCAAGCAAACACTACCTTCGATTAAAAAGCGATACCCATTTTTTAACTCAACACCATTTGAACAAAAGCGTATGTTTGCGCCTTTATCGGAAATAAAATTGCCGCCATTGTCGATTATTCCGCAAGTTCAATCATTTTATGGGTGAAAATCAATCGATTTCGCATTGCCTCGTAAAGATGAATTGTGTAAATCTCTGGCAAATATTATTTAATCTGGAGACGAGAAATGGCTAAACAAGAGACAGGTCCAGTCGAGCTTGGCGCTGAAATGGATTACTCTGAGCACGATAAAACATATAACGTGTTTATGGTCGGAACAAAATACGGCACTTTGATTTGTGTGGCTTTGTTGATCGCAATGGCGATTGGGTTTTTCACCTCTGGTGGCCTTCTGACTGGCTTTATCTCGTTCTTTGTTTTGCTCGTTATTGGGCGTTACATTATGAACAAGATCTTTTAATCTAGACATTTAAGTCAAATAGATTTTTCAAACGTGCGGGCTAGATAGCTCGCGCGTTTTTTATTGTCGGTTAAAACTAATATGAAATTAGTTTCGTACGCGCGCTAAGCCATCTTTGGCAGGCTGATAATTTGGGTTTAGTGCAATGGCGCGAATGTAGGATTTTCTCGCACGTGATTTATCGCCACGTTGTTCATAAACCAATGCTTGGTTTGACCAAGATTCAGCAACTGTTTTATCTAAATTAATAGCGCGATTGAAATCTTCAAGCGCTTCATCTTCTTTACCAAGAACAAGTTGAGATATACCGCGGCCATTAAATGGCTCTGGAGAATCAGGTGCAAGTGCGATTGATCTTGCAAAATCACCAATGGCCTTGAGATGCTCGCCACGGATTTGATAAATCAAACCGCGATTGTGAAATGCGCGAGGATCAACTGTTCCTAAGTCGATGGCTTTGTTGAAGTCTGCAAAAGCTTCAGATGTTCGTCCCGCCTGGCGATATAGATTGCCGCGCCCAATATAAGCCGCATCATATTGCGGGTTGATGCGGATCGCCTGATTATAATCATTGGCGGCTTTGACTGGTTGATTGATATTACGGTAAATCAAGGCTCTATTGGCATAAGCCTGATGAAAACGAGGATTAATTGATATTGCTTTGTTAAAATCGTCCAATGCAGAATTAAACTGACCAGCTTTACCATAGGCAGAGCCACGTACGTTATAGCCTTCCGGATCATTTGGGTTGGCTGCAATAACAGATGTGAGTGAAGCGATATTTTGTTCAGAACCTTGTTCGCGGTCAATACGAATGACATCGGAGCTTGTTGTGGTCGTTTCACAGGCCACTAGCGCAAGTGTTGAGATCAAAACGCACCCTAAAAGTGCTTGGCGAAATTTAGAAGTCGTCGAATGGTGTTCGATTCGGTCAGATTTCACATTCATTTATAAGTCTCACATCTCGCTGAAAGTACAATAACTTAGCACATATCATACACAAAAAAAGCGGGGACGATCAACTCGTCTCCGCCAATAGTCATAAGTCGTGAAATCGACGAAAAAACGGCAGTTGCTTAGCGACCGCTGCGTCCGCCAATTAAACCTTCGCGCTGAGCACGTTTACGTGCCAATTTGCGCACACGACGCACAGCTTCAGCTTTTTCACGAGCGCGCTTTTGAGATGGTTTCTCGTAAAAGTCACGCATTTTCATTTCACGAAAAATACCTTCGCGCTGCATTTTTTTCTTAAGCGCTCTTAGAGCCTGATCGACATTGTTGTCGCGGACAAGTACTTGCACGTTAATTCCTTAAATTTTCAAAAAGGCTGCTCGTTGTAAACAGCAAATAAAATCTCATTCGTTCGGCGCAGGGCGTCACGATTGAGGGTTGGATAACAGGTTTAGCGTTTTATGTCCAGACTAAAGCGGAACGAAATTGATGAAAATATCTTCAAAATTCCTATAGATTGCCAAGTGTTCTAAAAACGTCTTCAAATTTCACTTGCGAGACATTTGGATTTGGTATTTGTTTGTTATGAATAATCAATGGTTTGGCTTGAGCTGAACAAAAACTGTCAAGAGCATTTAAAGGACGAGCCTGCATATGCGTAAATATTCAATATTTGCACTTGCCCGCGAAGCTATGCGCCAGCACAAGGGTTGGGAAGAACAATGGGGTTCTCCAGAACCTAAATCTTCATATGATGTGATTATTATTGGTGCTGGTGGCCATGGTTTAGGAACAGCATATTACCTTGCCAAAGAGCATGGTATCCGAAATATAGCGGTCTTGGAAAAAGGTTGGCTCGGTGGTGGTAATACAGGGCGGAATACCACCGTTATTCGTTCAAATTATCTTTATGACGAAAGTGCTGGCCTATATAATCATGCCTTAAATATGTGGGACAATTTAAGCCAGGACATCAATTACAACGTCATGTATTCAGCGCGCGGTGTGATGATGCTTGCGCATAATGTGCATGATGTTCAAGTGCTCAAGCGACATGTTCATGCCAACCGACTTAATGGTGTGCAAAATGAGTGGATGTCTCCGCAGGAAGCCAAGGAGTTTTGCCCGCCGCTTAATATCTCAAAATCTTGCCGATATCCCATCATGGGCGCGGCGTTGCAGCGAAAAGGTGGTACTGCGCGCCACGATGCTGTTGCATGGGGATATGCGCGTGCAGCGTCTGCTCTTGGTGTTGATGTCATTCAAAATTGTGAGGTTACTGGAATTCGTCGCGCGGCTGATGGTTCTGTCACAGGTGTTGAAACGGGTAAAGGCTTTATCGGTGCGAAAAAAGTAGGTGTGGTCGCTGCGGGTAACACATCTCACATTATGCAAATGGCTGATGTGCGCATGCCGCTTGAGAGTTTTCCCCTTCAGGCATTGGTATCTGAGCCTCTGAAACCAATTTTCCCATGTGTCGTGATGTCCAATAGTGTGCACACATATATCTCCCAATCCGATAAGGGTGAGTTGGTTATAGGCGCTGGCACGGATCAGTATACCTCTTATGCTCCCAATGGTAGCTTGCATATTACCAATCATAATCTTGAAGCAATTTGCGAACTTTTCCCGACATTCAGCCGTGTGAAAATGATGCGTACATGGGCAGGAACGGTTGACGTTACGCCTGATCGTTCGCCTATTTTGGCCAAAACTCCGGTTAAAGGGCTATATGTAAATTGTGGCTGGGGAACGGGTGGCTTTAAAGCAACGCCTGGTTCGGCGCATGTCTTTGCGCATACGATTGCCAATGATGCACCACATAAGATCAATGAATTCTTCACGCTCGAGCGGTTTAAAACTGGTCGATTGGTTGATGAATCTGCAGCTGCTGCTGTGGCGCATTAGGGAGAGTTAGATGCTTTATATTAGATGTCCTTATTGCGAAGAATATCGGCCTGAGATTGAATTTCGCCACGCTGGCGAAGCACATATCGAGCGCCCTAGCAATTTGGCTGAAATTTCTGCCGATGATATGGAAAAATTCTTGTTCATTCGCGAAAATAAGCGCGGCATTATCTTTGAAAGATGGCGCCATATCCATGGATGTGGCCGGTTCTTTAATTGTGTTCGCGACACTGTCACTGACCAAATCATCATGACGTATAAATCAGGTGAACCAAAGCCAACTGAAGACGAGATTGCAAAAGCCATTGCTGCTCTTAAAGAGGAGCAAATGTCATGAGTGGATTATATCGGATCTCCGGCAAAGGCCGCTTAACGCCCGCAAAAACTGTTGCATTTACATTCGATGGTAAATCTTATGAAGGGCTTGAAGGCGACACGCTAGCCTCTGCATTGTTGGCAAATGGTGTTGTGCTAACTGCGCGTTCATTCAAATATCATCGCCCGCGCGGCACGATGACTGAAGGCAGCGAAGAGCCAAATTCGTTGATTGGCGTTCGTCGTGATACGGCCCGCCAACAGCCAAATGTACGTGCTACCATGCAGGAAATTTATGATGGTTTTAATGCTGTTTCGCAAAACAGATGGCCATCACTTGCTTTTGATATTGGCTCGGTAAATTCACTATTGTCACCGCTCTTTGTTGCTGGTTTTTATTACAAAACCTTTATGTGGCCGCGAGCAGCATGGGAGAAGATTTACGAGCCAAATATTCGTGCAGCTGCCGGATTGGGCTTGTCTCCAACTGAGCAAGATCCGGATCACTATGCCAACAAATTTGCCTATGCTGATGTTGTCATTATTGGCGGGGGAGCTGCGGGATTATCTGCTGCACTTGCAGCTGCTAAGCAAGGTGTTTCAGTCATTATTTGCGATGAAAATGCTGAGTTTGGCGGTGCGCTTTTATATGAGACAGATGTGCAAATTGATGGCAAGTCTGGTTACGATTGGACACAGGATGTAATCGCTCAACTCAATGGTATGGACAATGTTACCATTCTACCGCGCACAACTGCTTTTGGTTATTACGCGCATAATATGATTGGTCTTTGCGAACGCATTACGGATCATCTTGCGATGCCGGAAGCTGATAGTCCACGTGAGCGTTTGTGGCAAATCCGCGCCAAGAAAGTGATCATTGCGCAAGGCGCGATTGAACGTCATCTTGTCTTTGCTAATAATGATCGTCCCGGCATTATGATGGCATCTGCGGCGCGCTCATATCTGAATAAATATGGTGTCGCTGTTGGCAGTAAAATTGGGGTCTATACGGCTTGCGACAGTGCATATGCTGCCGCCTTTGATCTCAAAGAGGCTGGTGTTGATATCCCAATTATCGTGGATAGTCGAAGCGAGGTCGATCCTGCACTATTAGAGCGTGCGCGCGAGCTTGGTTTGACCGTGCAAACCGGGCATAGTGTGATAGATACTACGGGAAAGCTGCGTATCTCTGGCATTAAAGTTGCAAAAAATGGTCAGATGGCCAATACGAAATATGACGTTGATGCCTTGTTGATATCCGGTGGTTGGACACCGTCATTGCATCTATATTCTCAGTCGCGGGCAAAACCATCTTGGGATAGCGATGTGAAACGTTTCTTGCCAGAAAATCCTGTTCAGGATCAGGTCTCAGTTGGTGCATGTAATGGAACTAACGACTTGTCTGAATTGATGGCCGAGGCACAATCAGCTGCACTGGAAGCGGCAAGTGCATTGGGTGTTAAAAAACTAAAGAAAGTTTCCACACCAAAAGATGTTGTAACAACCTACGGCCATGAAGGCGATCACATCGGTTCATCCCATGGCGCAGGTGCTGATGATGCGGTGAAAGCATTTGTTGATTATCAACATGATGTCGTTGCCAATGATATCCGTTTGGCGGTGCGTGAGGGTATGCGCTCGATCGAACATGTCAAGCGCTTTACGACAACGGGTATGGCAACCGATCAGGGCAAGACATCTAATTTGCATGGTTTGGCAATTGCCGCTGATGGCCTGGGCAAAGAGATCCCACAAGTGGGCCTGACGACCTTCCGTTCACCATTTACCCCAGTCAGCTTCGGTACGATCGTCAACCATGGCACAGGTGATTTGTTCGATCCTGTTCGCCGCACGCCCATGCATGATTGGGCAGTAGACCAAGGCGCGGTGTTTGAAGATGTCGGACAGTGGAAACGCGGATGGTATTTTCCGCAATCGGGCGAAGATATGCATGCTTCTGTTAATCGAGAATGTAAAACAGTGCGCGAAAGCGCAGGCGTATTTGACGCGTCAACGCTCGGGAAGATCGAAGTCGTTGGCCCTGATGCTGCTAAGTTTTTGGATATCATCTACACCAATGCATGGAGCACTCTGAAAGTTGGTCGTTGCCGTTACGGTATAATGACCCATGAAGATGGCTTCATCTTTGATGATGGTGTTGTCGGACGTTTGGCCGAAGATCGTTTCCATGTGACAACGACCACTGGCGGAGCTGCTGGCGTTCTCAATCACATGGAAGATTATCTTCAAACGGAGTTCCCTGAGCTTGATGTATGGCTCACATCTGTTTCCGAACAATGGGGTGTGATTGCCGTTCAAGGGCCAAAAGCGCGTGATATTATTGCGCCATTGGTTGAAGATATTGATCTCTCAACAGAGAACATGCCGCATATGTCAGTTCGCGAAGGCAAAATTTGCGGCGTACCGACACGTTTGTTCCGCATGTCGTTTACCGGTGAGATGGGATATGAGATTAATGTTCCTGCCGATTATGCGCAAAGCGTTTTAGAAGCCGTTTGGGTGGAAGCTCAAAAACACGATGCTTGCGCATATGGTACTGAAGCCATGCACGTTCTTCGCGCTGAAAAAGGCTATATTATCGTCGGTCAGGAAACCGATGGTTCTATTACGCCGCATGATGCTGGATTATCTTGGGCCGTTTCAAAAAAGAAAACGGACTTTGTCGGTATCCGCGGATTGATGCGTGATGATCTGGTCGCTGACGGCCGTAAGCAATTGGTTGGATTGAAAACCAAAGATCCAAAAGTTGTGCTCGAAGAAGGTGCGCAGATTGTTGCAGACCCTAATCAACCGATCCCGATGAAGATGTTGGGTCATGTGACATCATCTTATTGGTCTGAGAATTGTGGCCACTCAATTGCTTTGGCGATTGTCGAAGGTGGGCGCTCGAAGATCGGTGAAACACTTTACGTACCAATGCTTGATCGAACGATTGAGGTTGAAGTTGTCGATACGGTCTTTGTTGATCAAGATGGAGGGCGTTTAAATGGCTAATCCAACTCAAGCTTTGCGAAAATTACCACTTGATGGCCGTCTTGGAGGTGGTGCAGGTGTGTCGATCACACCGGCAAATCCAATGTCGCGCATATCTCTGCGCGTTAAGGAAAAGGATGTCAAAGCAGTGGGCAAGGCGCTTGGTGTTGCGTTGCCCGTGAAACCAAAGACATCATCTACTTCTAGCGATAAGGCTAATACTGGGCGATCCGCGCTTTGGATTGGTCCTGATGAATGGCTTATCCTTGATGATGAGACTGCAGATCTCAGCGGCGTTTTGACAAAAACCAAAGCCGTAATTTCGGTCGTTGATATTTCTCATCGCAATACCGCTATTCTGCTTGAAGGTCCAAAAGCGGTTGAAGTTCTGCGCTCTGGATGTCCGCAAAACTTAAATGATGATGTGTTCCCGGTCGGTGCATGTTCACGGACGATTTTGGGTAAGGCTGAAGTCGTTATCTGGCGGACAAGTGAACAGAGCTATCATGTTGAATGCTGGCGTTCGTTTTCAGACTATGCGTTTAAGTTTATGGCGCAGGCATCAAAAGGGCTCTCATAAGAGCCCTTTTAACTTATGTGATCACCGTTGGCGCATCTCGGCCAGTACGATTTTTTAATTCGGTGATAATTCCTGCAGCGTCAATCACATCCTTTAACGCGTCTTGCGGATCAAGTTCGTGATGGGCAGGATCAGCTTCGAAATATTCCATATAGACGCGCAATGTTGCACCTGTTGTACCCGTGCCAGACAGGCGTAATACAAGTCTTGCCCCACCTTTAAAGAAAATGCGAATGCCTTGATTAGAACTCGTCGAACCATCAACTGGATCAAGATAGGAAAAATCATCTGCATTTTCGATTTTATGAATGCCCGCAGATGTCCCTGCAAGATCGTCAAGCGAACTGCGCAGATCAGACATTAATGTGTTGGCGATATCAGTATCCAAGCCTTCATAGTCGTGACGTGAATAATATGTTCTGCCAAATGTCTTCCAGTGATCTTCAACAATCTCTTTCGCGCTTACATTTCGGCTTGCGAGAATGTTGAGCCATAATAATACCGCCCAAAGGCCATCTTTTTCGCGCACATGATCTGATCCTGTGCCGGCGCTTTCTTCACCGCAAATGGTGACTTTGCCTTCATCAAGCAAATTGCCGAAGAATTTCCAGCCGGTTGGGGTTTCATAAAGCGGAATGCCAAGTTTTTCGGCTACGCGATCAGATGCCATTGAGGTCGGCATGGAGCGCGCAATACCTGCAATTCCGTCTTTATAGGCCGGTGCATGATGGGCATTCGCTGCCAAGATCGCTAATGAATCTGATGGCGTAACATAGATATGCTTGCCGATAATTAGATTGCGGTCGCCATCACCATCAGATGCTGCGCCAAAATCTGGTGCATCATCGGCCATCATCATATCATAAAGTTTTTTGGCGTGAACGAGATTTGGATCAGGATGATGCCCACCAAAATCTGGAAGAGGGGTGCCGTTCATGACACAACCATCACCGGCGCCAAGACGGTTCTCAAATATCTCCAAAGCATAAGGACCTGTCACAGCACTCATAGCGTCAAATGCAAACTTAAAACCACCTGCGAACATTTGTTTGATTGCGGAAAAGTCAAACAGCTCTTCCATCAGATCTGCGTAGTCGGTAACTGGATCGATCACTTGAACAATCATATCGCCAAGTTTGCTCTCACCGATTTTATCAAGATCGATGTCAGAATATTCAGCGATTTTATAACTATCGATTTCCAATGTGCGAGCAAAGATTGCATCGGTGATGCGCTCTGGTGCCGGGCCACCATTGCCAATATTATATTTGATTCCAAAGTCTTCTTTTGGGCCACCTGGATTGTGGCTTGCGGATAAGATAATACCGCCGAAAGCTTTATATTTTCGAATAACATGCGAGGCCGCTGGGGTGGATAAAATACCGCCTTGGCCAATGATGATGCGGCCAAATCCGTTTGCGGCTGCCATTTTGATCGCGATCTGGATAACTTCGCGATTGTAAAAACGTCCGTCTCCACCAATCACGAGGCTTTCACCCGCAAATCCTTGTAAACTATCAAAGATCGCTTGGATGAAGTTTTCAGCATAATTTTTTTGCTGAAAAACAGGGACTTTTTTACGTAAACCAGACGTGCCTGGTTTTTGGTCTGTGTAGGGTGTTGTTGAAATGGTTTGGAACATGTTTGCCTCATAAAGTCGTGATGACAATATTTATTGAGTTTAACTGGTTACATCACCAGTTCAATCTTTAATGCGACTTAGGAGGGAAAAAGGATGGTGGGCGTAACAAGGATTGAACTTGTGACCTCCTCGATGTCAACGAGGCGCTCTCCCGCTGAGCTATACGCCCATCCGATTTGCCGCATACACCACAAAATCTAGGGTCGCGTCAATACTAATCTTTCCGATTTCTCAAATATCGCTCAAACGCAGGACTAGGCCGCGTTTAACATCTTTTCAACTTCATCGACCAAATCGCGCAAATGGAATGGTTTTGATAAAACCTTTGCATCTTTGGGAGCTTTTGAATCAGGATTTAGTGCAACAGCAGCAAAGCCTGTGATGAACATAACTTTTAGATCAGGATCGAGTTCCGTTGCGCGACGCGCAAGTTCAATACCATCCATTTCAGGCATGACAATATCTGTAAGCAAGAGTGAAAATGGCTCTTCGCGCAAGCGATCATAGGCACTCGCACCGTTGTCATAAGATAAAACGTCATAACCGGCTTTTTCTAGTGCTTTGACCAGAAAACGGCGCATATCATTGTCATCTTCAGCGAGAAGTATTTTCGGATTCATGTTTGTCCCAATTCCAAATTCTATCAGATATCTAGCATTTAAATATATAACCACAATAGTTACAGGCGGTAAATAAGCGGTGAATGTGAGGCGTTTTGTTCAATAATCTGGCCATAAATGCTAGACAGCATTGTAAGTAACTGGCAACATGGTTTTCAAATCGTAAACGAGGACGAGGATGAAGTTTGGCGGAAGACTTTGACTTTGCAGACATTTTTGGCTGCGACCCATTTGAGGTGGTCGAACCTTTGCGTCAAAGCAGGGCATTTGTTTTTAATTCTCCACATTCAGGTCGCGTTTACCCTCAGCAGTTTTTAGATCAATCTCGCCTAAACGATCATTTGATTCGTACTTCTGAAGATCACTATGTTGATCAGCTATATGCATGTGTTCCACATTTTGGTGTGCCACTATTAAGGGCGAACTTTCCAAGAGCGTGGCTCGATGTCAACCGCGAGCCGTATGAGCTTGACCCTAAAATGTTTAATGGGCCATTGCCACCTCATACAAATATCAGTTCAATTCGTGTGTCCGGCGGACTGGGTACCGTTCCCAAAATTGTCGCAGAAAATTGTGAGATTTATCATACGCGTCTGTCGGTAGGTGAGGGGCTTGATCGTGTAGAACATGTCTACCGACCTTATCATGAGAAACTGCGAAAACTGATTTCAAAAACACATGCTATGTTTGGATATGCGGTATTAATTGATTGCCATTCAATGCCATCAAACGTACGCGCATCTGCCGGGTTCCGCCGACCTGATTTTATCATCGGTGATCGCTATGGTACCAGTGCAGATACGCGATTGACACAAATTGCGTTGTTGCTCTTGCAAAGTATGGGTTATCACGCTGTGCACAATAAACCTTATGCTGGCGGATTTATTACTGAGCATTATGGCCGTCCGCATAGGAGCCTTCATGCTTTGCAGATAGAAATAAATCGCGGTCTTTATATCAATGAAAAAACTCTGGAATTAAAACCAGGATTTGACAAATTAGCGGATGATTTGCGCTTGTTTGTTGGCCAGTTTATGCAATATGTTGAACACGAATTATCCGACCTACAAAGCGCTGCTGAATAGACTTACTCTTTCTCACGCAGCTATTCCAAATATGATTGGAGCACTTAATGCTGCCTGATGTAAGCTTTTTTGACAAGCTGGCCGCTGCTGCCGCTACTGAGACAATGTCTAGGTTTCGCAGCAAAATTGAGATTGAGAACAAGTTAGATGGCGGTTTTGACCCTGTTACTGCAGCAGATAAAGGTGCAGAACGTGCAATCCGAGCCGTCATCGAAGCTGAATATCCTGATCATGGTATTTTGGGGGAAGAAGAAGAAAATAAAAACTTAGACAGTGAATTTGTTTGGGTGATTGATCCCATTGATGGAACGCGCGCTTTTATTACAGGTCTTCCAGTTTGGGGCACATTAATTGGTCTTTATCAAAATGGTCGCGCCGTTATGGGCATGATGGATCAGCCTTTTACCGGTGAAAGGTATTTATCTGACGGACAGTCTTCTTTTATGAAGTTTCGTGGTGGCGAGCCGCAAGTTTTAAAAACAAGCAACGTCACGGATTTGTCCAAAGCAAGTATGTTCACAACCACACCTGAGTTGCACAAAGGTGATAACTCAAAACGTTATTTTGCGCTCGAAAACGAGATAAACCTGCCGCGTTATGGCGTTGATTGTTATGCCTATGGCATGCTCTCAATGGGTCATGCTGACCTGGTTTGCGAATCCGCCTTACAGCCATATGATATTGGTGGCTTGATTGCAGTGGTTGAAAATGCAGGTGGGGTGGTAACTAAGTGGGATGGCGGTCGACCGGAAATGGGCGGAGATTGTCTTGCCGCTGCCACACCTGAATTGCATGCAAAAGCACTTGAGATCTTAAATAAGTAAGCCAGGGCATAACCCCTGGCTTTGTATTGTAGATTTGCCTTTAGCCAACGAGCTTTTTAATGTCGTCTTCAACCAAACCGCGGATATCATCGCGCTCCATTGCATAGGCAACATTTGCGAGGATGAACCCTTGCTTGGTACCACAATCATATGTGTTGCCGTTAAAGCGGTAGCCTGAAAACTTTTGCTCATTTGCGAGTTTAAGCATGGCATCTGTAATCTGGATTTCATTACCAGCGCCGCGTTCTTGGGTTTCCAAGATATCAAAAATTTCTGGCTGTAGAATGTATCTGCCATTGATGAAAAGATTTGAAGGCTCGGACCCACGTGGCGGTTTTTCGACCATCCCGGTGATTTCAAACCCACCATCAAGTTCTTCGCCAACACCGACAACGCCATATTTATGGGCATCTTCCATGGCCACTTCTTCAACTGAAATTACGTTGCCGCCAGTGTTGTTATAAAGGTCCATCATGCCCGACAAACATCCTTGCTTATCTTGCATCACCATATCTGGGAGCAAGAGTGCAAATGGTTCATCGCCGATGATATCACGTGCACACCAGACCGCATGACCAAGGCCAAGAGGTTCTTGTTGGCGCGTAAAACTTGTGGCGCCCGCTTTTGGTAGCATGGATGTTAGATTTTCAAGTTCAGCATTTTTACCGCGGTTTTTAAGCGTGTCGTTCAACTCATATTGAATGTCAAAATGATCTTCAATTACGGCTTTGTTGCGCCCAGTTACAAACACAACGTGTTCAATACCTGCTGCCATCGCTTCTTCAACCACGTATTGAACCACGGGCTTATCAACGATATTAAGCATTTCTTTGGGTACAGCTTTTGTACCTGGGAGAAATCTTGTGCCGAGACCTGCCACGGGTAAAACGGCTTTTCTTACTTTTTTGGAACTTGTCATCTTCCTGTCCTACTCTTCATGAATGGGATTATTGTTTGGTGGCAGATTGATAACCGCTAAATCCTAATGATTTCGCAATGCCCTTGTTTTGCTCACATTTATGGTAAAAATTAACTTAATTTGATTCTTTTGCCAGTACAAATTGAACTTAACGAAACGAACTTCAATACGGCGAGATGTAAGACAATGACACTTCAACATATCTCAAAAACGCTCATTTATGTATTCGCTACTTTTGCGATCACCATCGGATCTGTCTCAGCGGATACTAAATTTCGTAATTGGATCAATGGTTTTTACGCAACAGCGGCAAAACATGGGATTTCAAAAGCTACCTATAATCGTGCATTTAAAGGGGTTACGGCGCCCGATCCACGCGTGCTGGAACGTGCGCGTTATCAGCCAGAATTTCGCACCAAAATTTGGGATTACATCGATGCTAAAGTTAACCCTTATACCCTCGGCGAGGGGGCAAAGAAAAAGCGCCAACATGCTGCGGTTTTAAAAGCGCTTGAAGACCATTTTGGGGTTGATCAGCATGTTTTATTGGCCCTTTGGTCAGTTGAAAGTAATTATGGTGCGATTTTTCAGGATCGTTCCAAGCTGTTTAATGCACCGCATGCTTTGGCAACGCTTGCATATGCTGATCGGAAACGTTCAAAATATGCGCGCGCGCAATTGATCTCTGCATTAAAAATTATCCAACACGGAGATGTGCAAGCGAGCGATATGTATGGATCTTGGGCAGGTGCCCTTGGTCATACACAGTTCATTCCAACAAGCTATGATTTATATGCAGTTGATGCCGATGGAGATGGTAAGAAAGATATCTGGCGATCAATTCCGGATGCTTTGGCGACAGCAGCAAATTTGTTGGTCAAAAATGGATGGCGCCGCGGGGAGACTTGGGGATATGAAGCGAAAGCACCAAGATCTGGGTATAAATATAATGGCCAGACAAATACACTGGCGCAATGGGCTAAGTTGGGTTTTAAGCGGCCAAATGGTCGAAATTTTAGAGGTACAGGACGCCGTGCCGAATTAAAGTTCTTGGCCGGTGCAAATGGACCCGCATTTTTGATGATGCGAAACTTTTTTGTGATCAAAAAATACAACAATGCGAATTCATATGCTCTATCGGTTGGTTTGCTTGCGGATCGTCTGGCGGGTTATCCTGGCATGGTTCAGCGCTGGCCATTGCCGCCTGGCGCACTTAATGTTGATGAAAAAGTGTTGCTACAGAAGGGGTTAGCCAAACTTGGTTATTATAAAGGCGAGTTTGATGGGAACATTGGATCCGGCTCTCGCGCTTCTATCGCACAATTTCAGAAAAAATACGGTCTGACTGTTGACGAAAAACCATCGCAAAATTTGTTAAAAGCTGTTAAGAAAGCTGCTAAAATTAGATAGCTGCAAAATATTTGGAAATTTGGTTGTGAAATTCGGATTAAAAACATTCGCTTTTATCCTCGCATGTGTTGTCGCACTTTCAATGGTGGCACCATCTGTTGCGCCTAATTTTTTTGTCACTTCTGCATATGCGGAAACCAAAATTGTAAAAGTTAAAAAGAAAAAGCGGAACATTTTTCAAGTCATCTTTGGCAACCGAAAAAAGACAACCAAAAAGACCACAAAAAAAACCGTGAAGCGCAAGCGTACTACAAAAACCAAAACCGCTGTTGCAAGTGTGGAAAAGGTAGAAAATGCGCAAACCGTGCTGGTCATGGGAGATTTCATTGCGTCAGGCTTGGCCGATGGATTGAAGGTTGCCTATGCTAAAAAACCAGATGTTGCGATTGTTAAAAAATCTCGTGGATCTTCAACTATCGCTCGTCCTGACAATTATGATTGGATTAGCCAAACACCTGTTGTGGTGGAAGAGGTTAAACCGTCACTAATCGTGTTTAATATCGGATCCAGTGACCGTCAGGATATGAAAGTTGATGGCAGTTGGCTTAGTTTTGATAGCGAAGAGTGGTGGGCAGAATATCGCAAGCGCGTTGATAATCTAGCGCAGGTTCTGCGTTCACAAAATGTACCAGTTTTATGGGTAGGTGTGCCATCATTTAAATATACTAAAATGACGCGTGATATTCTTGCTTTCAATGGTATTTATCGTGATGCGATTGAAAAGGCCGGTGGTACGTTCGTTGATATCTGGGAAGGTTTTGTCGATGAAAATGGTAAGTTCATCTACACTGGCTCTGACATTAACGGCCAGCAGGTCCGCCTTCGTTCATCAGATGGTATCAACCTGACAAAGGCTGGAAAGCGTAAGCTTGCCTTTTATGTTGAAAAACCCGCAAGCCGATTTTTATCTTTCGGAAACAGCGTTCTAGCAGATCTTTATCGTGATGCGCAGCAGTCAGCCTTTGCCAACCGTCCATTACAGGATCCGAGATTGCTGACGAAAACCCGCGTTTACTCATTTACAGACCCTGAATTGGATGGCGGTGATTACCTGCTTGGCGGTGATAACCAAGCGCGTGTCTTTAAGGAAAAATCTCCATTAGATAAGCTGATTGAAACGGGTCAATTGCCTGCGACACAGACCGGTCGTGTTGATGACTTTACTTGGAAGGCAGCTGTTGGCGTTAAAAAACCAGCTGTTGAAGATGTGAAGGTTGAAGATAAGAGCGCATCTATCCAGCCTGTTGCATTGACAAACCCAATTACAGCGACAAACTAGGTTTTATATTTAATCGAATAAGTTCAATTAGCTGGATATTGCTCCAGCTAATTTGATATTTTTATCGTGGGAGAACTGTTTCGCCCATGAGTTCGAGATCAATAGCGCGTGCTGCCTGACGCCCTTCACGAATGGCCCAGACAACAAGTGATTGACCGCGGCGCACGTCACCTGCGACCCATACATTATCAACGCTTGATTTGTAATCCTGGTCATTGGCAACAACCGATTTAGAACCGCGGCGATCCGTTGAAATTGAAAGCGCATCACCAAGTTCTGCAACAACGCTATCTTCGTAAGGACCGCGGAAACCGATAGCGATAAATGCCAGATCAGCTTGAATGATAAATTCTGTTCCAGCAATTGGCTTACGTTGTTCGTCAACTTTGCAACATTTAACGCCGGTTAGAACACCATCTTCGCCAACAAATTCAAGCGTTCCGATTTGGAACTCGCGCTCTACGCCTTCAGCTTGCGAAGATGATACGCGCATTTTAGTCGCCCAGAATGGCCATACTGCAAGCTTGTCCTCAACTTCCGGCGGTTGCGGGCGAATATCGAGCTGCGTAACCTTCACAGCACCCTGGCGGAATGCAGTGCCCACACAGTCAGATGCTGTGTCACCACCACCAACAACAACAACGTGTTTGCCGCCTGCTGTGATTTCTTCAGCTTCCCAACCAACACTTTGGATGTCTTCGCCGCCAACGCGTTTGTTCTGCTGAACAAGATAAGGCATTGCATCGTGTACACCATCAAGCTCTGTGCCATCTAGGCCAGATTCACGTGGTGTTTCAGAGCCACCTGCATAGAGCACAGCGTCATATTCTGATTTTAAGTCTTCAACCGTTTTATCAACACCGATGTTTACATTGTAGAAGAAGGTAACGCCTTCGCCTTCCATCTGTTTAACGCGGCGATCGATGTGGTGTTTTTCCATTTTAAAGTCTGGAATGCCAAAGCGGAGAAGACCGCCTGCTTTTGATTCACGCTCGAAGATGTGCACTTCATGGCCAACGCGACCTAATTGTTGAGCAGCTGCGAGACCTGCGGGACCGGAACCGATGATCGCAACTTTTTTGCCAGTTTTTTCTTTAGCTGGTTGTGATGCATAATAGCCTTTTTCATAGGCTTTATCCGCAATAGCGTTTTCGATAGTTTTGATGGTAACCGGAATATCTTCCAAATTCAGCGTACATGCTTCTTCACATGGTGCAGGGCAGATACGGCCAGTGAAATCAGGGAAGTTATTTGTAGAATGCAGATTCTTAATCGCTGAATCCCAGTCATTGTTATAGACAAGATCGTTCCAGTCAGGGATTTGGTTGTTGATAGGACAACCAGTTTCGTCATGGCAATAAGGTACACCACAATCCATGCAACGCGCTGCTTGATCACGAAGTGATTCATCGCTCATGGGAATGGTGAATTCTTTAAAGTGGCGAATTCGATCTGAAGCTGGCTGATATTTCGCTGTACGGCGATCTATTTCCAAAAATCCTGTAACTTTACCCATAATACAAATCCTTAATCCAATTGGACTGCGGTACCTGAAGCAGATACCATCAGCATTGAGGAGTTTCCTCCAGCTGAAATATTTTCATAGTCAATGTCGACGCCAATAATTGCATTGGCGCCAAGCGAAGCAGCTTCGGCACGAAGTTCATCAAGGGCAATTTCGCGCGCTTCGCGAAGTGACTTTTCATAAGCGCCTGATCTGCCACCAACAATGTCACGAATGCCAGCAAGAAAATCTTTAAAGATATTCGTGCCTAAAATGGCTTCACCTGTGACAATTCCGTGGTAACGCGTGATCGTTTTACCTTCGATACTGTTAGTCGTTGATACGATCATTAAACTACTCCGCAGCTACCTTAGCATTTTCCATCTCTTCCAACGCGCGGCGATATTCTACCGGCATCACTTTACGGAATTTCGGGCGGTAATCTGACCAATTATCCAAGATGTCTTGACCACGTGTTGATCCGGTATGATGAACGTGATTTGCAATAAGCTTATACAAACGCTCTTCATCATTTTTCGTCATATCAGATTTGACATCAACGCGACCCTTATGCATGAGATCTCCGCCGTGGTGATGAAGTTTTTCCAAGATGTCATCTTCTTCTGGAACTGGCTCAAGTTCAACCATGGCCATATTGCAGCGCTCGGCAAAGTCATTGGTTTCATCAAGCACATAAGCAACCCCGCCGGACATCCCTGCGGCAAAGTTTCTGCCTGTTTTACCAATCACGACGACAAGACCGCCAGTCATATATTCGCAACCGTGATCGCCAACACCTTCAACAACGGCGATAGCACCTGAGTTACGCACAGCAAAACGCTCACCTGCCACACCGCGGAAATAACATTCGCCGCCGATCGCACCATAAAGAACCGTGTTGCCGACAATGATGGATTCTTCAGCGATGATATTTGTATCTTGCGGAGGCTTGATCACGATGCGGCCACCGGAAAGACCTTTACCGACATAATCATTGCCATCGCCTGTTAGCGTAAAGCTTACGCCTTTGGTCAAGAAAGCACCAAATGATTGGCCAGCGGTTCCCTCCAGCTCAACAGAGATAGTATCCGTTGGAAGGCCTTTGTAACCGTAGCGTCTTGCAACTTCACCAGACAGCATAGCGCCTGTAGAGCGATCAACATTCTTGATCTCAGTCATGATCTTAACCGCTTCGCCTTTTTCAAGTGCAGGCATCGCTTGTTCGATCAATTTGCGATCTAGGATATCATCAATTGGATGGTCCTGACGCATTGTCCAGTAGATATCTTCTTTTGCAGCTTCTGGTTTGTAGAACACATTTGTGAAATCCAAACCTTCAGCTTTCCAACGTTCAACCAATTTTTCTTTTTCAAGAAGTTGAGATTGGCCGATCAAATCATCGAATTTTGTAAAGCCCATTTCGGCCATCAATGCTCTGATTTCTTCAGCAACAAAGAAGAAGTAATTAATCACATGCTCAGGTGTACCTTTAAAGCGTTTGCGCAAGACAGGGTCTTGTGTTGCAACGCCAACAGGACAAGTATTCAGGTGACACTTACGCATCATGATACAGCCAGCTGCAATCAATGGAGCTGTTGAAAAACCAAATTCATCAGCACCAAGCAATGCGCCGACAATCACGTCGCGACCAGTTTTCAAACCGCCGTCGACTTGCAATGCAATACGTGAGCGCAGACCATTAAGTACAAGCGTCTGATGTGTTTCTGCCAGACCAAGCTCCCATGAAGAGCCTGCATGTTTAAGCGATGTCAAAGGTGATGCACCAGTACCGCCATCAAATCCTGAGATTGTGATGTGGTCCGCACGTGCTTTTGCAACACCAGCTGCAACAGTTCCAACACCCACTTCAGACACAAGTTTCACTGAGATATCTGAAACAGGGTTCACGTTTTTAAGATCGTAGATCAGCTGAGCGAGATCTTCGATTGAATAAATGTCGTGGTGCGGTGGTGGAGAAATAAGACCAACACCTGGTGTTGAGTGACGTGTTTTAGCAATTGTCGCGTCCACTTTGTGGCCAGGCAATTGTCCACCTTCGCCAGGCTTTGCACCTTGGGCAACTTTAATCTGAATCATGTCGGAATTGACAAGATATTCAGTAGTCACACCAAAACGACCGGAAGCAACCTGCTTGATCGCAGAACGCTCTGGGTTTGCAGTGCCATCAGGAAGCGGGTTAAAGCGATCAGGCTCTTCACCACCTTCACCAGTGTTTGATTTGCCGCCAATTTCGTTCATAGCAATCGCCAAAGTCGTATGTGCTTCGCGGCTGATTGAGCCAAATGACATGGCGCCTGTTGAGAAGCGTTTTACAATATCGCTTGCAGATTCAACTTCATCGATTGAAACTGGTTTACGGCCGTCTTCTTCTGCAGTTTTGATTTTGAACAATCCGCGGATTGTGTTCAAACGCAGTGAAGATTCGTTGACCAATTTGGCAAACTCATTGTAGCGGTCCTGCGCATTGCCGCGCACCGCATGTTGAAGCGCCACAACAGCACCAGGTGCCCAGGCGTGATCTTCACCACGTGTTCTATAGCCATATTCGCCACCCACTTCGAGGAAGTTGCGAAGAACAGGATCTTTGCTAAATGCAGCCGTGTGACGTTCTGCAGTTTCAGCTGCAACTTCTTTGAGGCCTACACCTTCAATTTTTGTAGCCGTGCCTGTGAAATACTTATCAACAAACTCAGTCGCTAAACCAACTGCGTCAAAGATCTGTGCACCACAATAAGATTGGTAAGTTGAAATGCCCATTTTAGACATAACTTTCAAAATACCTTTGCCGATTGCTTTGATGTAACGTGTTACAACTTCATGACGATCAACTTCCGGTGGGAATGCAGTGTTTTCATGCATGTCGATCAATGTATCAAAGGCCAAGTATGGGTTGATCGCTTCCGCACCAAATCCAGCCAAACAGCAGAAGTGATGTACTTCGCGTGGTTCACCTGATTCAACCACAAGACCCACAGATGTGCGCAACCCTTTGCGAATAAGGTGATGGTGTACAGCTGCGGTTGCGAGAAGTGCTGGGATTGCCAAACGATCTGGTCCGATGCGACGATCTGACAAGATGATAATGTTGTAATTGCCTCTCACCGCTGCTTCAGCGCGCTCACAAAGATTAGTCAGCGCTGCATCCATACCCTCAGGGCCTTCTGAACTATCATAGCTCATGCCTAGTGTTTTGGTGTCAAAGCGATCATCCATTTGGCTGATAGAACGAATTTTCTCCAAATCGCCATTGGTCAAAATCGGCTGACGCACTTCAAGACGTTTCAGCTTTGATGCACCTTCATGATCAAGAAGGTTCGGACGTGGTCCAATAAATGACACCAAGCTCATGACCAATTCTTCACGAATTGGATCAATCGGTGGGTTTGTCACCTGCGCAAAGTTTTGCTTGAAATATGTATAAAGCAGCTTTGATTTTTCAGACATTGCCGAAATCGGCGTGTCAGTACCCATGGAGCCAATAGCCTCTTGGCCAGTGGTTGCCATTGGAGACATCAAGATTTTTGTATCTTCTTGCGTGTAACCAAATGCTTGCTGACGATCGAGCAAGCTTACATCATGACGCACTTCACGCGGCTCAACAGGATCTAAGTCTTCCAAGATAAGCTGTGTGTTATCCAGCCATTCACGATATGGGTGGCTATCTGCCAACTGAGATTTAATCTCGTCGTCGGAAATGATGCGACCTTCGTCCATATCAATGAGAAGCATTTTACCAGGTTGCAAACGCCATTTCTGGACGATGTTTTTCTCTTCAACTGGTAATACGCCTGCTTCAGACGCCATGATAATGCGATTATCTTTGGTGACGATGTAGCGGGCAGGGCGCAAACCGTTACGATCAAGTGTAGCACCGATTTGACGGCCATCTGTAAAGGCAACAGCTGCCGGGCCATCCCATGGCTCCATCAATGCTGCATGATAGTTGTAGAACGCTTTGCGATCTTCAGACATTAGCTTGTTGCCAGCCCATGCTTCTGGGATCAGCATCATAACTGCATGCGCCATTGAATATCCGCCTTGGATCAAGAATTCCAAAGCATTATCAAAACATGCTGTATCTGATTGGCCTTCATAGGAAATTGGCCACATTTTCTCAATGTCATCGCCAAATAATGGTGATGTGATTGATGCTTGACGGGCTGCCATCCAGTTCACGTTACCGCGCAATGTGTTGATCTCACCATTATGCGCCACCATGCGATAAGGGTGTGACAAACGCCATGATGGGAACGTGTTGGTTGAAAAACGCTGGTGAACTAGTGCAACAGCTGATTCAAAACGTGGATCAGCTAGGTCTTTATAGTAGGCGCCAACCTGATAGGCGAGGAACATGCCTTTATAAACAATAGTTCTAGCTGAGAATGAAACTGGATAAAAAGTTTCACTGTCAAATTTATGCGTATCCAACAAGCGGTTAGAAATCACTTTGCGAAGTGTATAGATCGCGCGCTCATATTCGTCATCATCACCCATACTTTCATCGCGGCCGATGAAAATTTGGTAATGCACTGGTTCAGTCGCTGCGATTTCTGGGTCTTTAGACAAAGATGAATTGTCAACTGGTACATCACGGATCGTGATAAGCTCAAAACCTTCGTCGATGATTGTATCTGTAATTGCATCCAAGATTTTCTGACGGATGTCTTCGTCTTGGGTAAGGAAGAAATATCCAACGCCATAATCGCCTTCTTCGGGCAACGCGACATCGTCTTTGGCCAATTCTTCTTTAAAGAATGTGTGCGGAATTTGCATAAGCATACCCGCGCCGTCACCCATAAGCGGATCAGCCCCCACAGCACCACGGTGCGTTAGGTTTTCGAGCATGAACAAACCGTCTTTAACGATCTGGTGGGATTTCTCGCCTTTCATATGCGCGACAAAGCCCACACCACATGCATCATGTTCATTGCGTGGATCGTACATGCCCTGTTTATGAGGTAAACCAAAAGTATGAACAGGTTTTCGCGTATCAGCATGATTTGCTGTTACGTTTTGCTGTTGTGGCGCGGATGGCGAATGTTTCGTCATCGTCTCGTCTCCTTCTGGCCCTAAGGGCATTTAATCTGCTCCGGCTTATAATAAGCGCGAAGAATACTCCGATCGTGTTTGTGTCATCTCAAAATCCAAGTTTTATGACACGTATGAAAATACGCGGACATTGCATTTAAGATTTTGTGATGCACCAATTTTTCAGCTTCCGCTTTCTCTCAAGACTTGCGGTAATCTGCGCTGGCATTGATCACGTGTTACGTAAATTTGTAAGCTTACGTCGAAATAGGACAGCATGTCTGTCCTATTCTTGTGGTTCTATGCCAGAACATATGACGTTTCGCAAGGTCAGGCTGGCATTTTATTGGCTGGCTGTGACAAATTTCCCAGTAATTAACAGCATCTGTGTGAATATCGTCGCCTAAATTCTATTGCTACTCAATATATAATGTCAGCCAAAGCGTGTCCATTCTTTGTGCATAGGCTATCTTGTGGTAAGATATGGGTAAGCTTAATGAAGTTTATTGAGTTCTCCGGCGATAAACTAATTCTCGCGAATTGTTCACATTCAGTTGATCAAATCTAACGCGTCGTTGATTTCCAATTGATCTGTGATTTCGTTAGTAATGTTTGTGTCGGGTCACTAACGACCCAAAACGATGAATGGTCATCCTAAGGAGAATTTAAATGTCTAAGAAAATTGTTGGTGCATCTGCACTTGCTGGCGCAGTAGCTATGGCTCTTTCAGGTGCAACTTTGGTTGCTTCTACAACTGGCGCATCTGCAGCTAAAGAAAAATGCTACGGCGTTTCACTAGCTGGTAAAAACGATTGTGCTGCTGGTCCAGGTACTTCATGTGCAGGTACTTCTACAGTTGACTACCAAGGCAACGCTTGGAAATCAGTAGAAGCTGGTACATGTGTATCAATGGCAGTACCTGGCGATCGTAAAGGTTCACTTGAGCCTCTAACACGTGACCTTCCAGCTTAATAATTAGGCTCATTGTTTGTCAGATAGGAGTGATGAGATGTTGAATGCCACCCCCGGCCTATCCCAGCTGATCATGAATATCTGGCAGAGTGTTCGGTTCCTGCAAGAGCGGGAGCCGGACTCAAAGGTCAGCATATCGACGACATCTTGTCAGACGATTACAAGATGGGGTTCTTTGAAGTCCATGCTGAAAACTACATGGGCGAGGGCGGTTTACCGCATCAGGCGCTCACACAAATTCGAAATAATTTCCCTATAACTGTGCATGGCGTTGGTCTTTCCATTGGTTCAGAGCGTGGTCTTGATCATGATCATATTGAACGTTTGGCAAAGGTTGTGGATCGCTATCAACCTGGCATAGTGTCTGAACACTTGGCCTGGTCCACCCATGATAATCATTACTATAATGATCTGTTGCCGGTACCTTATGATCAAGTGACTTTGGATCGCGTTGTTAGTCATATCGGGCAAGTGCAGGATAGGTTAAAACGTCCAATATTACTTGAAAATCCATCCACTTATGTTGCGTTTGAACAATCAACCATGAGTGAGACAGATTTTATAACAGAAATTGCTCGACGGGCGGGCTGTGGCCTGCTGCTCGACATTAACAATGTCTTTGTATCTGCGACAAACCACAAATATAGCCCTGAGAAATATCTATCTGAATTTCCGCTTGGGCATGTCGGTGAAATTCACCTTGCAGGGCATGCGGAAGATAAAGACGATGATGGCGAAACATTGCTCATTGATGCGCACGATCGCCCCGTTGCTGACGAGGTTTGGAAGCTTTACAAAGATGTCGTCACGCAAATGGGACCAATACCAACATTAATTGAATGGGATAACGATGTGCCGGAATGGCATATTTTGCGGCGCGAAGCGAAAATAGCTGAAGCCATTTTGGACGCGGTGCCAGAACATCCTTTACTAGGAGAGCGTCATGCCAGCGCGGCTGAGTGAGTTGTCTGACGAATACAACGTTACTCAAGACACGTTTTCATCTCTTTTGCTTGATCCTGAAATACCGTGCCCAAAAGGTTTGGTTAGCCCGTCCGGCAAAGCGGATGCCAAAAGGTTTTCAGTTTATCGTAACAATGTGGTTGTCGGTTTAACCGGCGCATTAGCGGATATTTTCCCAGCTATACAAAGACTGTTAGGTGAGGAGGCATTTATGTCCCTTGCGCGGTTGTTTGTTGCCGAGAACCCACCAACTTCACCTTTAATGTTTAAATATGGAAACGGATTTGCCGAATTTATTGAAGGCTTTGAACCGCTACAAAATTATCCTTATTTAGGTGATGTGGCGCGTATTGAACGTATGTGGCTTGATTGTTTTCATGCAGCAGATGCAGCGCCAATTGCAGCAGATGCGCTGGCCGCATTCCCTTCAGAGAAACTAGGCGATGTGGTGTTTGAAAAACATCCTGCTGTGCGGCTTTTTTCCAGCCAGTTTGCAGCTGTTTCAATCTTTTCTGCCAATCGTCAAGGTGCAGCGATGGACGGAATTGATCCTGCCGCAGGGGAAGATTGTTTGATTGCAAGACCAGATGCGCAAGTTGATGTCCGGCAAATACCGCAGGCAGCAACACTATTTTTCCAAACGCTATTTGATGGTCATACTTTAGGAGAGGCTGCTAATGCAGCCAGTGGCGTTGATCCTGAGTTTGATATTTCAATGGCGATTTCAACCATGCTTGAAGCAGGTATCTTTTCAAGCTGTAAAATAATTAACGAAGAGCCAGATCAAACTGGACGATAATACAAAGTAAGGGCGACAAAATGAATGGACTAATCAAACTTATACGCAATCTACACGATGGCGTTTTTAACTTTATCACACGCATCACTGAGGGTTGGTTTCTCGGGCTTTTTGCTCGCTTCACTTTTGTTGCCGTCTTGTATGGGTATTATTTCAATTCCGCGCTGACGAAAGTTAAAATTGACGAACTTGGCATTCTCGGGTTTTTCCAAATCTCAGATGGCGCGTATTTTCAGATCGCAATGCCTGCGGTTGAAGCCGCCGGGTTTGATCCTTCAGCGGTCGCATTTTTCCCACATGGCCTCATCGTTTTCTTGGGAACTTATGCTGAATTTATTCTTCCTGCGTTGATTGTCATCGGCTTATTCTCACGTGTTGCAGCTGCCGGCATGATTGGCTTTATCATCGTGCAATCGCTTACAGATGTGTTCGTGCACAATATTGGTGCGGAAAGCACTGGCGCGTTGTTTGATCGCTTCCCAGATTCATTGATCCTAGATCAGCGTTTACTTTGGATCTTTGTGCTTGCTGTTATCGTGCTTAAAGGCGCTGGCAAGGTTTCGGTCGATCATTTGCTGTCAAAGCGCGCGTTAGCCTAACAATCTAATCTCATAACAAATAAAAAATGGCGTCCGATTGGGCGCCATTTTCCGTTTTGAGCTTCGACCTTTTTTGGGGAGGAGGAGGGAGGAAGGCCGAAGATCAAATCATGATTAGAAACTATGCCTTAGCTTCTTCGATCTGCTTTGTTTCTGAAGCGACATTTGGGCTTGCAGAAATCGCGATTTTACGCAGCTTCTTTTCTTCAGGTACTTCACGAACAAGATCGATATAGAGCAGACCATTTTTCAGGTTTGCACCATGGATGTGCATATGCTCTGCAAGCTGAAAACGACGCTCAAAGGCGCGAGTGGCTATGCCGCGATGCAGATAAGTTGCCTCATCTTGTTCATCTGATGTTGCCTTCTCGCCGCGAATTGTAAGCGTGTTCTCGCGCGCTTCAACATCAAGTTCATCTTCAGCGAAACCTGCGACAGCCATTGTGATGGTGTAAGCATCGTCAGCGGTGCGCTCGATGTTGTATGGTGGATATGATTTGGTTTGTTCGGGCTGGCCGAGGCTATCTAACATTGTAAATAGACGGTCGAAACCAACTGTTGAACGATAAAAAGGTGAAAAATCTACGTGACGCATGTGTGTTCTCCATTGAGCAACTAGTGTTTTGCGTTAGCAAACTTGATCCCAAATCTGGCGATCAATTTGCGGTTATATCAGGCCCATTATTGGCGCCTGTAGAATATAGATGGGGAGCAGAATTTAGCATTTCAAGAGATATATTCATTTTTTGATAATTATCGTTTTTGTACGGAAATCGTTGATATTCTTTCAAAATCTGCTTTTTCTTTTGACCTTCACTCATGCAGTGATTAAGACCCGCTATAGGTTGGAAAAATATAATGAGTACAATACTATTTTCATCGCCCGGTAATCCGGTCCCTGAAGATCACAAAGCGGGTTATTTTACCGGTTGTGATGGGCGTCAAATACGTTATGCGATATTCAGATCAACAGGTCAGAATGCAAAGGGTACAATTATTCTTTTGCATGGGCGAAATGAGTGTATTGAAAAGTATTTTGAAACGATCCGCAGTCTTACAGAGGCTGGTTTCTGGGTGGCGACATTTGATTGGCGGGGTCAGGGTGGATCTGAGCGTATTCTGCGAAATACCAAACGAGGGTTCGTAAGATTTTTCCGACATTTTGAGGACGATTTAAAAATTTTCTTAGAACAGGTGGTCTTGCCGGATACACGCTATCCATTTTACGCGATTGCCCATTCCATGGGTGGTTTAATTTTATTGT
The DNA here is from genome assembly GCF_055693385.1 of Lentilitoribacter sp. JB5-8. Taxonomy (NCBI): domain Bacteria; kingdom Pseudomonadati; phylum Pseudomonadota; class Alphaproteobacteria; order Hyphomicrobiales; family Rhizobiaceae; genus Lentilitoribacter; species Lentilitoribacter sp. JB5-8. The sequence continues at coordinate 3,765,746 of NZ_CM146332.1, read as the reverse complement.
CAGCGGCTCCAAATATTGCCAATCGTATTGATCGAATAGTTGTCCTTGCACCTTTTATCGGAACATATCTAACCGGGTTGAAGTTATTTGTGACCAAGTTTTTACTTGGTTTTCTCAATGCGTTTGGGTTTGGCTCATTTCCCATCATACGGCGTCGCCAATCAGCAGAAGCACGTTTGAATATTCTCACATCTGATGAAAAACGCTTTGTTCGCAATGACAAGATATTTGAAACCTATCCTGAATTTGAAACAGGTGTTCCTTCAATCAGATGGTTGCACTTAATGTTTAAAGCCATGAAGCGGGTTAATAAACAAGAGCATCTTGAACGCATAACGATCCCAACGATCATCATGGGTGGCAGTCACGATGGTATTGTTCCGTTTGAGGCGTTTGAAGACATCAGCACGAAGTTTCGTGCTGGGCAGCTAATTCCATTTGATGGTGCTCGGCACGAACTTATGACTGAAATTGATATTTATCGCGAACCAACACTTGCAGCTACGATTGCGTTTTTTACCAAGCCTGAAGACGATTAACGTGTAAGCGTTAAGCCAATACCAATTGATGTATCATCAACATCTTCCGCGCTGCCAAAACGGTCGGTTCGGCTAAAGCTTAAATCGCTGTTCATGCTGAGATAGCGGTTGATTGCCCAGTCAAATGCAAGGCTTGCACCATAGATGCTCTCATTCGGGATTGCGGTTGATCCACGGAAGTCCCTGACCGAATAATCAAAGCCGACAGTCGCATTCAGACGATTGGTGATTTCCTGGCTAACATCGAATGTGCTTGCATATAAGATGGAGCCGCTTTGTCCAGCAGTTGTTGAAGGTTCAACGCTTGTTGAAAGCCCAATAATAGCTGTTGTGCCGCGCCGCGGTGACCAATTCAGCTCAGCATCAAATGTGACAGCATCGATGTCAGCAAGGCTTGCGTCCTTAAAGCGGTTTGTAAGATAGCCTATTGACGCTTCGCCGGAGAGTTTATCACCTAAATCTGCGATGACACCTGTGCGTAATCCATAGCTTGAAAACTCTCTGTTTGTGCCAGTGCCGTCGACATTTTGGTCATAATTAGTTTTGCCAATCTCACCTTCAATAAATGGCATGAGCACCGGATTACCAGCATATTGCAGCCGCAAAGCTAGACCCATATTAAGACGATCACGATCATCGCCAGATACAACGATATTGCCGGGTAATGTTGCATCGCCATTTAAGACGCGCGTTAGACTGCCGGTTACCGAACCTCTTAAAATTCCAATTTCTTTGGTCAGCCCTAGCGAAGATGAGAATGTATGTATATCTGCCTGACTTGTTGCATTGGAAACAGCATTAGGATCATTTCGGCTTTCTTTAGAAAAGTTGTAGCTGCTTATCAAATTTGCGGACAGCAAATCATTGATATTAAACTCAAAGTCACTTGAGAGATTGACTGATGGGTCTTCATCAATTGTGCCGCGAATGTTTTTTTGAATAATAGCCGATCCGGTTATATTTAAAGAATGGCGCGACCAATCGGATTCTAACGTTGCACCTAAATTGGTTTGGTTATACGTCCGTGTTGATTTTCCAGTTGCTGTTTTCTCACTCTCATAAATGATTTGGTTTTGCAGCGTTGGCCTTAAGGTCAATGTACCCAAGCGGATGCCCGGCGCTGCGCCATCATCAGCATTGGTTAGATTACGCGTGCCATCAATTGATCCGGTTGCTAAATTTTGTTGTGAACGATCAATATCCGTCAATTGGTTGACGGCTGAGGCGCTGGTATCTGAAATTATTGCATCGGTCTCCGCACCCAATTCTGTGGGCAAGCTTTGCGCATAAGCCGATGTTGAGGCGAAAAGAGTGCAAACAAAAACAAACAATCCACCCTTAACTGAAGTTATGGGTTGGTAGATGTTTGTTTGTGTTTTTGTCTTGGCTTTACCAATATGCATATCTAGCCGAACTTTCGCGCGTCGGAATTATTAGCAATTAGTAAATCTTTATGGTTAACGTTTCGTTTATAAACGTGAGATCTTTTGGCCTGGTAAAGCCTAGTTAGGCTTGCTTTACGGTCAATCGGTTTGAGCTTGCAGAAACGATTTCAATCGTATCGCCAGCGCTGAGCTCGGGTCCTTCGATAACCCACAAAGTATCATCTAATTTGATACGCCCACGACCATTTTCAATTGGCTCTTCTAATGTCGCTTTACGACCAATGAGACGCTGGGTGCGTTGGTTTAAAAGCGGTTCATCGCTTTCCTGATTGCGATCAGCGACGTATTTTTTGCCGATATACGAGGATGCTACTGCCAGTATTGCAAAGATTGTGAGTTGCACCTGCCATGGCCAAATGCCCGTTTCCCAAAGTGCAAATGACAAAAGCCCGACAATCATTGCGGCTATGCCAATCCATAACAGGAAAATGCCTGGAATTATAATTTCAAGACCAAGAAGGATAAGGCCTACAACCCACCAGATCCATGGGCCAAGCTCCGTGACGATTGTATTGATCATGCGCTTGGACCTGAGCGCGGTGTTGTGCGCACTGAGCGCGATGGTTTGCTGGTTGTGCTGTCGTCATCGCCCCCGCCAAAAACTTCCTTCGCAATTGAGCCAATACCACCTAATGAGCCAATTAAAGATGAAGCTTCCATCGGCATGAGCACAATCTTTGAGTTTTTCGCAGAGCCAATATTTGTAAGCGCTTCGGTGTATTTTTGTGCCACGAAATAGTTAATTGCTTGCATGTTACCTTCTGAAATCGCGGTCGATACCATTGTGGTTGCCTTCGCTTCAGCTTCCGCTAGCCGCTCGCGCGCTTCCGCATCACGGAAAGCTGCATCACGGCGACCTTCAGCTTGCAAAACCGCTGCCTGCTTTTCACCTTCCGCACGAAGAATTTGAGAGTTTCGGGTACCTTCAGCTTCCAAGATTTCTGCACGCTTTTCCCGCTCTGCTTTCATCTGGCGCCCCATGGATTCAATCAGATCACGCGGTGGCGCAATGTCTTTAATCTCAACTCGGGTGATTTTAATGCCCCAAGGCGCCGCGGCTTCATCAACCACCTTCAACAAACGTTCGTTGATCGCATCGCGGTTTGACAAAAGATCATCTAGATCCATAGAACCCATGACCGAACGAATATTTGTCATCGCCAAGTTTACCAACGCATTTTCTAAATTATTAACCTGATAAGCTGCTTCCGCTGCGTTTAAAACTTGGTAAAACGCAACCGCATCCGCCGCGACAGACGCATTGTCTCGGGTGATGACTTCCTGGGTTGGAATATCAAGCACTTGCTCCATCATGTTCATTTTTGCGCCAATACGGTCAACAAATGGAACGATAAGACGAAGGCCAGGCATTAAGGTTGTTGTATATCTGCCAAAACGTTCGACGGTATAGGAAAAACCTTGTGGTACGGTTTTAACACTGGAGGCCAAAAATATGATCGCCACAAAAACGATCACGATAACGGTAATATCCAAACCTTCGATCAACACGATGACAACTCCCCAAAAAATTGAATTCTCTTTTAAGATAGGAGTATAACATCAGTATTTCAAGCGTTTGGATCAGATGATCAACGTGTATTTTGCTCCAGTAGCGGAGGCTAAAGCCAACCGCCAAGTTCGCGCATTACGACAGATTTGATAACATCCATACCTTCATCGCTGTCATTCAAACATGGGATGTGACTAAAGTTTTCGCCACCATGCTCGTGGAAAATTTCTTGCGCTTCCTCCCCCATTTCTTCAAGGGTTTCTAGACAATCAGAAACAAATCCGGGATTGAAAACAGCTATGTTTTTAGTGCCTGATTTGGCTAGTTCTTCGACTGTAACATCGGTATATGGTTGCAGCCATTCTTCAGGGCCAAAGCGCGACTGGAAGGTTGTCATTAATCGACCCTCTTCCCAGCCTAATCTGTCGTTTAACAAGCGTGATGTCTTATAACAATGACAGTGATATGGATCACCTTTTTTGAAGTATGACTGTGGTATGCCGTGATATGATGCAATGACCTTTTCAGGTTCAAAATCTAGGCTTGCAAGATGTTTTTCGATCGATGTTGCAAGTGCTTCAATGTAAACAGGATCGTCATGATAGGCAGGAACTGTGCGGATCGCAGGCTGCCAACGCATATCAAGCAAAGTCTTAAAGGTTTTATCATTAACTGTTGCAGTCGTTGCAGCAGCATATTGAGGGTAAAGCGGGAAGATAACAATCCGGTCACAACCAGCGTTTTTCAAACCTAGCAATTTATCCGGAATAGATGGTTGGCCATACCGCATGGCCCAATCAACCATAATATGCTCGTGTGAAGCCATCATTTCAGCCAGTTTGTCGGATTGGCTTCTTGTGTATGTGCGGAGATAGCTCTCATCCAAATCGTTGTTCCAGATTGACTTATAAGCCTCGCCAACTTTTTGGGGGCGCTTGTTCAAGACAATTCCAAACAGAATTGGATACCAAAGGGCTTTTGGCCATTCAATCACGCGCGCGTCTGTTAAAAATTCTTTCAGGTAGCGTCGCATTGATGTGTAATCGGTTCCGTCTGGCGTTCCCAAATTGACGAGCAAAACGCCAACTTTTCCGATTTTTACTGGAGGGTGTTCTTGAGGTAGTTTCATGGGAACTGGTGAAAATTTCATAACTAGGCAACCGTTTGTTTAATGCATTTGATCTATATACGCGCTAAATTACAAATTGGTCCAAAAAAACTGAATTATTACCTGCGGCAAATTATATAAGTGCCAAAACAAAAAAGGCCCCATGCAATGCAAAGGGCCTTCTTAAAACGAGTTTTTGAATTGCTAAAAATTATTTAGCTGAAATACGCCCGTCAGTGAACGGTTTGTATGGCTGGTTTTCTGCCAAGTATTCTGCCACAACATCAGCCAAATCAGGACCGTAGTCATAGGCATTCATGCCGCCAGTGTTGAAGATTTTGTATCCATCGCCACCACTGCGCATATAGTTATTTGACACAACGCCATATGTTGCAGAGGTGTCAATTGCAGATGCATTTCCATCAGCGTCAACAACCATGACATCGCTGATACGTTCGCCAGCAGGTTTTGAACCATCAAATGTATATTTCAATCCGGCGACTTGCGGGAAACGACCTTTGACTTCTTCAACCTGGCTAACACCATTTTCCAATGCAGCAACAACATCAGCACCTTTTAGTTCAAATGTTGAAAGCGTGTTTTGGAAAGGCAATACAGTTAGCACTTCACCCATTGTAATCTCGCCCGCATCAATTGACGCACGCAGACCACCGCCATTTTGGATGGCGATCGAAACACCCTGATCACGCACGCGATCAAGCATCGCTTCGGCAACCAAGTTACCCATCTGGCACTCTTGTGTGCGGCAGAAGCTGCGATCACCTTCAATAGCTGCATCAGCGCTGGCGACAACGCGGTTTTTCATTTCATCGATTGGACCTGCAAGCTCTGAAACACGAGCAACAATTGCTTCGTCTTCTGCCACTGAAGCATCAAGAAGAATTGTATCACCGGTGGCTGATTTTACATTGCCTTCATCATCGAAATCTACTTTCAGATGTCCAACATATTTTGAATAAGCATAGGCCTGCACTACAGGAACATCACCAACCATTGTTGGGTAAGCCATGGCACCTTCAACAGTGTTTGACATAAGGGTATGTGAGTGGCCGCCAACAACAACATCGATACCTTCAACCGCTTCAGCGATTTCAAGGTCTTTTGCCAGTCCAACGTGATTAAGTGCGATAATGATATCTACACCTTCGCCTTCCAGTGCCGCAACGTCAGCTTTCAGGCTTTCAATCTCATCTGTAAAGATGACCGCATCTGACGGTGAGGATGTTTCAACAGTATCAGCCGCTAGCGCTGAAATAATGCCGATCTTTTTGCCACCTACTTCCAGAACAACGTGATTTTCCACTTTGCCTTTCAAGATGTTTGACTGGCTTACATCAATGTTGCCAGAAATGATTGGGAATGAGACAGCATCAGCAAGTTTTGCGAGCCCTTCATCACCATCATCAAATTCGTGATTACCGACCGCCATGACGTCAAAGCCGACTTTTTCTGCAAGCTCTGCTTCCACATCACCTTTATAAGTGGTGTACATCAATGAGCCCTGATACTGGTCTCCGGCGTCCAGAACGATTGTGTTTTCGTCTGCCAATTCGCCACGCAATTTATCAATCATGGTTTTAACGCGTGCATAACCGCCAAAGCATTTGCCTTCAGCATTATCTTCCGAACCACAGGTAGAATCATATTTGTTAATGGGCTCTACACGGCTGTGTAGATCGTTGATATGTAGAATATTTAGGGAAAAATCAGCTTGCGCTACGACCGTTGAAAGCGCCAGTGTTGCAGCACTGAGCCAGAGTTTTGTTTTGATTTTATGCATGTATGCACTCCCAGTATAAGTGAAATATAACCCGCAATATTGTTGTATTGTCTCGGGTGTTGTAACGGCGATCTACCATCAAATGATGACAATCACTTAACAACAATCGTTCCACTATAGCTGCAAAAGTGCAAGCCTAAAACGTGCATAATCATCAAGAAATATGCACGCTGCTTATTTATTAATTTTAAGAACGTCGTGTGAGTGTGAACTGTGAACCAGAGCTAGATGTGCAGTTCATACGCGTTGACGTCGCCAAAGCACAATTCACTTGTGACACGGTGCGTCTTACGAGTGAACGCAGTTCAATCTCAGCTAAAGTCGAAGAGACTTGTGTATAGCTGCCAACAGCGAGAAGAGTATTTGTACCGTCAGTTGTTTTGGTTTGAAACTGACCATTGTTGAAGGTTGAGGAAATGCCATTTTGGTCAACCCACTCACCTTCAAAGCCAGACACGGGTGCAGATGCAGGGACAAATGGTTGTGTTTGGCAAGCCGCCAATCCAAGAGAAAGAGCACCAATAAGCCAGATTTTTTGAATATGCATCATGTTTTACCCCTATTAACATTTACCTTTTTGCGCCGAACACATGGCGAAAACAAGGCAAAATACCCATTATCCTAGGTGTTTGTCCAGTTCTTCCAATTCGTTTATGAGGCCTTCAATCATGGAAAGCCCCTTATCCCAGAAGTCAGATTGTGTCGCATCAAGCCCAAATGGCGCCAATAATTCGCTGTGATGTTTGGTGCCACCAGCCTTTAACATTTCAAAATATCGCGCCTGAAAATCATTATCTGCATTTTGGTAAACTGCATAAAGGGAGTTCACCAAGCAATCGCCAAATGCATAGGCGTAAACATAAAAAGGCGAATGGATGAAATGAGGGATATATGTCCAAAAGGTTTTATAGCCTTCATCCAGTTTAATGGCTGGTCCCAAACTCTCTGCTTGAACTGACATCCATAAATCACCTATCTGATCGCTGGTTAGCTCACCTTGACGCCGGGCTGTGTGCAATTTGCGCTCAAAGTCATAAAAAGCGATCTGACGAACAACTGTATTGATCATATCTTCGACTTTTTGCGCCAAAATAGCTTTGCGCTCGCGCGCATCGTCAGTTTTGTTTAAAATTGCGCGGAAAGTTAGCATTTCCCCAAATACGGACGCAGTTTCTGCAAGAGTTAAGGGTGTTGAGGCCATTAATGCCCCCTGACTGCCGGCAAGTACTTGGTGCACGCCATGGCCCAGTTCATGAGCTAATGTCATGACATCTCGCGCTTTACCCATGTAATTAATCAGCACATACGGGTGCGCTGATGGAACTGTTGGATGGGCAAATGCCCCAGGTGCCTTACCTTCACGATTGGCTGCATCAATCCAGCCTTTGTCAAAAAAGTCTCTTGCTGTGTTCGCCATTTCAGGCGCAAAATCATTATAGGCTGAGAGGACAATCTCTTTGGCATCTTCCCAAGATACAAGTGATTTAGATGTTTCAGGAAGCGGTGCATTGCGATCCCAATAATTGAGCTCTTCAACGCCAAGCCATTTAGCTTTTAGTTTGTAATAGCGATGTGAAAGCCGCGGATATGCCTCTTTAACCGAGGTCATTAACGCATCGACAACTTCAAGCTCTACGCGGTTCGCAAGATGGCGACTGTCGGCAATATCTTCAAAACCACGCCAGCGATCTGATATTTCTTTGTCTTTTGCGAGTGTATTTGTGATCAGTGTAAAGACGCGCAAATTATTAGAAAAAGTTTCAACAAGTGCTTTGGCCGCCTTTTCACGGATAGCAGGATCAGCCTCCTGCAAAAGGTTTAGCGTTGCTTCTAGCGGCAATTCTTCCCCATCTAGAACAAAACGCAGATCTGCCATTGTTTCATCAAACAATCTGTTCCATGCACCATGCCCAGTGATTGATTTTTCATGGAAAAGCTGCTCGACATTTTCTTCCAGCTGATGTGGCTTGTCTTTTCTTAAATCCAAAATCCAGGATTGATAATGCGCTGTAAGCTGATCATTGTTGATCCCATGTGCGATGTCTTTTTCATCAATACGGTTGAGCTCGAGCGTGAAGAAAATGAGGTGAGCGCTGGCATCGGTAATGTGCGCCTGCATGTCGCCGTAAAATTTGGCATTTTGAACATCGAGTGTATTTGAGAAATAAAGCAAGCCGGCAAAGGACGCCATGCGGCCCATTACCTCTTCAATTTGCTCATATTCACGTATCGCAGCGCCTAAACCATCATCACCAGTTTTGTGAGTGGCATCCTGTAGTTTGCCCTTCCAGCGTACCTCAAATTTTTCCGAAGCAGACTTGCTCCAATCGCGATCTTTTTCGAACGCAGCAGAATCTTTACTTTCATACAGATCATTGAGATCCCAGCTGGGTAAATCTCCAAGCTCGGCGTGCTGAGTGGCTGAATTGTTTGACCAAAGCATTTGATTTTGATGAGGAGATAGAGGCAATTTAATCGTCCGATTTCGCATGTCGCATAAGTTAGCTACGACTTTAATCAATTGCGGTGCAATTTGGAAAGTCATTTTTCAAGTTTTTGGTGCAATGATGTTTATGGGGACGTATCGAGACCATCAATTATGAGGCCGTTATGTCAAAAAAGGTATTAGTTATCAGCTCCGACGTCGATAGTTACGAGATCGCACGACGTATGGCAAAGGTCACTCATTTTGAGTTTGTTTTTGTCAATTCTCTTGAGCAATTGCAAGTTCAACTTAGTTGGTCAAAGAGTAATTTCATTGCGGTTCACTTTGATGTCGCAACTCAGCCATTAGACATCGACAGCACAGCGAATTTGCTTGTTTCCTACGCAAGCCACATGCCGGTTATGCTCTATTCAATGGCGCAAACCGATAGATATAAATGTTTAAGCCAACTTGCTAATATCAGCTATCAGGTTGTTGAACAAAGAGCGGTTAATGAACTTGCTAAGTCCCTAAATAGATTAGATCTTTATGCTGGTTTCATGGGAGCTGAACATGATATATTGGAATGGGTGGATGTGCGCGATGGCAATGATGAACTGGTGTTTCAATCTGCCATCAAAGCCTCGAAAAACGATTTACCTGTTCTCATTGAAGGTGGCGTTGGTACCCCAAAAGCAGAGATGGCCGTTGCCACTCACAAATTGAGTAATCGCTATCGACATACCTTAAAAATTGTTGATGCGGAGCTTTATACAGCACAAGAATTGATCGATGTTATTTTTGGTAATGACACATCAAAGGGCTTGCTTGCTGAGGCAGATCGCGGAACGTTATTTATCAATAACCTCAACAATTTTACGACTGACATTCAGAATAAAATCTCTGATTTTTTAGACAATGGATTGGTCTATTCTTCAACCGAGAAAGCTAAAATCAAACGCGATGTAAGGTTGATAATCTCGACGGATTTAGATCTCATTAGTGAGATTAAAACTGGCACGTTTCAGGAAGCATTTTACTATCGCATTAGTGTTTCGCCGATCATAATGAATAAATTTAATACAATTGCAGAGGATATGTCTGTTTGGATTGGTGAATATGTAAAGACACTCAAACCGAAATTCCATCATCCAGATGTTGAAATTGATTATGATACGCTCAAAGTTCTTGGTGAATTTGATTGGCCAGGTAACCACACGCAGTTTTTCCAAGTCCTCGCATGGATTATCAGTCAATCAAAAGACCGTCTTATTTCATCAAATGCCTTGCCGCATTTCTTAAATCCAAGCGAAATTAGCACCTCGACCGGAAAGCCTGAGCACAGTCTTGAACCTGATATGGCTGACCTTTTGTCTCACACAGTTGATGAAGAAACCATTGTAAATAGCCCACATCGCGTTGAACCTTCGCAATATCTAAATTTGTTCGACAAGTATGGTGATATGCGTTCAATTGGTGAGGTGGAAGAAGAGCTTATCAGACGGGCGATCGCTTTTTACGACGGTAAAATGAGCTTTGTTGCCAAGCAACTCGGCATTGGTCGTTCTACGTTGTACCGCAAACTAAAAGAGTATGACATTGATCCCGAACGCCCCTTGGAATTAGTGAGCTAAATCATTATATATTTTGTGATGGTAGGGTTTGGTTGAGTTTAAGTCTGGAAAACGCGTCGCAGGTGTTTCCTTAAGGACTTTTTAGCAATTCATTTACTATAATGACAACAAGTGGCAGATAAGCTAAAAATTGCCATGGTGTTACCTCATTTTGTAAATAGAAATCAGCTCAACAGCATAGCATAGACGAGGGCGAGTTTGCTAATTAAGCTATCACATATGGATCTGCAGCAGGATTGCGCGCGTCTTATGGGGAAAATTGCGTTTGCGATCGCGCTTTTTGCCATGGCATTTACGCTCAATATTGCTATGCCATTTGTGGGCGCTGACAAAGCCTCTGCTCAAACAAAATCTTTAAAGATATATTACACCCATACCAAAGAACGCGAGAAAATCGTGTTCAAAAAAATGGACGCTATGACAAGGCTGGATTGAGAAAACTCAATCGACTGCTTCGAGATTGGCGAAATAACAAAGTTATCGCTTTTGATCCGAAATTATTTGATCTGGTGTGGGAAGTGTATCGTCGCTCCGGTGCGAAAAACTATATACATGTGGTGTCGTCTTATCGTTCTCCTGAATCGAACGAGTTGCTCAGACGTACACGTGGTGGTCAAGCGAAGAACAGCCAACACCTTTATGGAAAGGCAATGGATTTTTATATCCCTGGTGTAAAATCCAGTAAGTTGCGCGCTATCGCAATGAAGTTACAAGGTGGTGGTGTTGGTTATTATCCAAGATCATCTTCTCCATATGTGCATTTGGATGTTGCCGGTGTTCGAGCATGGCCACGAATGAGCCGCAGAGAATTGGTAAAATTATTCCCAGACGGGAAAACACTTCACTTACCTTCCGATGGTAAACCGCTGCCTGGCTACAATGTTGCTTTGCGCGAATATAAGCGCCGTGGTGGTGGCATTGATACAAAGAGCTCACCAGTTACGAAGGAAAAGACAGCGCCAGCTCGCACAGTTGTTGCAAAAGCGGAAACGAATACCAATAATAACGCCAATGCGTCAGGGGGACTATTAGGTAATCTGTTTGGACGCAGAAACAACGATAAGCCAAAACCTGCGCCTACACCTACGCAGCAAATTGCATCAGCAGCGCCGGTTGCTGCGCAAGCGCCAGAGCCTACATTTGCAGAAAATCTGGCCAGATTGCCGCGTGAGAATATCCCTATTCCAACCTTGTTGGTGACAGCTCCGGAACCGGAAACTTTCGAAGTTGATGTTAAGCCAGAAATTACTGCTCAAGAAGAGCGTGTTCAAATTGCTTCTCTCATTCCTCAGCCGCAAGAACGGCCTGAAAATAGCGTCGTGAGCGAAGTGCAACCGCTTGCTTACGATCAAACTGACACTAAGCCTACATTGCCGACGTTAACTGCAATTATTGCTGCAGCCGTTGAGACAGATCGTAAACGGAAGGAAAATGGTGAGATACCAACACCGGTTGTTGCTTCTATTACTGCTCCTGAAGAAAAACGCATTGATTTTGCGTCTCTTGAAACACCGGAATTGCGCGCGCATAACCGGATAGATCGTACAGACTTGGGTGCAAGTGTTTCGCAGGCGCTTGAGGATTCCCGCAAAAGTGGGCGTCCCAACTTGCGCGATGCGATTGCGGCTAAATATAAAGCAAATCCATCCACACCGACTTTTGAACAGATCACAATATCAAAGCGTGTGTTCTCTCAGGATAGCATTTTAAATATGCAACCACCTGCCAAAGCACCGCGTTTTGTAAATCGCTTTATGCGAAAAGCACCTGCGGTGGTTTATGCGAATGGATTTTCCAAAGATAATACTACCCAGCAAGGTCAGACGACATTTACCGGTAATGCCGTCAACTTTTTACCTGTTGTGAGATATGAGGGCTAAGAAAAGCCATTATCTTTAAAACTGACGAACTGGTCCTAGATGCTATTCGTCGTCTTGTCTATTGTCTTGCGGAAGCATGCCTAATGCAGCAAGATATGTATCCAGAACAGCTTCTTGTTCCATTCTTTCATTTTGATCAAGTTTGCGAATTGAAACCACTTTACGCAAAACTTTGGTGTCATAGCCCATTGCTTTTGCTTCGCCGTAAACGTCTTTAATGTCGTCTGCGATTGTTTTCTTTTCTTCTTCCAGGCGCTCAATGCGCTCGATGAAAGCTCGTAATTGATTGCTGGCTACACCGCCGACTACATCATCTGACATGGGTCATCCTCTTTCCAGCGCGATTTGCAACATGGTTGCTGGAACCGCGAATACTTATTTTAATTTGTGCAATACCTGACCGCCATTCTTCAATTGGTCAAGCAAATATGGCTCGCTTAGGCATCTTTTGGTTTGTTTTCCTCAAAAGACTGCTGTTGATCGGGTGTGGCCTCAGTTTGATATTTGGATTTCCATTCTGAGTATGGCATGCCATAGATAATTTCTCTTGCGGCTTCTTTATCAATATCAAGGCCCTTTAAATCAGCTTCTTCTTTGTACCATTTTGAAAGGCAGTTTCTGCAGAAACCTGATAAATTCATCAAATCTATGTTTTGTACGTCGGTTCTGTTTTGCAAGTGGCTGACTAGCCGACGAAAGGCTGCCGCTTCTAATTGGACACGTTGTTCATTATTCATGGGCCAAATTCCTTCATCGCCTTATTGCCGTAATACTTTACAAATAATGATTCGTAATGTTGAAATCGATAGCTGACAGAAAATTTATCTGCGATGGATGAAAATAAGCTATACAAATAGTACAGGGCCATTTTTGTGAAAGGATTATCCTATTTTGACGTCTAGTAGTACAAAATATAATCGTTTTAAGCATGAAACGTTGACTTTGCAGGCTATGCAGCGCAAAAGGACACCCAAGGTTTTCAATCAACTAAAATCGAGTTCATTCGTGCGTATTGTGTCATCGTTAGCTCATGGTTTGTCTTCATTCAGCAGACCGCTATCCCCTGTCATAAAACTTTCACTGCTGACCTTCATTGTATTATCTAACCCAATATGGAGTGATGAAGCGCGTGCTGATTTCAGAGTCTGTAATGGCACACAATCACTTGTCGGGGTCGCAATTGGATATAGAACAGCTGAAGGATGGGTTTCTGAAGGTTGGTGGCAAGTCCAGCCAACATCGTGTGAAACGCTGATTAAAGGAAAGATTGAATCCAGATTTTATTATGTCTACGCCGAAGATGCCGCCGGTGGCGGTCGATGGGGCGGAGACATTAATATGTGTGTGTCGGATACAGAGTTCAAAATAGTCGGTGTTGAAGATTGTTTTGCACGTGGGTTCCAACGCATGGGTTTTAAGGAATATGACACTGGTCGTCAGGGGAGTTGGATGGTTCAGCTCACCGATGGTCAGGAACAACAGGGAACGCCAACGCAATGAGAAGAAAACGTAAGGTCAAAATTTTAGCAACTCTTGGCCCAGCTTCATCGGATGAAACAACAATTCAAAAGCTTTACGAAGCGGGTGCTGATGTATTTAGAATTAATATGAGCCATTCAAGCCATGAAGTTCTGAATGACCTCGTACAAAAAATTCGAAATGTTGAAAAAGTTTGCAAGCGCCCGATTGGTATTTTAGCCGATATTCAAGGCCCGAAACTGCGTGTTGGTATGTTTGAAGGAAATGAAGCTGCACTTGAAATTGGTCAGACGTTTACTCTAGATGGCGATGAAACATTGGGCGATAAAACTCGTGTTTATCTTCCGCATCCTGAAATTTTAGCTTCTGTTAAAGTTGGTGATCGACTGCTCATTGATGATGGTCGTCTGCAGCTTAAAGCCACAAAATGTGATGGAAAGTCGATTGTCACTGAAGTGATTAATGGCACTAAGATCTCAAACAAAAAAGGTGTGAGCCTTCCTGATACTGATCTTGCGGTGAGCGCGTTGACGCCGAAAGATCGTTCAGATCTTGATGCTGTTATTGCAAATGGTTCGGTTGACTGGATTGCGCTTTCATTTATTCAGCGCCCGGAAGATTTGATTGAAGTTCGCGAGATTGTTGGCGATCGCGCAGCGCTTATGTCAAAAATCGAAAAACCTCAAGCGCTTGAGAAAATTGACGAAATTATTGAATTGTCTGATGCGATCATGGTTGCTCGTGGTGACTTGGGTGTTGAGATGCCAATTGAATCCGTACCTGGTATTCAAAAGCAGCTGACACGTGCATGCCGCAGAGCTGGTAAACCCGTTGTTGTGGCCACACAGATGCTTGAATCTATGATCACAGCACCTGTTCCGACACGTGCTGAAGTATCCGATGTTGCAACAGCTGTGTTTGAAGGCGCCGATGCTGTGATGCTGTCCGCTGAATCAGCGGCGGGCCAGTTCCCGATTGAAGCTGTTGGCACTATGGCTTCCATTGCACGTAGTGTTGAGCTTGATCCGACATATACAGGTATTGCGCATGCACAACGTGCAGAACCCGATCCAACCATTGCCGATGCAATTTCACTTGCTGCGCGTCAAACAGCGGAGACTTTGGATCTGCCAGTGATTGTTTGTTACACCGCATCTGGTGCAACTGGTATTCGTGCATCGCGTGAACGTCCAAATGTTCCGATCATTGCGCTGTCTCCTGTGCTAGACACTGCGAGAAAGCTTTCAATTGTTTGGGGACTGCATAGCGTGATTACAGGCGATGCGACTGATCTTGATGATATGGTGGATCGCGCTTGTAAGATTGCTGCGGAAGAAGAATTTGCCAAAACTGGTGATCGCATCATTATCACAGCTGGTGTTCCGCTTGGAACCACAGGTGCAACGAACATGTTGCGTATCGCTCACATCGGTGATGTGCGCTAAATACTAATTTCAGTTTTTTGAGAAACAAGTTGGCGGGAAAGCTTTTGATCAAGCTCTTCCGCCATTTTTATGAGATCTATTGAGGTGTCACCCTGCAGCTTTTCAATGGCTGCAATGGTTAGTTTTGTTGCGATATGGTCGGGTTTATGACCAAGATTTTCTAAATCGAGAAGTTCAGAGCCTTTAATATGCTGGTGTAAACCATCGGAATGAATATAGGGAAAAACGACCGTATCTCTGTTGCCGGAAATGATAATAGTTGGTGCCGATATCTGTTTATATTTAGGCCAGGTTTTGCAAAGATAATCGAAGAGACTAACGATATCTTTGGCATTATCTCGAAACGTATTGGGTCTTAAAACGAGCTCTGGTCCTGTTTTTAAGATATAATTGTCTGGCATTTTATTCGGCCAGAACACACATTTTGAACCACTTTCAATGCGTTGCAGACCTGCAATTAGGGCAAGCGTATTTGCAAATATCCAACCGATAAATGGCAGACTAGTGAGCGTGTAATACCATCTAACGCCCCCGGGCCAGGGGTAAGCCACGGGCGATAAAAACAAAAGTGAGTGAACTTTTGATGGATGATAAACGGCAAAACTTGCAAGCACGGCTCCACCAAATGAATGCCCCACCATGGTTGCTGTTTCCATTCCCAAGTGCTCCATGAGCTTTGCGATGATAGCTGCTTGCTTGTTAGGGTATTTGTTGTCTTCTTCACCCCGTTCTGACCACCCATGACCGGGTCTGTCGATAAATAAAACATCTGCGTTGAAATCTATTTTGTCCTCAAAAGGGGCTATCTGATCCAGTAAATTTCCACTGGCGCCGTGAATAAACACAATCGGTGGATTGTTGTTTTCTCGCTTTGCTTTGATGAATTTGGCGTGAATTTTTACGCCATCAATATCGTAGAACTCACCAATTGGCGGATATATCTTGCCGATTTGGATTGATTTAAACTGCGTATAGGAAAACAAAATGATGAAGAGGGCAAGTAGCCCCAATACACACAATAACAATATGTCCAATTATAAATTCCGAGATCAGATTTCGCTTTTTCAAGCTTTTGCATGAGTTTAATCATGCTCGCCTGAGCATTTCTGTTCGCAGGATAGATTGATAATACGCGTTCGTAAACTTCTAATGCTTTGTCATCTTCGCCGATGGCTGACAGAATTGTCGCCATGCCAACAAGCGCTCCAAAATGTCGTGGTTCGAGTGCCAAAGTTTGCTCAATATCAGCCATGGATTTAACGTAGTTGCGCATCACATAATGAAGTGTTGCTCGGCGGTTCCAACCTTCCGCATAGTCAGGAAGTAAAACAATAACCTGGTCAAGTAGTTCCATTGCATCGGAATTTCGTCCATCACGCATGGCCTGCTGTGCCCAAACCATCAGCGCATTAGCTGTGGCGCTGCCTGAACTGGCCCATCTGATTGTGATCCGGGATGCTAAACGTTTTGCTTTGCCGAAATTTGGTTCGCGTTTAAGTTCGCCAAATAATTCATCCAGCTTTTCCGCACGTGCAAGACTGAGCTTTTTCTGCTTGGTTGCTGATGATGTTGTTGCTTTGGGTATTGATGACGTAGTTACCGGATCTGCCACTTCAGACTTGGCCGTCCCGGCTATGGTCAGCGACGCAACAAAAATCAGAGTATGAATCAAATTAAAATGGCGCATAATAGGTGTCATGGTTACCTAGTTTGCGCCAAACGTCAAACCCTAATAAACACGGATAACTATTCGTTAACCATGTTTAGGAAATATTTAACAAAATGTGAATGACAAATCGCTGTCGTTCTTAGCTGCTAATTAGCCTTGGCGAGCTTTAAAACGTGGGTTTGATTTGTTGATGATGTAGACACGACCTTTACGACGAACCAAACGGTTTTCGCGGTGACGGTTTTTAAGTGACTTAAGAGAATTTTTAATTTTCATCTTTTTTTCCACGCCACTTGAAGGCGTTGCTCCTAAATAATCAAAGCGCGCCAGACGAGGCGCGCCATTTGTTGGGCAGGAGGTAACTTTTTCGAACGTATTTGTCAACATCAAAGCCAGCAAGTGTTCAAAATTTTTATAACCGTCCCGTAATATTTATGACTTTAAAAAAGTGACATGGCCCATTTTTCGACCCGGCCGCGCCTCAAGTTTTCCGTAAAGATGCACTTTGGCACTATCATCGGATGCATGTTTTTCCAGATCGTTCACGTCATCACCAATTAAGTTCAGCATTACGCAATCGCTATGACGTTCTGCTGTTGATAGAGGAAGCCCAACAATTGCGCGAATATGTTGCTCGAACTGAGAGGTAACACAAGCGGCCTCTGTCCAGTGACCAGAATTATGAACACGCGGCGCGATCTCGTTGACGCAGATGTTAAAGTCATCGCTGTTTGCATTTTCAACAAAGAACTCAACTGCAAATACACCAATATAATTGAGGTGTTCAGCAATTTTTTGAGCATATTCAATTGCAGTTTTCACAACATTACCATGGACGTTTGCTGGTATAGTTGAGGTGTGCAGGATATGATTTTTATGAACGTTTTCTGCTATATCAAATGCTTGAAATGATCCATCAATGCCACGTGCTGCAATGACAGAGACTTCGCAATCAAAGTTCACAAAAGCTTCTAGGATCGCATCCTGACCAGCCATGGCATCAAACGCTGCTTGAAGGTCTGCATCTGTATCAATTTTAACCTGACCCTTGCCGTCATAACCCAAGCGTCTGGTTTTTAAGATTGCTGGTAATCCGGTTTGCGCAACACCATCTTGCAAATCCTCAAGCGAATTGACAGCATAAAACCCAGCGGTTTTTGCACCAATACCCTGGGCCATTTGTTTTTCTAAAAGGCGATCCTGTGAGATTTTCAACGCCTGCGCACCTGGATAAACTGGAACGACTTTTTCTAATGCTTCAATCGCAGCGCTTGGCACGTTTTCAAATTCGTAAGTAACGACATCACATTGATCTGCGAGGCTCTCAAGGGCAATTTCATCATCATAGGCGGCAATAATCTGATCATTGGCAACTTGTGCAGCTGGCGCATTGGGATCAGGTTCCAATATCACGGTTTGATAGCCCAGTTGAGCGGCCGCCATGGCAAGCATCCGGCCCAGCTGACCGCCGCCGATAATGCCTATTGTCGAGTTAGGAGCAAGTGCAGTCATTCTTATGCGTCGTCCGTTGGTTTTTCTGCAATAGATGCTGAATTTGCAGCACGCCATGCATCAAGGTTTTTGGCAATTTTTTCATCGCTTAAAGCAATGACAGCCGCCGCCATTAGTCCTGCATTCTTTGCACCAGCTTTACCGATTGCTAATGTACCAACGGGTATGCCACCTGGCATTTGCACAATTGATAACAAGCTATCTTGACCCGATAATGCTTTGCTTTCCACAGGCACGCCAAATACTGGTAGTGGCGTTAATGAAGCGACCATGCCCGGAAGGTGTGCGGCGCCTCCTGCGCCTGCGATAATAACTTTGAAGCCTTCCTCGCGAGCCGATTTTGCAAAATCATACATGCGATCAGGGGTTCTATGGGCTGAGACAATGCGCGCATCATAGTCAAGCTTTAATGCATCAAGTATGTCGGCTGCATGTTTCATAGTTGGCCAATCAGATTGGCTCCCCATGATAATGGCAATGGGGGCAGATTTAGTGTTGGTCAATGTATTGGTCCTGTTTAGGCGATGATATCTGGGATAATTTGGTCTTCGAGATTGCTAATTTTGTCTTTTATTGCGAGTTTTTTCTTCTTCATACGCTGAATTGAAAGAGCGTCAGAACCGGTTTCAATCATCGCTGTGATGGCAATATCATAGTCTGCATGCTCGTGTTTGAGTTTAGCCATTTGCATTTTTAACTCAACTTGGTCTTGGTCGGCCATTTAAACACCCATATGTCCCAATTTTGAATAGACGTATTTTTTGAACAATATAATTTAATAATAAATTATTATCGATAAGAAATTCCCTTCGACAATTGCGCTGACACATGGCACACTTCTTAGGCCAAATCTAGTTTCTCTTTATTTCGGCTAAAGTCAGACTTTTAATCAAGGAGAAAAATATGTCATTTGAAACACATCTTGCATCACTTGAGGCCAAACATTCTGCTTTGGAAAATGAGCTAGCTGCACAGCTAAGCCGACCTCAGCCGCAGGAAGAACTCGTCATTGATTTAAAGCGCAAAAAACTCAAAATTAAAGACAAAATGGAGATGCTTCGAACGAATAATTAGTCGTTTAACCCTTTGTTTTTAATTTAATTAAGCTGGCTCGGCCCAGAACTGGTCGAGCCAAATATTCAGCTTATTAAACCCGTCATGGCTGATTGAATAAAATCGGCGGGTTCCCTTATTTTTTACTTCAACTAAGCCACTATCAAGTAGTGCTTTTAAATGTTGAGAAACTGCTGGTCTGCTGATCGGCAATCCTTTTGCCAACTCATTCACAGTTTGTGGTCCTCTTAAAAGCTCTTCAAGAAGGTATCTGCGATTCGCATCAGCTATTGCGGAAAATGGATCTATCTTTTGCATATCAACAAGCTAATTTAATTTATTGTGCGATGCAAGAGGATTGTGCGTCGCAATAATTACTAATTATGGGACTATCCAACCAATCCGTCATAAATCAGTTTTACACCCGTTATGAACATGAGCGCATACATGAATGGGAAGAAAATATTGGCTGACATGCGTTTAATTACCCATGCACCGCATAAGGTTGCAACAACGGCTATTGGCATGAGCACAAATGAAGAGTGCAGATTTGTCGTATCAAATTGCCCGAGAGCGAAATAAGGAACCAGCTTGATTACATTTACAATGAAAAAGAATCTAACGCTGGTGCCGGTATAGATGCGTGGTGTTTGCCCCAATGGTAGTGTGTAAACTTGATAAGGTGGCCCACCGGCATGGGAGACAAAGCTTGTATATCCTGCAACTGCACCCCAAAATTTCCCTGCTAATGGGCTTGCTGGTTTTGGGCTTGGTTGTTTTTTTCGATTAGCGAATTTGACCACCAAAAAATACACAACGAACATCACGGAAATAAAGCCGACAATCAGGCGAACTAAGTTTTCGTCGATATAGGCTGCGGTTAAGCCGCCAATTGCAATACCCACAATTGCACCGGGCAGCATGAGCTTTAATAGTTTTAGATCAAAGTCCTTGCGCCAAGACCAAAGAGAAAAAATATCCATGATAATAAGGATCGGCAACAAAATCGCAGCTGCTTGAACGGGTGGCATAGCTATGGCCATGATGGGCACTCCTAACATGCCCATAACGCCGCCAAGACCACCTTTGGAAAGCCCGGTTAATACCACAGCAATGATCGCTGTTGTTAAAACTAATGGGTCACTCGTGAGGAACATCCTTGAACTCCTTGGTCCTAAGGTTTATCGGGTAGAGGAAAACAAAGATTGCTTCAATGGCTAATGCGCTATTGATTGAACATATAAACAACTCAACAGAATGTAACTGAAATGACTTTGACACCAAATCGCTGCAGACTTGTCCTCATCACACCAGATTTAGATGTCATCTCAGATTTAAAAGAATGCGTTGAGAACGCGTTGCGCGGAGGCGATGTTGCCTCTGTTATCATTCCTCAACGAAATTTGGATGAGCAAACTTTTCAATCTGTTGCAGAGAGCCTGGTGCCTATTATTCAAAATGCGGATGCTGCAGCGCTGATTGCAGGTGATACACGCGTTATGGGACGTTCAAAAGCGGATGGTGTTCATGTGTTGGGAAATGCGGAGGATGTCTATAATGCAGTTCACGATTTTACACCGCAAAAAATTGTCGGGGGCGGGAACGCTAAAGATCGTCATGCGGCTTTATCTATCGGTGATACACAACCGGACTATCTGTTCTTTGGAAAAATTGACGGTGATATTAAGCCAGAAGCGCATCCAAAAAATTTAGCACTTGGACAATGGTGGGCAGAGTTTGTTGAAATTCCATGTATTGTTGCCGGGGGAAGTCATATCGACTGCGTTGCGCAAGTTGCGGAAACTGGATGTGATTTTATTGCACTTGGAAAGGCTGTTTTTGCCAAGCCCGATGAGGCTGCGTTAAAGGTATCTGAGATAAATGCTATTCTTGACGAAAAAGCGCCACGATTTGAAGATTAAATAAAATCGTATCGCAACCACATACCTTAGATTTGTCGCAAACACTGGAGAACTTAATGTCAAAATATAGATTGGTGCCGTTTGCCATGCTTATATTTATGAGTTTTTCAAATGCCCAGGCTCAGTTTGTGCCTGTTCCGAGCGATGAAAATTCAGATGCAGCACCGAAACCGCCAAATTTGAAAGTTCTTAAGACGATCCCCAGTGCACCATTTGAAGATTTGAGCGCATTTCAAGTGCCTGAGCAACAGCAATCAGGTAAAACGGATCGTGTGATTGCAAAAGAAATTGATGAAGCAGCGTGGCTACCATTTGGTGCTTTCCAGCGTGGGCAATATTTAAAGGCGATGGAACTTGCACTGCCTCGCGCACAGCTCGGTGATCCTGCTGCGCAAACGCTATTGGCTGAATTGTTTGCCGAAGGGTTTGGTGTTGGTCGGAGCATGGATGATGCGGTTTTTTGGTATGATCAAGCGGCTAAAAATGGTGATCCTGCGGCACAGTATAAACTCGCACTTTTGCTGACAGATGGTAAATATGTTGAGCGCAATGACGAACGTGCCCGCGCGTTGATGAAGCAATCTGCTGAGGCTGGAAACCCAAAAGCCCAGTTTAATTACGCGCAATTGCTTGTAGCCGATAAACCGGGCACCGTTGGTATCCGTGAAGCGCTTCCGTTTTTTGAAAAGTCAGCGGCGCGCGGGGTCCCTGATGCGCAATACGCCTTATCGCAAATCTATATCAATGCGCTTGATGTTGATGATGCCAAGCGTGCAATTGCCCGGCGTCACCTCATTTCTGCCGCGCGCGCTGGGTATGATACGGCACGTTTGGATCTTGCGATTTGGCTGATTGATGGTGTTGGCGGTGATCGTGATTTTGAGGCTGGTTTCGAATGGATGAGCCTTGCGGCGCTTAAAGGTAATGTCATTGCACAAAATCGACTGGCGCATCTTTATATTCAAGCGATTGGCACCCGTGGGAATCCGATTGAGGCGGGGAAGTGGTATATCATTTCTCGGCGGGCCGGTCTTGAAGATGCAAGCCTTGAGGATTTTTATCAGGGGTTAACAGTTGAAGAGCAAAAAGAAGCGTTGGCTGCTGCAAATGAGCTGCGTTTTTAACCATTCATATCGACTAAGGCTTGAAAAACAGCACGTTTTATGTTCTTGAAGCGGCAATTGCCCCAATTCTGTTTGGGCTTCCCTCAATAAATTGGAATTTGTCCATGAAAATTAACGGTAATGAAATCCGCCCTGGAAATGTTATTCAGCACAATGGTGGCCTATGGGCAGCTGTGAAAACAAACGCTGTTAAGCCAGGTAAAGGCGGTGCATTTAATCAGGTTGAATTGAAAAACCTCATTGACGGTACAAAACTTAATGAGCGTTTTCGTGCCAACGAAACTGTTGAGCGCGTTCGTTTAGAGCAAAAAGATTTTCAATATCTATACGCTCAAGATGACATGCTTGTTTTCATGGATACTGAAAGCTATGAGCAGCTTGAACTTCAAGCGGAATTTGTCGGTGATCGTTCCGCGTTCTTGCAGGATGGCATGATGGTGACTGTTGAGTTGTTTGAAGAAAAAGCCATTGGTGTCCGGTTGCCAGATCAAGTTACTTTGGAAATTGCGGAAGCTGACCCTGTTGTAAAAGGTCAAACAGCTGCATCATCTTACAAACCAGCAGTATTGGAAAATGGTGTGCGTATTCTTGTGCCGCCGTTTATTTCAGCGGGTGAAAAAGTGATCGTTGACACTAACGAGTTAACTTACGTTCGTCGCTCTGAATAGTCTTTGGACTTTTCACCTTTGCGCTAAAACAAAATAGAGATTTTAAAATGGCACGTTCAGCATTACTCAACGTCATGGTTCAAGCCGCTATGAAGGCAGGTCGCTCACTCTCTCGAGATTTCGGTGAAGTGCAGCAGCTTCAGGTGTCGGTTAAAGGCCCATCTGATTATGTTAGCCAAGCGGATCTAAAATCTGAAAAAATTGTGCGCGAGGAGCTATTAAAAGCCCGCCCAACCTATGGATTTTTGGGTGAAGAGGGTGAAGAGATTAAAGGAACCGACGGAACCCACCGTTGGATTGTCGATCCTTTGGATGGCACAACAAATTTCCTGCATGGTTTTCCGATGTTCTCTGTTTCCATCGCACTAGAACGCGGTGGTGAATTGGTTGCTGGCGTTATTTTTAATCCTGCGACAGATGAGTTGTTTACGGCAGAAAAAGGTGGTGGCGCTTATATGAATGATCGCCGCCTACGTGTTGCGGGTCGCAAAAAACTTACCGATTCTATTGTCACATGTGGTGTTCCGCATTTGGGCCGTGGTAATCACGGTAAGTTCCTTGTGCAACTTGCTAACGTGATGGGTGAAGTTTCTGGTGTGCGTCGCACAGGTGCTGCATCCATTGATCTGGCTTATTTAGCAGCAGGTCACGTTGATGGCTATTGGGAAGAGGGGTTAGCACCCTGGGATATAGCTGCTGGCATCGTGCTTATTCGTGAAGCTGGTGGATTTATTTATGATGCTGATGGCGGGACGAAATTGCTTGAAAAAGGTTCGCTTGTTGCTGGTAATGAATATATTCAAAAGTCATTGAGCGAAGTTGTTTCGCGTCCTGCGCCGAAAAAGGCTTAATAAGCTTTTACCAATTAACTATCTTTTTTAACGAAGTTTCTCGGAAACGCTTTTATTTTCGCCATTTTTTTGCTTAGAGTTCCTATACGGGGATAAGTGTATAAAAATTTAGGCGGATATTAGGGTATGGCTAATTCGACGTGGGACCAAGTTTCTGAAAATGGTAAAGCGCCAAACAAGCTTTCTAGTCCAATTGTATTTCTATTTAGTGTATTGATATCATTGGTTTTTGTTGGGTTTGCTGTTGCTGTATTATTCCGGCAGGTGCAGACAGCATTTCTTGCAAATCCTGGGTTGAACGGCCTAATTATCTTTGTTTTGCTTGCAGGTGTATTTCTTGCCATTCGTCAAATCACGCAGTTAAGGCCAGAAGTTAAGTGGGTTAATTCTTTTAGAGCGGCGGGCGATGCTGATAAAGTTAGCCGCGATCCTATTTTGCTTGCGCCTATGCGTGTTCTATTCAGCGGACAGCGCGAGAAGGCTCTTTCAACATCTTCACTTCGATCAATCTTGGATTCCATTGCTAACCGATTGGATGAATCTCGTGACACGACGAGATACCTAATTGGTCTTTTAGTGTTTTTGGGTCTGTTGGGTACGTTCTGGGGTCTTCTTGGCACCATCGGCTCAATTAAAGATGTGATCGGTTCGCTAGATGCAGGTTCAGGTAATACAGAAGATGTGTTGGCCGCGCTTAAAACTGGTTTAGGTGCGCCGCTCGATGGCATGGGTACGGCTTTTTCATCATCTCTGTTTGGTCTTGCAGGTTCTCTCATACTTGGGTTCATTGATTTGCAAGCTGGTTGGGCGCAGTCGCGTTTTTATGCGGAACTTGAGAATTGGCTGGCATCGGTTACTGATGTGACCTCTGATGTAGGTGCAGCAAATGTACCTACGATCACAACAAATGCTGATAGTTCAGAAGAGCTAAAGGCGGTTGCTGAGCATCTGAAAAACCTTTCTGTCGATGGTGGAACCAACCAGCGTACGACAGCTGCCATGGCGAACTTGGCGGAAGGTATACAAGGGCTTGTTAAAAATATGCGCAACGAGCAGCAAATGTTGCGTGATTGGATTGATGCTCAGCAAGAGGAATCCAAATCTATGCGAATGACGCTCGATAAGTTAGCCGACCGGATTAAAGATAAGTAGGGCGGGGATATGGCTCTTTCTCGCAACCGTCGCCGCGATCGATCAGTCGATTACTGGCCTGGATTTGTTGATGCGCTATCAACATTGCTCCTGGCTATTATGTTCTTGCTCTCCGTATTTGTGTTGGCGCAGTTCTTTTTAAGTCGCGAGATTAGCGGCCGTGATGAGGTGCTAACCCGCCTTAATTCCCAGATCAATGAGCTTACCCAATTGCTGGCGCTTGAAAAAGCGGGTCGCCAGGATTTGGAAGATACGCTTGCAAACCTTCAGGCCTCGTTATCATCCGCAGAAAGCGAACGTTCGCGTCTTGAGCAATTGCTTAATGATGGCGCTGGCGCGTCACAATCTGCCGATGCGCAGATTAGCAGTCTCAATCAAGATCTTGATGAAGAAAAGAAAGTTTCTCAACGCGCGTTGAACCAAGTTAATCTCTTAAATCAACAAATTTCAGCTATGCGTCGACAATTGGCTGCACTTGAGGATGCTTTGGAAGTATCTGAAAACAAAGACGAGGAAGCACAGGTTAAGATTGCTGATTTAGGACGTCGATTAAATGTTGCTCTTGCTCAACGTGTTCAGGAACTAAATCGCTATCGCTCAGATTTCTTTGGTCGTTTGCGGGCAATTTTATCAGACCGTGAGAATATCCGCATCGTAGGAGACCGTTTTGTGTTCCAATCTGAAGTTCTGTTCCCTTCAGGTGGTAATGAACTAAACGAAGAAGGTCAGGTTGAAATGGCCAAACTCGCCGAAGCTATGCTTGATCTGGCGCGTGAAATTCCATCTGAAATCAACTGGGTGCTGCGCGTTGATGGTCATACTGATAACGTACCATTGTCAGGGACGGGTCGTTATGCCGATAACTGGGAGTTATCAAGCGCACGTGCGACTTCTGTGGTTAAATTCTTGATCGAGCAGGGCGTGCCGGCTAATCGACTAGTTGCGGCAGGGTTTGGTGAATTCCAACCGATTGCGGAAGGCGATAGCCAAGAAGCGCGAGATACGAACCGCCGGATTGAGCTGAAACTCACGGAGCGCTAGGCACACCGTTTTAAGATTCAGTTATTTTTCTAATTCTTGCTCAAATTGCAGCTTGGCTAAATTTGCATAGATCCCGCCAGCAGACGACAGGCTTTGGTGCGTGCCTTCTTCTACGATCTTACCCTTATCCATCACAAGAATACGATCGGCTTTTAAGATCGTTGAAAGCCTATGGGCGATGACGATGGTTGTTCTGTTTTCCATCATCCGATCAAGTGCTTGTTGTACTAGCTTCTCGCTTTGAGCATCAAGCGCAGATGTCGCTTCATCGAGCAATAAAATCGGTGCGTCTTTAAGCATGCCTCTGGCAATAGCAACGCGTTGACGCTGGCCGCCTGATAATGTGACCCCGCGTTCACCAATCATACTGTTATAGCCGTCATCCATGTCTTTAACGAATTCATCCGCAAGCGCATTCACCGAAGCCGTTTTGATATCCTCGTCAGTTGCATCCTGTCTGCTAAATGCAATGTTATCAGAGACCGAGCTTGCAAAAATGGTTACATCTTGCGGCACAATTGCAGTACGGCTGCGCACATCTTCTAATGTTGCCTTTTTAACATCCACGCCATCAATTTTCACTTCACCTGAGCTTGGATCATAGAACCTTAAAATGAGCGAAAACAACGTGCTTTTACCAGCGCCGGATGGGCCGACAATTGCCACTGTTTCACCTGAATTGATTGTAAAGGACAATTTATCCAAAATGTTTGTGTCCGGTCTTGAAGGATAAGCAAAATCAACTTCTGAAAATTCAATCGTTCCCCTTGAAGGGATAGGAAGTGCAACTGGGTTTTCAGGATCTTGAATATCAGATTGTTCTTGCAGCAATTCGCCTAAACGTTCTGCAGCACCGGCTGCTTGCGAGAGCTCGCTATAAACTTCAGATAACGCGCCCAAGCTACCGGCAGCCAAAACAGAATACAGCAAAAATTGCCCCAACGTGCCTGCAGACATATTGCCTTCGAGTACTGAATGCGCGCCGGACCATAAAATGCCAACAACGCCGCAAAATACCAATGAAATGGTGAAAACTGTTAGCGTGGCGCGGGTTGTCACAGCAGCTCTTGCAGCCGCAAACGCATCGTCAACTGCACTGTTAAATCGGCCTGATGCTGTTTTTTCAGCATTAAAGGCCTGCAATGTGCGTGTTGCGTTAATCGCTTCTGACGCATAAGCCATAGCTTCAGCAAGCGTGTCTTGTGCATCTCTTGAACGACGGCGTACTGCGCGTCCAAAGCCAACGAGTGGCAAAACAACAAGTGGAATGCCGATGATCACAAAAAGTGAGAGTTTAAATGATGTGACAAACATCATGATCACCCCACCCAAACAAAGAATGGAGTTACGTAATGCCATGGATGCTGTTGCACCGACTGCAGATTTAATTTGAGTGGTATCCGCAGTTAATCGGGAGATGATTTCGCCGGAACGATTAACATCATAAAATCCGGGCGACAAATTCGCGATATGATCAAAAACATCGCGTCGGAGATCAGTAATCACGCGTTCGCCGATGAGAATAACAAAATAGTAACGCATCCCACTAGAGATCGCGAGCACGATGGCGATCCCCATAAGAACGGTGAAATAGCTATTAACAAAATCAACATCTTGTCCGGAAAACCCGTTATCGATGACGCGGCGTACGGCCATAGGTAAGGTCAATGTTGTTACAGCGGCCAGCAGTAAAAAGATACAAGCACCAAATATCAGCTTAGGGTAACGCAGCAGATAAGGAAGCAGCGTTCTTAATGGTTTGAGTGACGCGCGTTTTGATTTTTCTTCTTGATTGCTATCAGTCAACGACATTTTCCCCTTAACAAGAATAACGAAAACTCTTTAAGACAGAATCACGCTAAACCTCTTGTGCTTATTGCTATGTTGATGTATAGCCTCGCTATCTAATTATGAAGCCGTGGCCCGATAGGACTACGGCTTTGATTATGAAGCGGTGAGCTTTACCTCAAATGAGATGTAAATAAACCGACTAGAGTTATCAAGGCTTCGTGCCAAACTGACAGGAATATTATTATGAAAGCGGATATTCATCCTGAATACCACACTATCAAAGTGGTAATGACTGACGGTACAGAATATATGACTCGCTCGACTTGGGGTTCTGAAGGCGACACAATGAATTTGGAAATTGATCCAACTTCACATCCAGCTTGGACTGGTGGCGGCGCGCAGCTTATGGACCGTGGCGGACGTATCACTAAATTCAAAAACCGTTTTGCTGGTCTTGGTCTTTAATCAAAGACATTTTGATAGAATTTATATTACAAAAAAACCCGCCATTTGGCGGGTTTTTTATTGAATGAATTTTAGAAGCTTTATTTAATGAAAGCTGTTTGAAGCAAGGAAAGCTGTGCCTGTACAGAATTTTCAGTTTCTGTGTCCTGATCGCTTGCTTCTTCTGGGCGATAAATCTCACGATCAAGCAACGCAACGCGGTTTTGTAGGCGTAAAGAACGCTCCACTAAGTCTTTAAATGCTTCTGGCAACTCGTCCCAGCCAGCTGCAGTGCGGTCACAATTAAAGCTATCCAAGCGTACTTTTGATTTTTCTGTCATGGCTTGTTCGCGCGTCATCTCGCCATTGTTCACAGCGCGTTGAAGTAAGAGCCATGATGCAAGCTGCATAAGACGTGTGGTCAATCGCATTGATTCTGCTGAGTAAAGAATGGATGCAATTCGCGGCAAAGTTTTAGATGCAGCGCGACCTGTACTGTCCAGGTAGTCAGCTGTTTCTTCAACAAGACCCATGCCTTCAGCATAAAGAGTTTTAAAGCTCTCTGAATTTGCAATATGGTCTGAAAAACGAATTGTATTACGATTGGTCTCGGACATATAAGTCTCACACTCTCTACTAACTTGACGCCAACATATTGCCAGAATTTATAGTATTCTGTGCAACTCGGACAAGATGCCGATTTTTTAAAAAATACGCAAGTTATATCTTAAAGAAAGGTTAACGGGCGTTAGGAAGTCTTAAATTGTGTTAGGATTTGGGATTTTGACAAAAAAAGAGCCGCAAAGCGGCCCTCAAGAGTTTAACAGGGAGGCGTCGAGTAGAAAGTCTGTTACTTTTTCTACCAGATCCGAATTATCGGATAAGTTAGTAATAACTTGTAAGGCTTAACAACATATTAAATTGGTTCATAACGGGACTATAATTTCGCAAGACTGCCCAAATATAGGGCATAATAGAGGGGTAAATTATGCGGGTCGTGGAGATTAACGGGTTTGGTGGACCAGAGGTCTTACAAATTGCGCAGCGGTCTTATCCAAAACATGGACCTGACGAAGTTCTCATTCGCGTGCATGCGGCAGGGGTCAACCGACCTGATTGCCTTCAGCGTTTAGGGCATTATCCTCCGCCAAAGGGCGCAACAGATATCCCCGGGCTTGAAGTTGCTGGCATTGTTGAGCGCATAGGTAAAAAAGTCACCAAATTTGCTGTTGGTGATCAAGTTTGCGCACTGTTGCCCGGAGGTGGTTATGCTGAATATGCTAAATGTCATGAGAGCAATGTGCTGCCGATCCCCTTAGGACTTTCCATGGTTGAAGCTGCAGCTCTTCCTGAAACCTATTTTACCGTTTGGCATAATGTGTTTCAGCGTGGGCACTTACAAGAAGGCGAGACTTTTTTAGTTCATGGCGGCTCTTCAGGTATTGGAACAACGGCAATTCAACTTGCAAAAGCCTTTGGCGCAACAGTTTTCACCACTGTTGGTAATGCTGAAAAGGCTAAATTTGTCGCCGATCTTGGCGCTGATTACGCCATTGAATATAAAAAAGTTGAGTTCGTTGAATTTATCAAACGCAACACCGAACAATTAGGTGTTAATCTGATATTGGATATGGTTGGAGGGGACTACATCAATCGCAATTATGCCGCTGCAGCAATTGAGGGGCGTATTGTGCAAATTGCCTTTCAGCGCGGCCGCAAAGCACAAGTTGATTTTGCCCAATTGATGGCCAAACGTCTAACCCATTCTGGTTCGACATTAAGAGCAAGACCGATAAGTTTTAAAGCTTATGTGGCGGATGAATTGCGAACGCAAGTATGGCCAATGCTTGAGATTAAAAAAGTGAAACCTATAATCGATGAAACGTTCCCATTGGCGGAAGCAGCAGATGCACATGCTTATATGGAGACAAGCGAACACATGGGCAAAATTGTTTTGACGCTTGACTAGCAATTAGTATCAAAAAAAGCCCGCAGGGATGATTGCGGGCTTTTCAAGATCTATAAAGTGCTTGTTGCTTATGCAGCAGCCTCTTGAGTTTCTGTCCATGTGCCAATGGCAGCAAGACCGTTCATTTTCGCACGATGCGCAAATGCACGTTGACCAGCAGCGACATTTTCGGTTTTGCCGCCCCAAGCTTGAAGAGCTGCAGCTTGTAGCGCTCTGCCATAGGAGAATGTTAGCGCCCAAGGAAGATCTGGTGATTTGTTCATCTCAGACAAATGCGCTGTTGCTTGTTCTTCTGTCTGTCCACCAGATAGGAACGCAATGCCTGGAACCGCTTTTGGTACAGCCGTTTTAAGACAAAGAACTGTTTTCTCAGCCACTTCTTCAACACTTGCTTGACGTGGGCAATTGATACCAGGAACGATCATATTTGGTTTTAAGATCATGCCTTCAAGATTGACATCCAAATCATCCAGCGCTGCAAATGTTGTTTGCAATGTTTCAAGCGTGACAGAGAAACAACGATTAATGTCGTGTGTCGAATCTGGTCCATCCATAAGCACTTCAGGCTCAACAATTGGAACAATGCCTGCTTCCTGGCATAAAGATGCATAACGGGCCAAGGCATGGGCATTTGCAACGACCGATGCGCGGGAAGGGCGATTTTCAGCGATATTGATAACTCCGCGCCATTTGGCAAAACGAGCACCAAGCTCATAATATTCGGCTAAACGCTCACGCAATCCATCAAGGCCTTCAGTAACTGTTTCACCGTCAAAGCCGGCTAGAGGTTTTGCACCAGTATCAACTTTAATGCCCGGAACAGCACCAGATTGTTTGATGAGCTCGACCAATGGCGTTCCGTCTTTGGCTGATTGACGAAGCGTTTCATCATACAAAATAACGCCAGAGATGTTATTCTTCATGGCGTCATCAGCGCGGAATAACATTTCACGGTAGTCGCGGCGGGTATCGGCTGTTGATTCAACTCCGATTGAATCAAGACGTTTCTTGATTGTGCCTGTCGATTCATCGGCCGCAAGAATACCCTGACCCGGCAGGACCATCGCCTTGGCAATATCTTCTAGTCGTTCGCTCATTGTTAATCCCTCATGTACTGTCGTTCGGTAAATTTAAAACACACATAACAGGGATTAAATTTTTTTAAAATAGCTTTAAAAATAACTAAATCGTTTTAAAAATAATTTAAACGATTTAATCCGCATTTTAATTTCTAACATGGTAAACAAGCCGCTTTCGATTGGCTTATTTCAGCCCAGTTCTGTTGATAACTTTCATCGAAAATGGAGTTAAAGACCACAAATGAACATCATTTTTTCGGACAGATTATCGTCCAATGCCTTCGATGCGGTTTCCGAGTTGCAAAAAGAGGGCCGTCTGGTGCGCCAAAAGATTCCCATTATTGGCAAGGTTTGGCTGACAACTGATCAGGATATGGCAACAACCATTTTAAAAGATAGCGCAAATTTTGGTGTGCGGAAGCCGAACGGAAAAGCTGTTGGTTTGCAATGGTGGATGCCAAAGACAATTCAGCTGCTTGCGTCAAATATGTTGACCATGGATGGGGGCGAGCATAAACGTCTGCGCCATATTGTTGATCATGCTTTTCGGCGTGAAGCTATTTTAGCGCTTGAACCTGAAATTGAAAACATGGCCAATGACATGGTCTCACAATTGTTCAGCAATCAAAATGAGGTTGATTTAGTTTCCACATTTGCGCGGCGTTTTCCTCTTGCGGTGATCTGTGAATTGCTCGGATTACCTAAACAGGATCGTGAGCAGTTTGCGCGATGGGCGGAAGGATTTACACGCATCAACGGAGTTCTGGATTTTTTAAAACTCATTCCACGGCTGAAAGCCATGGTTAGATATATCAAATCAAGAGTAGATGATGCTCAGACGGCAGATGGTCGAGGTCTG
Organism: Lentilitoribacter sp. JB5-8; assembly: GCF_055693385.1. NCBI lineage: Bacteria > Pseudomonadati > Pseudomonadota > Alphaproteobacteria > Hyphomicrobiales > Rhizobiaceae > Lentilitoribacter > Lentilitoribacter sp. JB5-8. The sequence continues at coordinate 3,733,346 of NZ_CM146332.1, read as the reverse complement.
ATTGCCGAACTCGTCGCAGCTAAGAACGAAGGCCAGGATATGTCGGATGATGAACTCATCGCAATGGTGTTTTTACTGTTGATTGCAGGGCACGAAACAACCACTCATCTGATTAGTGGTGGGGTGCTTGCTTTATTACAACATGATAAACAAAAACAATGGCTAACTGACGATTGGGGACGGATAGATTTAGCTGTTGAAGAGCTTTTACGTTTTGTGACGCCCGTTCAATTGTCAAAGCCAAGATATGCGTTTTCAGATTGTTCTGTCGGCGGTGTTAACATAAAGAAGGGTGAATTGGTCATGGCGCTGCTAACCGCGGCTGATTTTGATGGTGCCATTGTTGATGAGCCGCAAACCCTTAAGCTTGATCGTAAACCAAATCGTCACATTGCCTTTGGCTCCGGCATTCATTTTTGTTTAGGGCATCAGCTTGCAAGACTTGAGGGAAAGCATGCGATTAAGGCGTTGTTGAGCCAGTATCCGGATCTAAAACTAGCCACTGATAAAATAAAATTCCGCAAACGCGTTGGATTAAACGCGCTCACGGAACTAAAGATCAAGCCGCAATAATTATAATTGCGAACTGCTTAGGAAAGTGCATCCACACCCGGTAGTGGTTTACCTTCCATCCATTCAAGGAAGGCACCGCCGGCGGTTGAGATATATGTAAAGTCAGATGCAGCTCCGGCGTGATTGAGCGCTGCAACAGTGTCGCCACCGCCAGCAACGGAAATCAACAAGCCTTCGGATGAGCGAACGGCCGCATGTTTTGCGCATGACACTGTCGCCTTATCAAATGGTTCGATTTCAAACGCACCTAAAGGACCGTTCCACACGAGCGTATCTGCTTTGGTGATCCAATCATTAACCGCCTCAATAGATGCAGGTCCAATGTCCAACATCATTGCATCATTCGGGATTGCATTGACGGGAACCACTTCGTTTTCTGCGTTCGCTTTAAATTCGCGTGCGACCACAGCATCAACTGGAAGAACAATCTCGCATGTATTGGTGCTGGCTTTAGCCATAATCTCGCGAGCGGTATCTGCAAGATCGTGCTCGCATAAAGATTTGCCGACATCAATTCCTTGTGCTGCAAGGAATGTGTTTGCCATGCCGCCGCCGATGACAAGTGCATCAACTTTTTCAATCAGGTTGCTCAATAGATCAATCTTTGTTGAAACTTTTGCGCCGCCAACGATTGCAACAACTGGTCTGATTGGTTGACCCAAACCTTTTTCCAAGGCTTCAAGCTCGGCTTGCATTGTGCGACCAGCATATGATGGCAGGTGATGGGTTAACCCCTCTGTCGATGCATGCGCGCGGTGCGCTGCTGAAAATGCATCATTAATATAGATATCACCATTTTCGGCCAAGGCTTTGGCAAATTCTGGATCATTCTTTTCTTCACCTTTGTGGAAACGGGTGTTTTCCAAAAGTAAAAGATCGCCGCTATTCATCGCGTCAATTGCCGTTTTTGCAGGTTCTCCGATGCAATCATCAGCAAAGTGCACGTGTCTGTCTAAAACTTCCTCGACGGAATTTGCAATTGGCGAGAGTGACATGGATTGAACAACTTCACCTTTTGGGCGTCCGAAGTGGGCCATTAGAATAACTTTGGCACCTTTTTTGGTAAGCTCTTGAATAGTTGGTGCAACACGTTCTATCCGAGTGACATCTGTTACTTTTCCGTCTTTAACCGGCACATTAAGATCAACCCGCACAAGCACGCGTTTGCCATGAATATCTTGAATGTCGTCAATGGTTTTAAATGTCATATATGTCACCTGCATTGATATAATTGCCGCTGGGATAATCGCTAAGATAATCGTTGGCACTATACCTGTTCTTTAATTTTGAGATGTTGTTGTTACTGTACTAATTGCTAACACTTTATACAAAAAAACCGGAACAAGTCATTCCGGTTTTTAATTGTTTTGTCTTAATGAGATTAGATGAGCTTGCCCATCGCAACAGCAGTATCTGCCATGCGGTTTGAGAAGCCCCACTCATTATCATACCAAGTTAGGATGCGAACAAGGTTGCCTTCCATAACTTTAGTTTGATCCATGTGGAAGATCGATGAATGAGGGTTGTGGTTCAAGTCGATAGATACCAACGGCTCATCTGTGTAGCCAAGAATGCCTTTTAGCGGACCATCTGCAGCTTCGCGGATTGCGTTGTTGATTTCGTCTTCTGTCACATTGCGTGATGGGATGAATTTAAGATCAACGACAGACACGTTTGGTGTTGGTACGCGGATCGCAGAACCGTCAAGCTTGCCTTTAAGTTCTGGAAGAACAAGTCCAATAGCTTTAGCAGCGCCTGTTGATGTTGGGATCATCGACATTGCAGCTGCACGCGCGCGATATAAATCACCATGCATTGTATCAAGTGTTGGCTGGTCACCTGTATATGAGTGAATTGTTGTCATGTAGCCTTTTTCAATGCCAAATGCATTGTTAAGCACATAAGCAACTGGTGTTAGACAGTTTGTAGTACATGATGCGTTTGAAACAACTTTATCATCTGCTGTGAGGCTATCTTCGTTCACACCATAAACGATGGTTTTAACGTCGTTTCCGCCAGGCGCTGAGATCAACACGCGGCTTGAACCGTTTTCAAGGTGCATAGATGCTTTTTCACGATTTGCGAAAATACCTGTACATTCAAGAGCAACATCAACATCTGCCCAAGGTAGTTCTTTAGGGTCGCGAATGGCTGTCACTTTAATCGGACCTTGTCCAACATCAATTGTGTCACCGTCGACTGTTACTGTGCCAGGGAATTTTCCGTGAACACTGTCATAACGCATTAGGTGTGCGTTTGTTTCAACTGGGCCAAGGTCATTAATGGCTACAACTTCGATATCAGTCCGACCTGATTCCATGATGCCGCGCAAAACATTACGTCCAATGCGACCAAAACCATTGATAGCGACTTTTACTGTCATATTAGTTCTCCGAGTATTCGAATTAAAAAGGGTGGTTTGTCCCCCACCTTTTTATGGTTATAGCTTTGCCTCAACAGCAGCGACTGTGTCTTCTGCTGTGATGCCGAAATGTTTGTATAGCTCTTTATATGGGCCAGATGCTCCGAAGGAGTTCATGCCGATAAAGATACCATCATTGCCGATGAACTGGTCCCAGCCTTGGCGAACGCCAGCTTCAATCGCAACTTTAATTGGGCTGTCACCAATGATTGCTGATTTGTAATCAGCATCCTGATCGTCGAACAAGTCCATGCAAGGAACAGATACGACACGTGTTGAATGTCCTTTTGCGTCCAATGCAGCTTTTGCTTCCATAGCAATTTCAACTTCTGAACCAGAAGCGAAGATTGTCACTTTAGCATCGCTTTCAGATGCAAGTTCATAGGCACCATGCGCACATAGGTTTTCTTCAACATAAGATGTGCGAACTGCAGGTAGACCCTGACGAGTTAGCGCAATGCCCGAAGGGCGGTCTGTTGATGAAAGTGCTAATTCCCAACACTCAAGTGTTTCTGTGATATCTGCAGGGCGGAACATGTTAAAGTTCGGGATCGCACGCAATGCTGCCATATGTTCAACAGGTTGGTGAGTTGGGCCATCTTCACCCAAGCCGATAGAATCGTGTGTTAGGACGTGGATCACGCGAATGCCCATCAATGCTGCAAGGCGGATAGAAGGGCGGCAGTAATCTGAGAAGATTAAGAAGCCACCTGAGTAAGGGATCAAACCACCGTGAAGTGCGATACCGTTAATCATCGCTGCCATGCCGTGTTCACGGATGCCGTAGTGGATGTAACGACCAGAGAAATCATCCGGCGTGATCGATGCTGTTTGGCTTGTTTTGGTGTTGTTTGAACCGGTCAAATCAGCTGAACCGCCAAGCGTTTCAGGTGTTGCACCATTGATCACTTCAAGAACCAATTGAGAAGCTTTACGTGTTGCTTCTTTTGGTTTGTCTTCTGCAAGTGCTTTTTTGTAAGCATCAAGCGCCGGTGCCAAAGCACCAGGTAGTTCACCGCTCATGCGACGATCAAATTTACATTTGATATCTGCATCGCCTTCATCAAGACGTTTTTGCCAGTCTTTACGTGTTTTTGCAGAACGAAGACCTGCAAGACGCCAGGCATCCAAAATATCTGATGGAATTTCAAATGGCTCTGATGTCCAGCCTAAAGCTTCACGAGTTAATGCAATTTCATCATCACCCAGCGGTGCACCGTGTGCGCCAGCTGTGCCGCCTTTGTTTGGCGAGCCGTAACCGATTGTCGTTTTACAAGCGATCATTGTTGGTTTGTCAGATTTCTTTGCTTCTTCAATCGCTGCAGAAATTGCATCTGCATCATGCCCATCAACAGCAAGTGTATTCCAGTTTGCTGATTGGAAGCGCATTGCTTGGTTTGTTGAATCACTGACTGAAACCGCGCCATCGATTGAGATGTTATTATCATCCCACAAAACAATAAGCTTATTGAGTTTCAAATGACCTGCAAGAGTAATTGCTTCCTGGCTAATACCTTCCATCAAACAACCATCGCCAACAAGCGCGTATGTATTGTGTTCAACTAGGTCTGAACCAAATTCGTCGGCCAGCTTGCGTTCAGCGATTGCCATGCCAACAGCATTTGCGATGCCTTGGCCCAAAGGACCAGTTGTTGTTTCGATACCTGAAATATGTCCGTATTCCGGGTGGCCAGCTGTTTTATGACCTGTTTGACGGAAGTTTTTCAGATCATCCATCGTGATGTCATCATATCCGGTTAGGTAAAGCAGCGAATAGATAAGCATAGACCCGTGACCAGCAGACAGCACAAAGCGATCGCGATCCGGCCAATCTGGGTTTTTAGGGTCGAATTTAAGGTGCTGGCTAAAAAGCACGGTCGCAATATCAGCTGCGCCCATTGGAAGGCCTGGATGGCCAGAATTTGCTTTTTGCACTGCGTCCATGGAAAGCGCACGAATAGCGTTCGCCATTTGATGATGTTTTACTGTGGATGTCATATTTATGCCTGTATTTCACCGTCTAGGGAGGGGCTCAGAAACTGCCTGTAATCAGCGCGGGCAGTCATAGCAGTTCGATAGTAGGAGTCAATCAATTGGAGGGAAATAGCTCTAAAATCCGCCGAGAATTGATGGACTCGTCAGAAAAACAGAGCAAATAGGTGATTTGATGTGTATTGCAAAGTCGATTATAGGTGGTCTTGTTGACGCTGTGCAACGCTTATGAAAATGTTCTTAGGTGCGATTTTCTTAAAGCTTGATTCGTTTGAGTGACAGGAGCCTTTGTTCAATGAAGCCTGATGATGTGACAGTTAAATCTGCTTTGGATCAATTAGTGAACGCTGTAAATTCTTTAGAAAATGCGGTGGGGCAGCGAATTGAAAACCAAAAAGAGGCTGTGCAATCCAGCGAAGAGCTTAAATCCATGCTTGTGGATCGTACAAGACTTGCTGAAGAGTTGGATCAGGCCGAACATAGAGCGAATAAGTTGGAAGAAGCTAATCGAGAGGTATCGCGCCGTCTTGTGACTGCTATGGAAACCATTCGCGCGGTTTTGGACCGAGGATAAAATATAATAAATGGCTCAAGTCACCGTTAATATTGATGGTAAGTCCTATCGCATGGCATGTGAGGAAGGGCAGGAAGATCATCTTAATGAGCTTGCCTCCAAGTTTGATCGCTATGTGACACATTTGCGTTCGCAATTCGGTGAGATTGGCGATTTACGTTTAACTGTCATGGCTGGCATTATGGTTATGGACGAGTTGAGCGAAGTTCAAGGCAAGCTTAAAGGTACGCAGTCCGAATTGGATATGGTCAAGTCAACGCGAGATAAAGTGCTTCAAGATGCTGAGCGCACAGACGAAGATATGGCAAAAGCATTAGGTGGTGTGGCGGCTCAAATTTCCAGCATTGCTCAAAAGCTCAATGACAGTAACTAATTTGGACTGTCAGCATGCTCATAAAAAAGCTTTTTCCAAGGATATTGGTAATAATTAGATAAATGGGTTGGCAATCACTGCTTTCCCGCACTATATCTTAGCTGCGATCTGCTCTTTACGACAGGACTACAATTCCTCGGGCCTTACTGAATTCTAAGGGAGCTATCCCTGTCTTAGCCCGTGGGCTTTGGCATACGGCACCCACCTACATTGTAGGTTCCTAGGATTTCAACACGTCTATCGACTGCATGCGGATCGCACATTTCTTTCCTTTTCGTATTTGTTAAATGAGAAAACATGGCCGATATCAAATCCCTCAAAACAGACATTCGTAAACAAGCGTTGGCGCGAAGGGATCGTTTAAGCGAAGTTGAACGTTTAGAGTTTTCGGATCAGATCAAAAACACATTTTTTGAATTGGATATCGCACCAAACGTTATCACATCTGCATTTCTACCCATTAAATCCGAAGTGGATTTGAACGCTCTAATTAATGAGCTTTGGGTGCAGCAGAGAGATGTATGTTTGCCGTTTATGTTGGACAAAGAGAACATCGAGTTTCGCGCCTATGACAAAAAGACTGAGCTTGTTGATAATGGATTTGGCACGGTGGCACCTTCAGCTGCATCTCAAACCGTTGATCCAGATGTGATGCTGGTTCCGCTTTCAGCATTTGATGAAACGGGTGGTCGTATTGGATATGGCGCTGGGTTTTATGATCGTGCAATTGCAAAATTATTGGATGCAGATAAAACGCCATTGTTGATAGGTGTGGCATTTTCCTGTCAGCAAGTGGACCACGTTCCGTGTGAAGACCATGATATTCCGCTGGATATGATTTTGACCGAGGATGGCTTGATTATAGCTGATTAGCCCCATATAGAAGCGCCATGAAGATACTTTTTTTAGGTGATATGGTCGGCTCAACAGGGCGCGATGCGGTCTGGGATCGTCTGCCTGGTCTGCGTAGCGACTACAATCTCGATTTTGTGATTGTAAACGGTGAAAACGCAGCCCACGGATTTGGTATAACAGAAGAGATTTTTACCAAAACAATTGATGCGGGCGCCGATGTGGTGACCACAGGCAATCATGTTTGGGCACAAAAAGAAGCGCTCAGTTTTTGCGAGCGCCATGATAATTTCCTGCGACCGGCAAATTACCCAAAAGGGACGCCAGGAAAAGGCGCTTATCTTTATGAAGCGCGCAATGGTGCAAGAATTCTTGTTTCCAATATAATGGGTCGCGTTTATATGCATCCTGATCTTGATGATCCTTTTGCCTGCGCTGAGGAAGTATTAGGATCTTGCCCAATGGGTGAAGTCGCCGATGCCGTTGTGATTGACTTTCATGCGGAAGCAACCAGCGAAAAGCAGTGCTTTGGGCATTTTGTTGATGGACGAGCAAGCCTTGTTGTGGGCACGCATACTCATATGCCGACAGCTGATTACCAAATCTTAGATGCTGGCACTGGCTATATGTCAGACGCTGGGATGTGTGGCGATTACAATTCTTCCCTTGGTATGGAAAAGGAAGAGTTGATCAATCGTTTTGTGACAAAAATTCCGCGTGGTCGTATGGAAATTGCCAAAGGACCCGCAACAATTTGCGGCGTTTCAGTGGAAGTTTCAGACAGAACCGGGTTAACCGAAAAAATTGCACCGCTTCGGTTGGGTGCACGATTAGAAGAAAATATTCCGTATTTTTGGTAGTTGTTTGCGTTCAAGTTGGCCGCAACGGGTGCGCAGACACTAGACGGACGTGCTGATTGTTTTTATAAGGCACGATAATTAAGAACATCGATTATTGCGATAAGAGGATACCATGGCAGGCCATTCCAAGTTTAAGAATATTCAACACCGTAAAGGACGTCAGGATGCAGTGCGTTCTAAAATGTTCTCAAAGCTTGCACGTGAGATCACGGTTGCAGCGAAAATGGGTGCGCCTGATCCTGCAATGAACCCGCGTCTTCGCCTTGCTGTGCAAAACGCCAAATCTCAGTCTATGCCAAAAGACAACATCACGCGTGCGATTAATAAAGCTGCGGATAAAGATGGTGAGAATTATGATGAAGTGCGCTACGAGGGTTATGGCCCTGGTGGTATCGCAGTTATCGTTGAAGCACTGACTGACAACCGCAACAGAACTGCATCAAACGTGCGTACAGCCTTTACAAAGTCTGGCGGCGCGCTTGGTGAGACAGGTTCTGTCGGGTTCATGTTTGATCGCGTTGGCGAAATCACATATCCGCTTGAAGTGGGTGATGAAGACGCTGTGATGGAAGCTGGCATCGAAGCTGGTGCGGATGACGTTGTAACCGACGAAGAAGGCCACACAATTTATTGCGCTTTTGAAGATATTGGCGATGTGTCGTCTGCACTTGAAGCAGCTTTGGGCGAGCCAAAAACCGTTAAACCAATTTGGAAGCCACAGAACGAAACGCCAATTGATAAAGAAAAAGCTGAACAAGTTTTACGCTTTATGGATGTTCTAGATGATGATGATGACGTTCAAAACGTTTATTCAAACTTCGACATTTCAGACGAAGTGATGGCTGAACTTTCATAAGTTCCTACACAATATTTGATTTTTTAAAGGCCGGGCAATCGCTCGGCTTTTTTCATGAAGCACCTTTGAGCGTGCTTGTAATGCGTTTCTCGCGGCATCTATTGTTGTTTTCTCTAAAAAGGCGTTGTTTGTTTTAGTTGATGAAGCATCTTCGCTTCAAAGCGAAATGCGTTTCAGACGGCATCCAAAGCAATATCCTTTAAAAACATGTGTTTTGTTTTTGTTTTGTTCACGTTTTTCGTAGATGTTACGGAAAATAGAACATAAGGTGATGACATGAGCAAAGCGATTCGAATTATTGGGATTGATCCGGGTTTACGAAATACCGGCTGGGGGATTATCGATTCTTTAGGCAATTCGCTGCGGTTTGTAGCTTCAGGTGTTGTGCATTCAGATGCGAAAATGGATCTAGCTTCCAGACTTTGCCAATTGCACGATGGGTTGGAAGAAATCATCCATAGCCACCAGCCATTTGAGGCGGCGGTTGAAAACACCTTTGTTAATGTCAATCCAACATCAACGCTAAAGCTTGGCCAAGCTCGCGGAGTTGCCATGCTGGTTCCGGCCCGTGCGGGATTGCGCGTTTCAGAATATGCGCCTAATGCTGTGAAAAAGTCCGTGATTGGTGTTGGGCACGGCGATAAAAAACAAATCCATATGATGGTGAAAGTCTTGATGCCAAAAGCAGAATTTAAAAGCGATGATGCAGCAGATGCCTTGGCAATTGCAATTTGTCATGCTCATAATCGCACCGCATTAACTCACAAATTAGCGGCGATGTAGATATGATTGGCAAACTTAAAGGAACCATAGACGAGATTGCTGGTGACCATATTTTGGTTGATGTGCACGGCGTTTGTTACGTCGCTTTTTGCTCATCCCGCACACTTGGCGCTGTTGGGTCGCAAGGCGAAGCTGTTGTTTTGTACATAGAAACCTATGTGCGTGAAGACCAGCTCAAATTGTTTGGGTTTAAAACCGAAATAGAGCGCGAGTGGTTTCGATTATTACAAAGCGTTCAGGGTGTTGGCGCTAAAGTGGCTTTGGCGATTTTATCAACTTTATCAGCATCAGATCTGGCTAATGCAATTGCGTTGCAGGACAAAGCCATGGTCGCGCGGGCGCCCGGAATTGGGCCAAAAGTGGCACAACGCATTGTGACTGAGCTGAAAAATAAAGCGCCTGCGCTTGGTGGTATCGACGCGCCGGATATGGGCCTTAAACAAGAAATTGGTGAAGGGGTAGCTTCTGCGCCTGTGGCAGACGCGGTTTCTGCGCTTTGCAATCTGGGCTACTCGCGAGAGCAGGCAGCGAGCGCGGTTGGCGCAGCCGTCCGCGATGCAGGTGAGGATGCAGATAGTGCAAAACTCATTCGTTTGGGTCTGAAAGAACTAGCCAAATAACGTGTCCCGTGCGAGTAAGTAGTCATGAGCGAACAAAATCCAATTCTTGATCCTGAAAAGCGCGGCGAAGACCTAGAAGCCAATTTGCGCCCGCAATCCCTTGATGATTTTACCGGGCAGGCGGAAGCACGTGCGAATTTGAAGATCTTTATTGAAGCTGCGAAAAATCGCGGTGAAGCGCTCGATCATGTGCTTTTTGTTGGTCCTCCCGGATTGGGTAAAACAACTTTGTCACAAATCATGGCCAAAGAACTTGGGGTCAATTTCAGATCAACATCGGGTCCTGTGATTGCAAAAGCGGGTGATTTAGCAGCACTTCTGACCAATCTTGAAGAGCGTGATGTGTTGTTCATCGATGAGATCCATCGGTTAAATCCAGCTGTTGAAGAGATTTTATATCCTGCAATGGAAGATTTTCAGCTCGATTTGATCATCGGTGAGGGGCCAGCTGCTAGATCTGTGAAAATTGATCTGGCGAAATTCACGCTCGTTGCAGCAACAACGCGTCTTGGTTTGCTGACTAATCCGTTGCGTGACCGTTTTGGTATTCCGGTGCGATTGCAGTTTTATACAGTTAAAGAATTGGAAGCGATTGTTCGCCGTGGCGCTCGGATCATGGGTTTAAATATGACTGATGAAGGCGCTGAAGAAATTGCCCGTCGCGCACGCGGTACACCTCGTATTGCTGGACGTTTGTTGCGCCGTGTACGAGACTTTGCCGAAGTTGCAAAGGCTGATGCTGTTACCAAAGAAATTGCCGACAATGCATTAACGCGTTTATCAGTTGATGCCGTTGGGCTTGATCAACTTGATCGCCGATATTTGACGATGATTGCCAGTAATTTTGGTGGTGGGCCAGTTGGTATTGAAACAATTGCAGCGGGCTTATCCGAACCGCGCGATGCGATTGAAGATATTATCGAGCCTTATCTTATTCAGCAGGGCTTTATTCAGCGCACGCCGCGTGGCCGGGTGTTAACTGCAAATGCATGGAAACATTTGGGGCTTAATCCACCAAAAGATTTTGACGCACAACAAACGAGCCTTTTCCAAGACGAGGATTAAATTGATATGTCAGAGCACTTTTCTGGTGAACTCACTGAAAACGGTCACCGTCTTGTTCAACGCGTTTATTATGAAGATACAGATTTTTCAGGTGCTGTATATCACGCGCGCTATTTGCATTTTATGGAGCGTGCCAGAACGGAGTTTATTCGTTGTAAGGGGCTGATCCAAAGCGAAAGCCACGCAACAGATAATCCAGCGGACGCTATCGCTTTCATGGTTGGCCGTATTGAGATCGATTATCGCAGACCTGCGCGCATGGATGACGTTTTAACCATTACCTCAGAGCCCTTGCGTGCAAAAGGCGCACGTATGGTTTTATCGCAAAAGATCCATCGTGGTGAAGAATTACTGATTGAAGCACAAGTGACAGTTGCCTGTGTCAACGGCCTTGGGCGCCCACGCCGCCTTCCAGAATCTCTTCTTTGAGCCGTTTTCATTCAATTTCACGTGAACATAACCCCCAAATCATCGAATCCTAACCCTTCATTAACCATAATTATGGCCTAGTGAGCGGGATTTTTAGGTTGTTGGGAATTGCGCCAAACTTTAAACGCAATTTTTCGACACAAGAAGCTGAAGTTGAGCTTTTATGATCACTCTGGGGCCATTTTGTTATTGGAAGACCGAGTGCCCAAGCTCACATGAGACTGTTTTAAAGGGACTTGATATGGAACAGGTTGGGTTGGCCGCAACGTCAGAAGTTACGCTGCTGTCATTATTTCTGGAAGCCGGACTTATTGTTAAGCTGGTGATGATCGGATTGGTCGCTGCATCTATTTGGACGTGGGCAATCATTGTCGATAAGGTAATGGCTTATAATAAGTTCAAACGACAACTTGATCGTTTTGAGGATTTGTTCTGGTCAGGACAATCTCTTGAAGAGTTGTATCGTTCCTTGTCAGATCGCAAAAAGAATACAGGCATGAGTTCTATCTTTTTAGCGGCCATGCAGGAGTGGAAAAAATCCTTTGAGCGGGGCGCTAAATCTCCAATGGGATTACAAATGCGAATTGATAAAGCAATGGATGTATCATTGTCCCGTGAATCTGATGCTTTGGAAGCGCGGCTTGGGTGGCTCGCCACAATCGGATCCGCAGCGCCGTTTATTGGTCTGTTTGGTACGGTTATCGGTATTATGACATCATTCCAGGCGATTGCTGGATCAAAATCAACCAACCTTGCTGTTGTCGCTCCGGGTATTGCCGAGGCTTTGCTCGCGACCGCTATTGGTCTGCTCGCCGCTATTCCTGCAGTGATTGCATATAATAAATTCTCAGCTGATGCTGCAAAACTTAGCGGGCGCATGGAGGGATTTGCAGATGAATTCTCCGGCATCCTGTCTCGCCAACTCGATGAGCGCCAGCAAATGCAAAACCAGCAGCAAGCCCAGCAACAGCCTGTGCGCCAAAATGTTCACCCACATGCTCAATCGACAGGGATGTAAGTTATGGGAATGAGTATGCAAGGCACCTCTGGTCGTCAATCCTCTCGCCGGCGCGGACGCAAAATGCAGCCGATGAGTGAGATCAACGTAACGCCTTTTGTGGACGTTATGTTGGTGCTTTTGATTATCTTCATGGTGGCAGCACCTTTGTTGACCGTTGGGGTGCCAATTGATCTGCCTGAAACAGAAGCTAAAGCCTTGAACTCTGATACGCAGCCGATAACCGTGTCGGTTAATTCTGAAGGTGGTATTTTCTTACAAGAAACAGAGATTGCATTGAATGAAGTTGTGCCAAAACTGGAAGCGATTTCAACAACCGGTTTTAGCGAACGCATTTATGTGCGCGGTGATGCAAATGCTGATTATGGCACTGTGATGAAAGTCATGGCGCGCATTTCTGCTGCTGGGTTTAAAAATCTTGGTTTGGTTACTCAGCAGGAGCAGGACGGTTAAGCCATGCAGCTAAGCCTTTCCATTTCATCTGTTGTGCATGCTGGGCTCCTTGGATGGGCGCTGGTATCTTTTAGTGCACCCCAAACGCTTGAAGTGGCTGATGTTGAGGCTGTACCTGTATCAATTGTTCCGATTGAAGATCTAACCCGGGTGGTTGAAGGTGAGAAAGATGCGGATGCGAAAATTAAGCCCGCACCAACACCAACTGAGAGCCAGGTGAAGGTTGAAGACGCGCAAAACGCAGGCGAGAACGAAGTTGATTTAAAGAGCTTGGATGTGCCCGTGCCAAGCCAGACAGAAATTGTGTCTAAAGCGCCGCCGAAATCTGAAGACCAGCCAAAGCCTGCGCCAGAGCCTGAAGCAAAACCTGAACCTGTTAAAGAAGTTAAGCCGGAGCCTGAAAGACCAAGTGCGCCTGCAACTGAAATCGCAGCTCTACCAGAGCCAGCAGCACCTGCATTATCAGACCCTGTTAAAGACGCGATCAATACAGCCGAACCAATTGCCGAACAGCCAGTTGCATTGCCAAAAACAGGTCCTGTTCCGGTGTTCAGAGATGATGTTGCGCCAGCAAAAACGGCTAAAACACCCGATCGTAAAAAAGTTGAAGCCACACAAAGTGCATCCAGTTCACAACGCGAGAGCGATTTCAATTCAGATGAGATCGCTTCATTGCTGAATAAACAAGATGCGCAAGGTGGTGGCGCTAAAACGTCTCAGCAGCAAGCTGGACTTGGCGCGCAAACTTCGTCGCCTGCAGCTAAATTATCGCAAAGCGAGATGGATGCATTGCGCGGTCAGATCCAGCGTTTTTGGAATATCATCCCAGGTCTCGCTGATGGTGGTGATATTCGCATCACCGTTTCCATGCAGCTTGATCGCTCTGGAAATATTGTGGGTCAACCGGATGTCAGCGCAACGGGTGGTTCTCAATCAACACGCCAAACACTTGCGGGCAGTGCCCGTCGTGCTGTGTTGCGAGCGCAACCTTTTGAACTCCCCGCGGATAAATATGATACCTGGTCGCAGGTCATTGTGAATTTTGATCCAAGCCAACTATTTTAACAATATGGCCAATTATTATAACAACAGGATAAAGTTTATGTACTTGATAAATAAAACCTTTGACGCATTTAAGCTGATGACGATGCTTATGGTCGTGGTGGTATTGGGCAGTATCAAGCCAAGTTGGGCTGTTGTTGAAATTGATATTAATCAGGCAAATATCGAGCCTTTGCCGATTGCGATCATAGACTTCATCTCCTCTGATCCAGTTGGCAAACAGATTAGCGATGTGATTGAGGCTGACCTTGCACGCTCAGGACTATTTAGTCCTGTTAAAAAAGCAGCCTTTATTCAAAAAATCACTGATCCGAATGCGACACCGCGGTTTTCTGATTGGCAGGTTATTAATGCACAAGCGCTGGTCACGGGGCTTGTGTCTCGCGAAGCAGATGGACGTTTGAAAGTAGAATATCGTTTATGGGATGTGTTTGCGGGTCAGCAGCTTACAGGCCAAAGACTGTTTGCGAAATCCGAGAACTGGCGTCGCCTTGCGCATATTGTGGCTGATGCGATTTATGAGCGTTTAACAGGTGAAAAAGGCTATTTCGATACTCGTGTCGTGTTTGTTTCTGAAAGCGGGCCAAAAACCAATCGTGTGAAGCAGCTTGCCATTATGGATCAAGATGGCGCGAATATGAAAACGCTCACAAATGGCAATGACCTTGTGCTAACGCCGCGGTTTTCACCGAGTAAGCAAGAGATCACCTATATGTCGTTTGAGGGTGGTCAGCCACGCGTTTATTTGTTGCAACTTGAAACGGGGCAGCGTGAACTCGTTGGCAATTTCCCTGGCATGACCTTTTCTCCAAGGTTTTCACCTGATGGTCAAAAGGTGATCATGAGCCTTCAAGAGGGCGGTAATGCTAATATTTATACAATGGATTTGCGTTCTCGTCAGACGACGCGTTTAACAAACACTGCCGCTATTGATACATCGCCATCTTATTCACCTGATGGTTCGCAGATTGTTTTTGAATCTGATCGCGGCGGGCGTCAGCAACTTTATGTCATGGATGCTGGTGGGGGCAATCAGCGCCGGATTTCATTTGGCAGCGGTTCTTATTCTACACCTGTTTGGTCACCGCGTGGCGATCTGATTGCATTTACCAAGCGTGCGGGTGGCAAGTTTTCAATCGGAGTGATGAAAACGGACGGCTCTCGCGAACGGATTTTGACAACCGGTTTTCACAACGAAGGACCAACTTGGGCACCAAACGGCCGTGTCTTGATGTTCTTCCGTCAGCCAGCTGGTGCGGGTGGTCCACAACTCACAAGCATCGATTTGACCGGATATAACGAGCAGCGTATCGCCACACCAAACTTTGCATCTGACCCTGCTTGGTCACCATTGCTCGAATAGTCAAAAGATGGCCACAATTGAGCCATCAAACAACCACAATTGCGGGCTTTTTACGGGTAAATAAGGTTTTATTAACCCTGTTCGTTGAGGGCGAATTAACCGAGAGTGGTTAGAATTTGTCAACTGTAAATTCATGAAGGAGACCGACAATGAGCGGTATCGGGTTTTTATCTCGGAATAGAGCAATCGTTGCATTGTTTTTGGTTTTAACGCTGGCAGGCTGTGCGTCGAAAAAAACATTGCCAAACAATGCTGCTGATTTAGGTCTAACAGCTAATGGTGCGGTTCCAGGTTCGCAGCAAGACTTTACGCAAAATGTTGGCGATAAGATTTTCTTCAACACAGACTCAGCTGTTATCAGACCTGATGCTGCTGCGATTTTGACAAAGCAAGTTCAATGGCTCAACCAATATCCAAACCGTGTTGTAACAATTGAAGGTCATGCTGATGAGCGCGGCACACGTGAATATAACCTTGCATTGGGTGCAAGACGCGCGGCTGCGACACGTGAGTATTTGATTTCACGCGGTCTTGCCGCTTCCCGTGTTAAAACTTTGTCATTCGGTAAAGAACGCCCTGTTGCTGTGTGCGATGATATTTCATGCTGGTCACAAAACAGACGTGCGGTCACTCTGCTTGGCGGTGTAGGTAGCTAGACGTTTTGAAATATAGTAAAATCAGGCAGCCAATGGCTGCCTTTTTTATGTCTGGAGGAAACAATGTCCGATGCTAAAACCAAACCGACTGATGCTTCGGTTGCCGACTTTATTAATGCTGTCGAAAATAAGCGCCGAAGAGAAGATGCACTTGTTCTCGCCGATCTGTTTAAACAAACATCAGGTTATGATCCCGTTATGTGGGGTGAGAGTATCATTGGATATGGTCAATATCGCTATAAATATAAATCCGGGCGCGAAGGAGAGTGGATGCTCACTGGTTTTTCTCCGCGAAAGGCGCATCAGGTTATTTATTTAATGGGTTGTTATGTCGATGACGGGTTTGATGAGCAAGATCTGCTGTTTAGCAAGCTTGGAAAGCATAAAATGGGCGCTTCTTGCCTTTATATCAACAAACTTTCTGATATAGATATTTCTGTGCTTGAAGAGCTTATTGCAAGGTCTTGTGCGCTTATGAGAGACAAATATCATTGATATAAATTCCTCATTTGTTTACATCGGGGAAATGGGAATAAAAAGTCGTCTGCTAAATCAGCTTTTGATTTATTATGTGGGAGCAATCTAATGGCAAAATTATTGCGTTATGCCGTGCTATCTTATTTGACATTAACTATTGGCGTTGCAAACGCGCAAAACTTGTTTGGACAAATTCAATCACCAGAACCTCCTTTGCCGATTGTAAAGGTTCAAGTTCAGGATCCATCACTGCGGATTGGCCAACTTGAAGAGCAAGTGCGCCAGTTAACAGGTCGCCTTGAAGAACTCGGATTTCAAATGTTGCAAATGCAAGAACAAATGCGGCAAATGCAGCAAGATAATGAATTCCGTTTTCAGGATTTAGAAAATGCGCGCGGTTCTGATCAATCAAACCTTGCGCCTAAAACCCCGAGGATAAATTCTGAAGACACTGCTACGATTACACTTGGCACACCGGAATTCGATTCAAATGGTAATCTGGTTGAAGGTGTAACTGTCGGCTCGGTTGGTGATGTTGCAGCCGGAGAGCTCTACAAGCAGGGTTATTCGCAAATTCTAGCGGGTGATTATGCTGATGCTGCGTCCACATTCCAAACTTATATCAATCAGTATCCAGACGAAGTGCAGGTCTCAGATGCATATTTCTGGTTAGGTGAAGCTTATTATTCGCAAGGTGCTTTTAAGGATGCTGCACGTACGTTTTTAGATGCGCATAAAGCATATCCCGATGCGAATAAAGCTCCAGATACGTTGCTTAAACTCGGCATGTCACTCGTTGCATTGGATAATCGTGAAACTGCTTGTGCCACATATAAAGAAGTCGGTGTGAGATATCCTGCCGCCTCAAAAGCCATTAAAGATAAAGTCGCCAGTGAACAATCTCGCGCACAATGCTGATCCTGACTTATTCAAGTTAACGGATAATTTTCTCACAATATTAAAAGATGGGCCGCTCGCAATTGCCGTTTCTGGTGGGAGCGATTCTATGGCTGTTTTGGATTTACTGGCAAAGGCTAATGTTCAAAACAGAAAGCTGTATTGTTTTACCGTTGATCATGGTTTGCGAAAAGAAGCTAAACAAGAAGCGCAATTCGTTGCCGATTTTTGTAAAAACAGAAATATCGAGCATCAAATTTTGATTTGGGATGGGGAGAAGCCGAAGACAGGTCTACAAAACGCTGCAAGATGGGCACGCTATCAGCTCCTAAATCAAGCGTGTGATCGCATCGGCGCCGTTGGGTTGTTAACCGGACATAATTTAGATGACCAGTTTGAAACGGTATATATGCGTATGCAGCGCGACAAAAATGGCGATGGAACCGGCTTGTCTGGAATGGCATCAGCGGCATTGTTTTTTAATAATATGTGGGTGCTAAGACCATATTTAACGGTTGGAAAACAGCAGCTCAAAGATCACCTAAAACGATCTTCGTTGAAGTGGATGGAAGATCCATCAAATTTAGATGAAACATTTGAACGTGTGCGTGTACGTCATCAAGCCGATTATGATTTTGATTTGCGCGATATTGCAGACCATGCTGCAAATCGTAAATCCTTGTCACACGACGCGGCTTCCTATCTTTATGAATTTTGTAGCACTGAGGACAATTTGGTCTTTGACCTTAGAATTACAGATCATGATCAGCTCGTTTTAGAAAAAGTGCTTGAAGCACTTGTTCATTTAATTGGTGGACGCGTGCGCTCGATAAGTGGGCAGGATGTTAAATCGCTTTATGATTTTGCGCTATCTCAAGAAAATGCTCGTATGACCATGGGCCGCGTTATTTTAGATAAATTTGAAGATCGCTTGTGCTTGTTTAGGGAAAATCGAGGATTTGAAGATTGTGCTCTCAAACCTGGTGAACAGATGAATTGGGACGGACGGTTCTTGATAAAGAACAATAGCCGCGATCAAAGGATTACGATCTCCCATGATGGGGATCAATCTGGTTGCCCACCGGTGGTTAAACAACAAAATTGTTCTGAAATTATTTCAGCGTTTACGTGTGATTTTTTGAGCGTTAAACCCGTCATTAATAAATATGATCAGGTTCTGCCAGAATTTGATCTAGAATTGGCCAATTCTTTGGCCCTACTCATTGGTCGAAGCAAGATTTTAATGCCGTATGATAACGCTAAAGTGCAAATTCAAGTGTAATGAGGTGAATTAATGCCAATTCAGGCTGATATCTTGTGTCGCACCGACTTGGCAATTGCGAAGAAGCTCCCTATATGATGTTACCAGAGGGCACAATTGTGTGCCGAAATGGTGTCGGGGATATCGATGAACCCTAATTTTCGTAATTTTGCTTTATGGGCAATCATAGCGCTTTTGTTGATTGCTCTGTTTAATATGTTCCAAAGCCCTACTGATAGTGCGAGCGGGACAAAAATAGCCTATTCACAATTCCTGCAGGATGTGGATGCCGGACAGATTAATGAGGTGACCATATCTGGAAATCAGATTTATGGATCTTATAGCGGTTCTGGTGGTAAATTTCAGACTTATTCTCCGGGAGATAATGACCTGGTTCAGCGTTTGGAAGCAAACAATGTAACCATCAATGCTCAGCCTGAGTCAGATGGGTCAAATAGCTTCTTGGGCTATTTTATTTCCTGGTTGCCAATTCTTGTGATTTTGGGTGTGTGGATTTTCTTCATGCGACAAATGCAAGGTGGTTCTCGCGGAGCGATGGGCTTTGGTAAATCCAAGGCAAAGTTGCTCAACGAAGCTCAGGGCAAGATTACATTTGAAGATGTCGCTGGTGTTGATGAAGCCAAAGAAGATCTTGAAGAGATCGTGGAATTCTTACGTGACCCTCAAAAGTTTCAACGCTTAGGCGGCCGTATTCCTCGTGGTGTACTTCTTGTTGGACCTCCAGGTACTGGTAAAACGCTTCTTGCGCGTTCTGTTGCTGGTGAAGCTAATGTGCCTTTCTATACAATCTCAGGTTCTGACTTTGTGGAAATGTTTGTGGGTGTTGGTGCATCTCGTGTGCGTGACATGTTTGAGCAGGCGAAGAAAAATTCACCTTGTATCATCTTTATCGATGAGATTGATGCTGTTGGTCGACATCGTGGTGCAGGTCTTGGCGGCGGTAATGACGAGCGTGAGCAAACATTGAACCAATTGCTTGTTGAGATGGATGGCTTTGAAGCCAATGAAAGCATCATTTTGATCGCAGCGACTAACCGTCCAGATGTTCTTGATCCAGCCTTGCTGCGCCCGGGTCGTTTTGACCGTCAGGTTGTTGTGCCTAATCCAGATTTGAGCGGTCGTGAGCAGATTTTGAAAGTTCACGTGCGCAATGTGCCTTTAGCGCCAAATGTTGATCTGAAAGTTATCGCACGTGGTACGCCTGGATTTTCTGGTGCCGACCTTATGAACCTTGTGAACGAAAGTGCGCTTATGGCTGCACGTCGCAACAAACGTCTTGTGACCATGCAAGAGTTTGAAGATGCGAAAGATAAGGTCATGATGGGTGCTGAGCGTCGTTCAACAGCCATGACTGAGGATGAGAAAAAGCTCACTGCATATCATGAAGCTGGTCACGCAATCCTAGCATTGCATGTACCTGCTGCGGACCCAGTTCACAAAGCAACGATTATTCCGCGCGGACGTGCGCTTGGTATGGTGATGCAATTACCAGAAGCTGATCGTTATTCCATGAGTTATAAATGGATGATCTCACGTCTTGCTATTATGATGGGTGGACGTGTTGCTGAAGAAGTGACGTTCGGCAAAGAAAACATCACATCAGGTGCTTCATCTGATATCGAACAAGCAACAAAACTTGCTCGCGCGATGGTCACGCAGTGGGGCTTTTCTGATGAGCTGGGTCAAGTAGCTTATGGTGAAAATCAGCAGGAAGTATTCTTGGGTCATTCTGTGGCACAATCGCAAAATATGTCTGAAGAGACGGCCAAGAAAATTGATGCTGAAGTTCACCGTTTGATTGATGAAGCTACAGCAACTGCACACGAAATCATCAAAACGAAAAAAGATGAATTTGTGGCTATCGCTGAAGGCTTGCTGGAATATGAAACGCTCAGCGGTGATGAGATTGCTTCGATCATTAAGGGTGAAAAGCCAGCACGTGATATGGGTGATGATACACCACCAAGTCGCGGTAGTGCGGTACCATCTGCTGGGGCTAAAGCTGAAAAGCCTAAGAAGTCTGGTGGGGAAGAGCCTGATTCTGATCCAGAGCCTACTCCGGAGTAGACACAAAAATCTTACGAAAAAGGGCCTATATGGCCCTTTTTTTATTGGTGTTAACCATAGAATTGTTTATCAGCTGGTCTTAACGCAATTTGGACAAAGATGCGTTATAAGCCAATTCGGACTAATTGAGTGGGGATACTATGGCTCGTCGATATTTTGGAACTGATGGCATTCGAGGCAAATCAAATACGCCACCTATGACAGCGGATCTTGCTATGCGTGTTGGTGCTGCGGTTGGAAAGCTCTTCCGACGCGGTGAACATCGTCATCGTGTTGTGATCGGTAAAGATACAAGACTTTCCGGCTATATGATTGAAAATGCGCTGGTCGCAGGTTTTACCTCGGCGGGTTTGGACGTTTTACTTCTAGGACCTATTCCCACACCAGGCGTTGCAATGCTCACCCGTTCAATGCGCGCTGATATT
This sequence comes from Lentilitoribacter sp. JB5-8, assembly GCF_055693385.1. Lineage (NCBI taxonomy): Bacteria > Pseudomonadati > Pseudomonadota > Alphaproteobacteria > Hyphomicrobiales > Rhizobiaceae > Lentilitoribacter > Lentilitoribacter sp. JB5-8. The sequence goes on along the minus strand of NZ_CM146332.1, from coordinate 3,712,247 downwards.
GGCGTAATGATTTCTGCATCTCACAATGCTTATCAGGATAATGGCATTAAGTTATTTGGTCCTGACGGCTATAAACTCTCGGATGAATTTGAAGCGCAGATTGAGGACTTGGTTGACGCTGATTTCCAATCTCTTTTGGTAAACTCAGATGATATTGGCCGTGCAAAGCGTGTTGATGGTGATATCTATCGCTATATTGAATTTGTTAAGCGCACTCTGCCGCGCGGTTCGCGTGACTTTACAGGCCTGCGCATTGTTGTCGATTGTGCCAATGGTGCAGCTTACAAGGTTGCGCCGTCTGTGCTTTGGGAAATGGGTGCAGAAGTGGTGACGCTTGGTAATGAGCCAAACGGAACAAACATCAATTTAAATTGCGGTTCGACGCATCCTGAAGCTTTGATCAAAAAAGTGCATGAAGTACGCGCTGATGTAGGGATTGCACTTGATGGTGATGCTGACCGCGTATTGATCGTAGATGAAAAAGGTCAAGTGGTTGATGGTGATCAATTGATGACATTGATTGCCGAATCTTGGGCCAAAGAGGGGCGCCTGCAGGGTGATGGCGTCGTTGCCACTGTCATGTCCAACCTTGGTATGGAGCGACACTTGGCTAACCTTGATTTGTCTTTGGCGCGCACAAAGGTTGGAGACCGTTATGTGGTTGAACATATGCGCAAGCACGGTTTCAATTTAGGTGGCGAGCAATCGGGCCATATTGTCATGAGTGATTTTGCAACGACAGGCGATGGTCTTGTTGCAGCATTGCAGATTTTATCTTGCACACAAAAGATGGGCAAACCGGTGAGCGAGGTGACACGTCGCTTTGAACCTGTGCCACAATTACTCAAAAATGTGCGTTATTCGGGTGCGTCGCCATTAGCTGATAATCATATTCAATCAGCGATCAAGGATGCAGAGGCTGAGCTTGGTCAATCGGGTCGACTTGTCATCCGCGCATCGGGAACCGAGCCTTTAATTCGCGTTATGGCGGAAGGCGATGATGCTAATCAGGTTGAAAAAGTAGTCGATGGACTGGTTAAAGTCATCGCTGCTTAGCACAAAACTTCCAGTTTTTTTGTTCAGAAAATCAAAAGAGTAAACCACGTTAAGATTGTGTTTACTCTTTTTTTAATCAATAAATGGTGAAATTAGTCAGCCATTAACCTTTATAATTCATTATCACCGCAAGTTTTTGAGGGGCTTTGCCCATTATTTGGGTTTTTAGCCCGTTCCATAAATGGAGTGATAAATGAAAAAGATTGCTATCACCGCTGCAACGCTCGGTCTTGCAACAACAATGTCAGCAACAGCTGCGGATATTTCAACACCGCCTGTCTATCATCCGCCAGCAGTGACACCTGTTCATCACGAAGTGAAGGCAGCAACTGGCTGGTATTTGCGCGGTGATGTTGGCGCAAGCTATAACAAGTTGAAAGAAGTCAACTATCTCACAAGTACGGGATATGCTGATTTTACAACGGCTAAACTGAAAAAGAGTTTTTCAGTAGGTGTTGGTGTTGGTTATCAAATTAACAGCCGTCTGCGTACTGATCTAACTTTTGACTATTTAACAAAAGCAAGTTTTGAGGGCTCTACCGGTCCTGGTGGTCCTTGTACTATTAATAGCACATTCTACGCAGCACCAAACTGTTATTCATCGGATGTAACTTCTTTCTCTGCATGGAGCCTATTGGCCAACGCTTATGTTGATGTCTTCACCTATGGTCGCGTGACTGGTTATGTTGGTGCAGGTTTGGGTGCGACATATATTGATTGGAAAACACTTCACAACACTGAATGTGAATCTTTGACAAACACTTGTAATTCAACGTCAATTGATCACGAAGGTGCTTCTGGCTGGCGCGCAACAGCAGCGCTTATGGCTGGTGCTTCAGTTGAAATCAATTGTGCGCTTGCAGCAGATGTTGGATATCGTTACCGCGCTATCGCAGGTGGCAGAATGTTTGAACGCGTCGCTTCGGTAGCAACTGGACCGGGCTTCCACAAAACTATTCACTCACATGAAGGTCGTGCAGGTCTTCGTTATAAATTTGGTGGATGTGATACGCATATCCCACCTTATGAGCCACCAACATTGCCACCTGTCTATAAATAGACTTTTGGAAATAGATTGAAATTAAACGCCGGATTTTCCGGCGTTTTTTTATGTCATCTTACAATTTATGGGTAACAAAAAGAAAAGGAACATGGTTAACCGAGGTTTAACCTGTTTGCGCGATAGTGGGTGAAACTTAATGAATGGACCTTTTGGTCATGACCAGAAAGAATCGCCCATGCGTAACGTATTAAAATGTTCTTCCCTTGTTGGTATTTTTTGTCTTGGTGTTTCAACTACAGCAATTGCAGCTGACCTTGATAAAATTATTTCGCCAATGAATGCCCCAACAATTAAGCCTGTTGAAGTGGGCAATGGTTGGTATTTGCGTGGTGATATTGGTTACACTGCTAAACAAGAAAATGATGCACCTTCTTTCAACACATTTTCAGTGGCCAATGATTATCGTGCGGGCACGCTGACGACCAGCAGTTTTGGTGATGATTTTTCAATTGGTGGCGGTATTGGATATCGTTTTTCAGATATGTTTCGTGGTGATTTAACATTGGATGTCATCAAAGGTGGATTTGCATTTAATGGAACTGGGCTTGATGAATGTGCAAGCACGTCCCCTGCAAATACAACTTGTTCAGTCAGCGCAAGTGGCAAATATGATAATTACATGGCCATGGTAAATGGTTACGTGGATCTTGGAACAATTTCTGGATTTACTCCATATGTGGGTGCAGGTGCAGGTTATACAAAAGTCAAATATGGTGAAATTACATCCAGAGGCGTTTGTGTTGATGGTGGCGGTGCATGTGGCGCAACGGGAAATGTGTTATCATCTCACAGCAGCAGTTCAGAATGGCGCAAAACATGGGCACTTATGGCTGGTGTAAGTTATGATCTGAATGATCAGTTTAAAGTTGATCTTGGTTATAAATACTCAAATGTTGAAGCCGGTGATATGTTTGGTTACAACGCTGATGCCGCTGCTTTAGGTGCGATTGGCACTCAGGCTAGTGATGGTGGATTTGAACGTCATGAAGTGCGTTTGGGTGTGCGTTTATCGACCTGGTAAATGCCAACCATCTTATTATCTGAATAGGCGGGCAGGGCCCGCCTTTTTTATTGCGCGGTAAAAAATCTAAAAAAATTCGTAGGTAACGGTAAAGCCGTACTTGACTTTTATTGTGCCTCATCATAGTTCGGTCAGTGGGACACCCTTCCCCAACGAAGGGCTACTATCTGGAAGGATAGAGATATGACAGAACTGAATAAACCGGACCTTCGTCCGGACAATGCCCGTTTTTCGTCTGGACCTTGCGCCAAACGTCCGGGATGGACCCCACAATCACTTAATGACGCACCATTGGGTCGTTCGCATCGTGCGAAAATTGGTAAATCAAAACTCAAAGAAGCAATTGATCTCACACGAGAGGTTTTAAACGTACCAGACGATTATCGTATTGGTATTGTTCCTGCATCCGATACTGGTGCTGTCGAGATGGCCATGTGGTCCATGCTCGGTGCGCGTGGTGTTGATATGGTTGCATGGGAAAGCTTTGGTGCCGGATGGGTGACAGATGTTGTAAAACAACTGAAACTCGATAATGCTCGCACCATCACTGCCCCTTATGGTGAATTGCCTGACCTAAATTCAATTAATTTCGACAATGATGTTGTCTTCACATGGAACGGAACAACTTCTGGTGTTCGCGTACCAAATGGGGATTTCATTCCTGATGATCGTGCAGGCTTGACAATTTGCGATGCGACTTCAGCTGCATTTGCGCAGGAGCTAGATTTTTCTAAGCTTGATGTTGTTACTTTCTCTTGGCAGAAAGTTCTCGGCGGCGAAGGTGCTCATGGTGTGATTATCTTATCACCTCGCGCGGTTGAACGCCTTGAGAGCTACACGCCTTCTTGGCCGTTGCCAAAAATTTTCCGCATGACCAAAGGTGGTAAACTGATTGAAGGCATCTTCACAGGTGCAACGATTAATACGCCTTCCATGTTATGTGTTGAAGATTATCTTGATGCGCTTAATTGGGCAAAATCGCTTGGCGGTCTTGATGCACTGGTTGCGCGCGCTAATGCAAATGCGCAGGTCATTCATGATTTTTGCGATCAGACAGATTGGCTTGATAATCTGGCCAAGGATCCAGCAACGCGCTCAAATACATCTGTGTGTTTGACGATCACAGATGCTGATGTTGCAGCTTTGGATGATGATGCCCAAGCTGCATTTGCGAAAGGCATGGTTTCACTGCTTGATAGCGAAGGTGTTGCATTTGACATTGGCGCTTATCGCGATGCGCCTTCGGGTTTACGCATCTGGGCTGGGGCAACGGTTGAAACATCGGACCTAGAAGCTTTGATGCCATGGCTTGATTGGGCGTTTAAACGGCAAAAAGCTTCGCTGGCTAAATAATATAAATTATGTGGCGCTTAAGATGCGCCACTTTCCCTCATATTTAAATAAATGGAGGCCTGAAATGGCACCTCGTGTACTCGTATCTGATAAACTGTCTGAAACAGCTGTCCAAATTTTCCGCGACCGTGGATTGGAAGTTGATTTTATGCCGGATCTTGGCAAAGACAAAGAAAAACTGCTTGAAATCATTGACCAATATGATGGTTTGGCAATCCGTTCAGCAACAAAAGCAACGGAAAAACTCATTTCAGCCGCAAGCAATCTTAAAGTGATTGGTCGTGCTGGTATTGGTGTTGATAACGTCGATATTCCTGCGGCATCGCGTCGCGGTATTATCGTGATGAATACGCCATTTGGTAACTCAATCACAACTGCTGAACATGCGATTGCGATGATCTTTGCAGTTGCGCGTCAATTGCCTGCAGCAGATCTTTCGACACAAGCTGGTAAATGGGAAAAATCCAAATTTATGGGTGTAGAAATCACCGGTAAAACGCTTGGTGTGATTGGCTGTGGTAATATTGGGTCTATCGCTGCATCACGCGGCATTGGACTTAACATGCGTGTGATCGCGTTTGATCCATTTTTGTCGCCAGAACGTGCGGAAAAGCTTGGTGTTGAAAAAGTTGAGCTGGATGAATTGCTCTCACGCTCTGACTTCATCACATTGCATGTGCCAATGACGGATAAAACTCGTGGTATTATCAATGCTGAAGCAATTTCAAAAATGAAAAAAGGCGTTCGCATTGTAAACTGTGCACGTGGCGGTCTTGTTGTTGAAGCTGATTTGGCTGATGCTTTGAAATCTGGACATGTGGCTGGTGCTGGTTTTGATGTGTTTGAAACAGAGCCTGCGACTGACAGCCCGCTATTTGGTTTGCCAAATGTTGTTTGTACACCGCATTTGGGTGCATCAACGACAGAAGCACAGGAAAATGTAGCGTTGCAAGTTGCTGAACAGATGTCAGATTATTTGCTTAAAGGCGCAGTGACAAATGCGATCAACATGCCATCTATTTCTGCTGAAGAAGCACCACGCTTGAAACCATTTGTTTCATTGGCTGATGTCCTTGGTGCATTTGTTGGTCAGGTGACAGAAAGTGCGATTAAAGAAGTTGAAATTCTTTATGAAGGTTCAACGGCAGAGATGAATACAAAGGCATTAACAAGTGCTGTTCTTGCCGGTCTAATCCGTGAGCAAGTTGCTGATGTGAACATGGTGTCTGCGCCAATTATGGCTAAAGAACGCGGTATCGTGTTGTCAGAAGTAAAGCGCGATAAATCTGGTGTGTTTGATGGTTACATCAAACTCACGGTTAAAACTGATAATACAACTCGTTCTGTTGCAGGTACTTGTTTTGCTGATGGTAAGCCTCGTTTCATTCAGATCAAGGGCATCAACCTTGACGCTGAAGTGGGCCGCAACATGGTTTACACAACAAATGCTGATGCTCCGGGTATCATTGGTTTGTTAGGTACTGTGTTTGGTGATGCGGGTGTGAATATTGCGAACTTCCAACTCGGGCGTAATCAACCTGGTGGGGATGCGATTGCGCTGCTTTATGTGGATGAGCCAGTTGCAGAAGACGTGCTCGATAAAGTTCGTTCTCACAGCGAGATTGTGTCTGCCAAACCGCTCGTATTCAACGTTGAATAGTATAAATACTGGTAGATATCCTATCTGGCTGAGTAATAGCCAGTATTTCATTGGATATTTAGCGTTTTTAATGAATAAAGTTTGAGCTAAGGCTCGATTTTCAACCCGCATCTCTTTATAGAGATGCGGGTTTGTTTATTTCTTTGGAGTATGTCGCTCCAAAATTCATGAGGTTCATATGACAAATGTAGTGGTGGTCGGCTCACAATGGGGCGATGAAGGTAAAGGCAAGATTGTTGATTGGCTGTCAGAACGTGCCGACGTTGTTGTGCGTTTTCAAGGTGGGCACAATGCTGGCCACACATTGGTTATTGATGGCGTGAAGTATAAACTATCTTTGCTTCCATCGGGTGTGGTGCGCAAAGGTAAGTTGGCTGTTATTGGCAATGGTGTTGTAATTGATCCTCATGCGCTGGTTGCTGAAATTGATCGTCTTGCTGAGCAAGGTGTTGTTGTTACTCATGATACACTTCGAATTGCAGATAATGCGACATTGATCCTATCGCTTCACAGAGAGCTTGATGGATTGCGCGAAGATGCAGCTTCAAATTCTGGTACGAAAATTGGCACGACCCGTCGCGGCATTGGTCCAGCTTATGAAGACAAAGTTGGTCGTCGTTCTATTCGTATGATGGATCTTGTTAATACTGAAACACTCCCTGCCAAAGTTGATCGTTTGCTCACACACCACAACGCTTTGCGTCGCGGTTTGGGACAGGAAGAAATCGCGATCGATACGTTAATCGATGAATTGATGGCGATCCGTGATCGCATGTTGCCGTTTATCGAATCTGTTTGGTTGTTACTTGATCAAAAGCGTAAAGCCGGCGAGCGCATCTTGTTTGAAGGCGCGCAAGGTACTTTGCTTGATATCGACCACGGTACTTATCCATTTGTGACATCATCTAATGTTGTTGCGGGTCAAGCGGCGGCAGGATCCGGTATGGGGCCTGGTTCGCTTGGTTACATATTGGGTATCACCAAAGCCTATACAACACGTGTGGGTGAGGGGCCTTTCCCAACGGAGCTTGATGATGATGACGGTCAAAGACTAGGTGAACGCGGCCACGAGTTTGGTACTGTTACGGGCCGTCAACGTCGTTGTGGTTGGTTTGATGCAGCGCTTGTTCGTCAATCAGTTGCGGTGAACGGTATCACTGGTATTGCGCTTACAAAGCTTGATGTTCTTGACGGATTTAAAGAGCTTAAGATCTGTGTAGGCTATGAACTTGATGGCAAACGCATTGATTATCTTCCTGCAAGTCAAGGTGCTCAAGCGCGCGTCGTACCAGTTTACGAGGTTATGGAAGGTTGGAATGAAACAACTGTTGGTGCACGCTCATGGGCAGATCTGCCAGCACAAGCGATCAAGTATGTTCGCCGTGTTGAAGAGCTTATCGGTGCGCCTGTTTCAATGTTATCCACAAGTCCTGAAAGGGACGATACGATACTTGTGACTGATCCATTTGAAGATTAAGGTCTTTTTTGATCATTACGGTTATAATTTTGCCGTAAAAGTATCAGATTGTAAGTTTTTGCGAGGTTAGAAATGGCTGACTTTACCGGAGTTATCAGACGAGCTGTTGAAGGGCTGGCGAATAATACGCCAGAGGCGAGACAAAAAGTCTATGATCGTGCGCGTCAGACCATTCAACGTCAACTTGAAGCGATGCCCAACTCAAGTAGCAGTGCTATTTTTGAGCGTCAGCTTTCAAGTGTTGAAGATGCTATCCAGGAAATCGAAGCGCAATATGGTGAGGGGCAAGCGCCTGTTAGCTCAGCTGCATCAGCAAGTGCTGCAGTGCCATCGACATCTGCCCCATCTGCGCCTGCGCCATCGACTCCTGCTCAACCTGCAGCGCCGGTTGCTAAACCAGTCGAGACAATGCCTGAGAAACCAGTTTCATCGGAAGCTGCGCCAGTGGTTACGCCTAAACCTGAACCAGTACCAACGGCACCGATATCAGAGCCGGAAGCTCCAAAGCCTGTAGAGGTTGAACCAAAAGCTATAGAACCTGTCGCAGCTCCAGTTGAAAAGCCGGTTGAGCCGGTGCAGAAACCTGAACCAATTGTTTCCGAACCTGAGCCTATATCTGAGCCTGAACCGGTTCAAGTTGAAGAGCATAAAACTCCAACTGTTAGTGATCAGACGACTACAATTGAACCAGAACCCGTTGTGTCCGAACCATCTGCATCGACTCCTGTGGAAGCTGAACCAGAAGCAGTTTCTAAAGATCTGGATGCTGAACCTTTACAGGTTGCTACGGAGGGTGTTGAAGCTCCTGAAGAAGCGGTTGCTGCTTCAAATGATATTGATGATGAACTTGCTATTCCAGTCGCTGAAAGTGCTGTTGAAACTGCATCTGTCGTTGATGAAAAAGTATCTGAAATTGTCAGCGATGTGACATCTAAAATTGATGCGGCTCAACCAGCAAAAGAAATGCCCAAAGCTGATTCATCATTTTTAACTGATGATAGTATTATTGATCAGGCTGTTGGTGAAATTAAGTCGAGCTTGCAAGCTGACACATCTGACGTTGATTCAGAATTTCCTGATCATGATGCTACCTTTGGATTTGGTGCGGAAGCGTTGCCGGAGGCGCCTGAGCCTAAACGCAAGAAATCGCCCATTGTTATGATTGTTGCCGCCATTTTGTTGATTCTAGCTGGATCTGCATATGGTGTTTGGCGTTATGGTATTGGCGGTTTTGGTGGAGGCGAGAGCGAGATTGCGGAAGCGGTCGATACGTCTGCTGAGGCTGAGCAGAGCCAGGTTGATGAAGAAGCTCCCGAAGAACGTGAGGTTGTCACTAAGGTTGAAGAAACAACGCCAACTGCAAGTGACGCAGGCCCTGCGGGAGATGCCGAGAAGTTTACCCAACGTTTAAACGCTGATGGTACAGAAGAAGATGTTGGACCTTCGCCAGAACTTATCAATGGGCTTCCCGGAGAAGAAGGACGTTCTGTTGCCGAGTTATCTGGGGATGAAACAGCAACTGAGACCGCGCAGCAAACAGAACCAGCTACGGATGGCGCACCTGCCATTGAGAAGATGCTGTTTTATGAAACAAGCTTGGGTTTAGAGCAACAAGCTCGCTATGAAGGTGGCGTGACTTGGAGTGAAGAAGTCGAATCTGATGGTACAGCTTCGCGCCCATATATTCGCGCTCAAATTCAAGTGCCTGAGCGTAACTTGTCGATTGATATGTCTATTAAGCTAAACGGTGATCAGACATTACCTGTCAGCCATTTGATTGATATTAATTTCTCATTGCCGGATGACTTTGAAGGCGGTGAAATTGATCAGGTTACCGAAGTTAAATTGAAAAATACCGAAGAGCAACCTGGCGACAGACTAGCAGCGATTTCCGCTAAAATTGATACGACGTTCTTTGTTGTGGGTTTAGAAAATGATGACGCTGATGTGGTTGCTACGAACCTGCAATTATTGAGCCGCAGAAACTGGATCGATATTCCAATTTCATATAGCAACGGCCGTAAAGCATTGATCACATTGGAAAAAGGTGCGAGCGGTGTGGCGATCTTTGACAAGGTTCTAGCTGCATGGGAAAGAAATCCCGCTCAATAAATCAACATATTAGGTAAGGGGTAGAAATGTCAGGTCACGGTTATGAAAAAGGTCGGCTTGACCTTCCCTTTGTTGGTATTTCAACATTTGGTAAAAATCCTTATGTTGATGATTGGGATAATATCCAAGCTGATGTTGCGGTCTTAGGTGCACCCTTTGATTTTGGTACGCAGTGGCGATCTGGCGCTCGATTTGGTCCACGGGCAATCCGAGAAGCATCGACATTGTTTTCTTTTGGTCATGGCGGTGCTTACGATTTTGAAGATGATGTAACATATCTGCCCGCTGACGAGGTTAAGATCGTCGATCTTGGTGATGCGGATATTATTCACACCGATACGATCAACAGTCATAAAAACATCGAATATGGTGTTCGCAAGATTTTGGATGCAGGTGCGTTACCCGTTGTGCTTGGTGGTGATCACTCGATTAATATTCCATGTATCAATGCATTTTCGGAACAAGAGCCCATTCATTTGGTGCAAATTGATGCGCATCTGGATTTTGTCGATGAGCGTCATGGTGTGAAATATGGCCATGGCAACCCCATGCGTCGCGCCGCTGAAAAAGACTATGTCACTGGATTAAGCCAGATCGGTATTCGCAATGTGTCGTCTACTGCTAAGGAAGGCTACGAAGATGCGCGGGCAATGGGGTCTGATATTATTTCTGTTCGCCATTTTAGAAAACTGGGGCACGAAAGTGTCTTAGATCGCATTCCAAAAGGTGTTCGCTATTACGTCACCATCGATATTGATGGGTTTGATCCATCGATCGCGGCGGGGACGGGCACTCCAAGCCACGGCGGATTTTTATATTATGAAATTTTGGAATTTTTAGATGGCTTAGCTCAACAGGGTGATATTATTGGGCTCGACTTGGTTGAGGTCGCGCCAGATTATGACCATACCGGATCAACGGCGGTTCTTGCGGCTCAAATTTTGATGAATACAATTGGGCGTATCATGCACTATCGGAAATAGTGCATGATATTTTTGATAATTTAAGCGTCTTCGGCTTCAACTGTTACAAGAGCTTGTTGTGCTTCAAGCGCTGCTTTGCGAACAGCTGCTTGAACTTTTTCAAATGCACGTACTTCGATCTGGCGAACACGCTCACGTGAGATCGAGAACTCACCTGAAAGCTCTTCAAGAGTTAGCGGATCTTCGCTCAAACGACGCGCTTTAAAGATACGCTGCTCGCGTTCGTTTAACACACTGATCGCATCTGTGAGCATGTCACGGCGTGTTTCAAGCTGATCCTGTTCAACCAAGATTTCTTCCTGACTGCGGCTGTCATCAACGAGCCAGTCCTGCCATTGGCCAGTTTCGCCTTCACCCGTTTTAATCGGGGCGTTCAGCGAAGCATCACCACTTAGACGTTGGTTCATAGAAATCACGTCTTTTTCAGGAACCTGAAGCTGTGTAGCAATCTGCTCAACCTGATCAGGAGTTAGATCATTCTCATCAATTGCCTGAATGCGGCCTTTGATTTTGCGAAGATTAAAGAACAAACGCTTTTGGTTTGCTGTCGTACCCATTTTCACAAGTGACCATGATCTTAGGATATATTCCTGAATAGATGCTTTGATCCACCACATTGCATATGTTGCAAGGCGGAACCCGCGTTCTGGGTCAAATTTCTTAACCGCTTGCATCAGACCCACATTACCTTCAGACACAACTTCGCCAATCGGCAAGCCGTAGCCGCGATAACCCATTGCAATTTTAGCAACTAATCTAAGGTGAGACGTTACGAGGCGCTGAGCCGCATCGCGGTCATCGTGCTCTTCATAACGTTTAGCAAGCATATATTCTTCTTGTGGTTCAAGCATGGGAAAACGCCTGATCTCAGCAAGATAACGATCCAATCCACCCTTACCGGATGTGATTGATGGTAAAGTTTTCTGGGCCATAAAGCACCCTCCTATTGTTTCAACTTCCATTGAGGCAAGTTGCGACCGCTTATCGCGCATCGATTTAATACAACTTAATTATGGCATAAGCTTGTTTCAAGCTTTTCACACCAAGAGTTTGAACACTAAATTGTGAACCTAGCGTGATTGTCACGTAAACTTCTTATATTTCTATACGCTCAAGTATCTTTGTTAGATTTGCAAAATCTTCCGGTAATTCTGCTTCAAAACGCATTATTTCACCCGAAACAGGGTGTTTAAACTGCAACAGATATGCATGTAAAGCCTGATGGGTGAAGGCGTTAATGGCATTTTTTTGTTCATCGGGTAGTTTGTTTGCTTTGGTTTTAAATGCCGCACCATAGGTTAGATCCCCGATCAAAGGATGCCCGTTATGGGCCATATGAACCCGGATTTGGTGTGTGCGGCCCGTTTCTAACCGGCATTCAACCAATGAAGCAAAAGCATTTACGCCCTCCTGGCCACCAAAACTCTGCTTGGTCTTGTAATGCGTGACGGCATGTTTTGCATCGGGTGCATGTTCTGAGCACACAGCGCGCTTTAATCGATCACTTGAACGACCAAGAAACGTGCTGATTGTCGATTTAATAGGATTTGGTGTGCCCCAAACCAGAGCCCAATAAGCGCGTTCTAATTCGCCTGTTCGTCCATGGTCAGCAAATTGTTCGGACAGGTGACGATGGGCAATGTCATGTTTGGCAACTACCATCACACCGCTCGTGTCTTTATCCAATCGGTGCACAATCCCGGGTCGTTTAACCCCGCCGATCCCAGATAAAGAAGCGCCACAATGATAAAGCAATGCGTTCACCAACGTGCCTGAAGTATTACCTGCACCTGGGTGGACCACCAAACCAATTGGCTTGGTGACGACAATTAGATCGTCATCTTCATATATAATGTCCAATGGAATGTTTTCAGGTTGCGGTTCAGCGTCTGTGATTTCCGGCAATATGACCTCAATACTCATATCAGAGGCGATTTTTTTCTTGGGCTCTTTTGCAATTGCGCCATTTATAGACACCGCACCAGCCTCAATGAGCGCTTTAATGCGGCTGCGGGAGTAATCTGGCGCCATTTTCTGTGCAAGCCAAGCATCTAAACGGCCTGAATCGCCCTCATCAGTAATGAAAGCTTTCAAATTGGCTTCAGCTTCGGTAAAGGATATCTCGCGTGTCACAACTCGTTCCAAATAGGCTTTTTTATGCAAAACCCTGACATAGATAATAATGACGAAAAACCACTTGATCCAACAATGGAAAAAGTCAGACGTAAAATGATACGTCTTTTGGGTGTTTCATTAGGTGTAATGTTTATCGGTGTTATGGCCGTATTGGCCGCCGTTGTCTACAAAATACGCACCAGTGGTGATGAAGAGGCGCAAACAGCTGTGGTGCAATCTGTTTCTAATAGTGCGTTTGTTGCTAATTTGGATGTCATTTTGCCAGCGGATTTTCAGGTTCAAGGGTTTAATCTTGATGGTGCGCGCGGAGCCGTTCATGGCGTTGACCAAAATGGTGTTTCTCAGATTTTGATTATCGATTTAACCAATGGCGAAATCATATCAACCGTAAATCTGCGCAACTAGGCAACGTGAATTGGCTGGCGCACGGTTTATAGAAATCACCGATGCTGATGATCAGCGAATAATTGAGTTTTGTAATATCAAAGAGCGTGACCTGACCCGTCGCCAAGGGCAGTTTATTGCTGAGGGGAAAGTGGTCCTTCAGCATCTTATAAATTCACAGATCACAGATCGTCGCTTTGAGATTGGTAAAATACTGATTTTGAAAAACCGTTTTGAGGGTGTTGAAGAGCTTTTAAGCACCGTGCCAGACACCGTGCCGATTTATCTCGCTGAGAAAAGCGTGATGAATGATATTGCAGGGTTTGAAATGCATCGGGGCATTTTAGCGCTGGGAAAATACCATTCTGATGTGAAAACCGTATTGGATGAGAACGAGCGCAGTTTGGTGCTGGCAGCCTGCGGTATTTCCAATCATGATAATCTGGGATCGATTTTCAGAAATGCTGCAGCGTTTGGCGTTGATAAAATTGTCCTTGATAAGACATGCTGCCATCCGCTCTATCGCAAAGCCATACGCGTATCTGTCGGCACTGCGCTGACCATGCCGTTCGAGCTTGATGTTGATGTCATGTCCATGATCGAAGACTATACCAAAAAGGGCTATTCAATTTATGGCTTGTCGCCTCGCGGTAAGCAGATGATCGACGCATTAGAACCTTCGCAAAAAACGCTTTTACTTCTGGGAACTGAAGGCGAGGGATTGCCCGACAAGATCATGGCGCAGATTAAAACAGCTAAAATCGCACAAAGTAGCGGGCTGGATAGTTTAAATGTCGCCACCGCGTCTGGTATTGCTTTGTGGCAAATTGCCCGGCAGATGAAATTGATCGGATAAATTCGAGATTTGATCTCGAATTAAGGTGGCCTTTATCGTGGCTTTCAAAAAACTATTTCAATTTTTTCTTGAAAGACTTGAGCAAATAATAAGCATCTGAATAGCTTGACTAATAAATAGCCATATTTCATGATGTTTTAGATTCACTGGCTGAACGACAACATATAAAATCCTATAAGTTCAATGGAGACATGAATGTTCAAAAAATTTGCGTTAGGCGCTGCTCTAACACTTGCCACGATTGGCACAACACTAACAACGCCAGCATTTGCGGAAACAAAAATCCCATTTGCACTGGACTGGAAATTTGAAGGTCCAAGCTCACCTTATTTCGTGGCGATTGATAAAGGCTATTTTGGCGAAGAAGAGCTGGATGTAACTGTAACAGCAGGTCAGGGTTCGCTGGATGCTATTCCAAAAGTTGCGACTGGGTCTTTCCCAATTGGCTTTGCTGATATTAACTCGCTCGCCAAATTCTTAGATGAGAATGCAGGCGCGCCAGTAACTGCAGTGATGATGGTTTATGACAAACCACCTTTTGCCATTGTTGGTCGTAAATCTTTGGGTATTGCAGCTCCGAAAGATCTTGAAGGCAAAACACTTGGTGCACCGCCACCAGATGGTGCTTGGGCACAGTTCCCAGCATTTGCATCAGCAAACTCGCTTGATGTTGATAAGATCAAAGTTGAGCCTGTTGGCTTTCCAACACGTGAACCAATGTTGGCTGAAGGTAAAGTGGATGCTGTGACAGGCTTCTCTTTTTCAAGCTATCTAAACCTTGTTCGTTTGGGTGTGCCTGAAGATGACATCTCAACCATTTTGATGGCTGATTATGGTCTTAAACTTTATGGTAACGCGATTATTGTGAACACTGATTTTGCAAAAGCTAATCCTGAGAAAGTGACAGGCTTCTTGCGCGCTGTTGCAAAAGGTTGGAAGGCTTCTATCGCCGATCCAGAAGGTGCTGTGAAAATGATGGTCACACGCAACCCAGCAGCTGATGTTGCGCTTGAAACACGTCGTCTTCAATTGGCAATCGATGCCAATGTGATGACAGACTATGTTGCTGCAAATGGTATGGGCAGCATTGATGGAGCACGTTTTGCTGAGGCACTTGAGCAGCTGAAAAGCACAATGGGTCTTTCAAATGTTGGAGATGCATCACTTTATTTCGATGCATCTTATCTGCCAGATGATGGCAGCTTGATGCTGAAGTAGGTTTTCGACCTATAGACTTTACCTCCCTTCGCATGGCTTAATGCGAGGGGAGATGTGTTTTTACAAAAGTGCAAAATATGAATTCTTCAAATTTCCAAATTGAGCTGTCGCAAGTTACCCATGCTTATAAGACAAAAGACGGCCCATTACCTGTGCTAAATAACCTTTCACTGCAAATGCAAAAGGGTACGTTTACCGCTGTCGTTGGCCCATCTGGTTGCGGCAAGTCCACATTAACGCGCCTCATTGCTGGGTTGTTGATCCCGGATCAGGGCGATGTTTATTTGCATGGCGAGAAAGTGAAATCCCCACGTGCAACCGTTGGGATGGCCTTTCAAAATCCGGTACTTCTGGAATGGCGCACAATCTTAGACAATGTGCTTTTGCCGCTGGAAATCGTACCAAACAAATTAAGCAAGGTTGAAAAGGAGGCCCGCGGTCGCGAACTGCTTTCAATGGTTGGCCTTGAAGGTTTTGAAGATAAAAAGCCGTCTGAGCTTTCCGGGGGTATGCGCCAACGCGCATCTCTTTGTCGGTCGATTGTGCATCGACCTGAAGTGTTGATTTTAGATGAGCCATTTGGCGCGCTAGATGCCTTTACGCGCGAAGACTTATGGCAAATCATGCATTCAATCCGTGTGAAAGAAAATGTCACGACACTGCTCATTACACATGATTTGCGCGAGAGTGTGTTTTTAGCAGATCAAATCGTCGTATTGTCTGGCCGCCCAGCAACAGCGCAATTTGTAGCCGATGGGCCGCTACCTATGGATCGCACTTTGGAAGATCTTTACACACCGGAAGCAACCAAACTATTGGCCGAGTTGCGACGTCAAATTCAAATTGCCCAAGGCCGCAATGATGAAGGGGAGGCGGCATAATGAATATTCTACTCTCTCGACAATTCTTGATACCTGTCATTGCCATTTTGGTGTTTCTGCTGCTTTGGGAATGGCTTGTTTGGTTTAATGATTGGCCAAATTACAAAATGGCATCTCCATCTGATTTAGGTCCGGCCTTTTGGAAATTTAAAGGCTTGTTCTTCGAATATGGTTGGCAAACGCTTTGGCGCACCATTGCAGGGCTTATGCTTGCAGTTATATTCGGTGTGCTTATTGGAATGGTGATGGGTTTCTCACGCATCATGCGAGAAGGGCTTTATCCGCTGCTTGTGGGATTTAATGCGATCCCAAAGGCAACAGTTGTTCCGGTTATTGCGCTGATATTTGTCGGTCAGGATAACTTCAATACAGTCTTGATGGCGTTTATGATTTCGTTTTTCCCAATAGCAGTATCTGTGTCTATTGGTCTTTCAACGCTGGAACCTGAATATAGCGATATTTTGCGTTCATTGGGTGCCAGCAAGTTTACGATTTTTTGGAAAATTGCTTTGCCGAAAACATTGCCTGAATTTTTTGGCGCGTTGAAGGTATCTGTTACGCTTGCATTTATCGGTACTAATCTGGTTGAGATTATCCAACCGCACGGAAAAGGGCTGGGGTTCTTGTTTGATAGCGGCAAGATTAGCGCAGATTACCCGCTTATGTTCGCAGTTCTAATCGCACTCGCCTTTTTGGGCATCGTGCTATTCTATATTGTGGTTGTGCTGGAAAAGATCTTCGCAGGCTGGTCAGAGCGCAGTACCTAAAAAAGCGATTCTAGTTAGCGGTTGATCCGCTGGTTGTTTTATCAACGCGTCGAATTGCACGATCAGCAAGGCTTGGTTTTATCTTTAAACCGCGTTTTGGTTTGATAGGTGTATGCGCCGCCAGGATATCATGAATAGGTGAAGATTGACCTTCGCGTGCTGCGGTGAGGTCAATCATCATTGCGGCAATCTCTGCGAGCTCACGGCGCAATTCTGGATCATCCGATGGTGCGCTTTCTTTCTTGAGTTGGTCTACCAATTCATTGTGGCGTGTGCGAAGTCGTTCAACTTTGTTGGCAATTGTTTCAGCAGCAACTTCCTCGTCTACTGTATCTAATTCTTCAGCAATAGGTGCTTTTTTAATAAGCTTTGTCGCTTTGGAGGTTAAATCGTTCTGCTTGCGCTCAGGTGCGGGTTTGCCTGTGAATTTTGACAGCTGCTTTTCAACTTTGCTTAATTGTCGTTCGAGTGCACGTCGTTCAGTTTCGCTTGTTTTTAGCGTTTTCTTAAGTTCGGTTGTTTCAGAACGTACTGAGTTTACGCGCTCTTTTAATCGCTTAATCTCATTTGATTTGTTCTCAATTGTTTGATCGCGATTAGCTAATTTCTCCGTGGCTGATGTCAAACGTTTATTCAGGTTATCAGCACGAGACTTTTCCTGCTCAAGTTCTTTTTCAATCTTTTGCGCTCGATTTTCCAAATCAGATTGGTTGTTGCGCAGCTTTGTGTGTTCGTTTCGAAGTGCATCAATCGTTGAGCGAAGATTTTCTGCTTCAGTGTCTTTGCTTGCTAGGTCGATCTTTTGAGAGCCAACTTCCGTTGATAAGCGGTTTGCTTTATCAATCAGAGCCAGGATCTGCTCTTCCTTTTCCTGATTTGCTTTTTGCGCATCTTTAAGGTTTTGGCGAGATTGTTCGAGCTTACTTTCCTCAGAACGAAGATTGGAACGCAGTTTTCCTGCATCTTCCTTTAAACTGTCTACATTGGCTTGCAGCTCTTGGTTTTGGCTGCGCATTTTAATGATTGTGTCAGATAAGCGAGATGATCCGGCTTTTTCCTCGGTCAGCATTTCGCGTTCTTTTTTGAGTTCGACAGCAATGCGGGCGTTCTCAGCCGCAAAAACCGCACGATCCATATCTTTTGCTGCTTTTATTTCAGCCGCGTTTAATGGAACGGTCGCGCGCATCCTGCGTTCTGTGAGCTTAACCACACGGCGATAAATTGCAGGTGCAACCACCAGGCCGAGTAAAGCGGCCATCAAAAATCCTAGTGCGACAAATAATATGAGCTCAATCAATGTGCTCGATTCCCAGCTTAAGTCTCAAAATGACACATTCCGATAATGTGTGAAGGCCATTAAACATAGCTTGTCAGCGTGAGCAAGCTTTGACTTAAATTATCGTTAAGAACGATCTGGGAATCCTGTTGGAAATACACCGCAACTGTTGGTTTAAGGGGGCTATTATGTCCTAGAAAGGGTTCCAAGTTGGTTTGCTTGTGACTTTTAGATAGCCAACATTGATCCCTAAGCGTGCACCAACGCCAGTTCGAATTGGTACAAGCAGTACATTTTGTCGGCGCATGACGGTCATACCAAGTCCTGCAACTACATAAGCTGAGCCACTTACACCACCAAAACGGCCGTAAATTCCTTCGACACTGGGAAGATTATATACCAGCATCATTGTGCGCGAGCCTTCGCCACCATAGTCAAAGCCAATGGATGGACCTTGCCAAAATGTGGAATGCTGACCAGCGTTTTTCGTATAAAGAACACCTTCGCCATAAGTTAGGCCGCCAACAACTGCGCCAGATGCCTCTTGGCCCAAAACATAACCATTAGGCTGGCCATAACTTGAGAATGCTTTTTCTATAAGCTTTGCTAAAGCACCTGAAGTTGATCCAAAGAAACTATGTCCAGCATCTACAATTTCTTGCGCTGTGTAATAGGTTTCTCCAGTGCTTTGCGCTTTTGCGCTGCTCGTCACAATGGAAAATAGCAGAAAGAATGCACACAGATATCTGCCAAATACATTCAAAGGGGCTAAATACTGTTTCATCGGGGTCTCCACTTGAAAATCGTCACTAAATACACTTATGGGCACATTTTTTTGGCTTAAAGCTATATTCGCGCAATCATGTTAATAAGCAGTTTACCAATTAAGGTTTCATTATGGCTAAGTTGTGAATCATTGTACTGTGCACAACAAATTTGATCTAAACTCGTGTTTAAATCCTAGCACATTTTGCCATTGGAGCTGATTGATGTCGAAAAATCCTGTTCTTACGCTCGCTGGTCATGACCTAGCGGCACTTTTATGTTCTCGCGTTTGTCATGATATTATATCGCCCGTAGGTGCCATTAATAACGGACTAGAGCTATTAGACGAAGGCGGTGCTGACGAAGATGCAATGGATTTGATTAGATCCAGTGCGCTTAATGCTTCTGTTCGGCTCAAGTTTGCACGACTTGCTTTTGGTGCGTCTGGTTCAATTGGCGCTTCTATTGATACAGGTGAAGCTGAACAGGCTATTAAGGATTTTGTTGAGACAGACGGCAAGACTGTTATCAATTGGCATGGGTCGCGCGCAATTGTTCCAAAGAACAAAGTTAAATTGCTTATGAACCTGTTCCTCATTGCCTTTAGCGCTATTCCGCGTGGCGGTGAGATTGATATCTTCTTGGAAGATTTGGAAACGGCACCTCACTTTAGATTGGTATCACGTGGTAAAATGATCCGTGTGCCACCAAAATTCCTAGAATTACATGCCGGCCAAGCGGACGATGCAATTGATGCTCATGCAGTGCAACCATACTATACGATTTTGCTGGCTGAAGAAGCAGGCTTAGAATTGGGATGTGTGATGAACGCCGATGATGTGGTCTTTACAGCTAAATCAGCTTAAATTTTAGTTTCTAGGTTTAAACGCGGATTTCCTTTAGTTATCCGCGTTTTTTTGTGCTTTTTAGAAATTTTTTGTATTGCGCTGCACAAATTTAAGACAGTAGCGGAGTATCTCCGTTTTTCTTTAAGTTATTGAATGATAAACAAAATATCTTTATCCGTGAGTTTTTACTTACCAAATATATGGATGATTGCGTAAGACATTATTAAGTTAGATTGCTAACTGAAAATTTGTTTGCCTTTGTTATTCTGCAGGTCAGGATGAATATATAAGGGGAATGAAATGCAAAGAATTATCGTTGTCGATGAATCTCCGGTGATTTGCAAAGTCGCAAAGCGGATTTTGACAGGGTTTGATTTCGTTGTGGTTGAATCGAACTCATTGAGCCAAGCTCGTAATTATTGCGAAGCAGAATTGCCAGATGTGATCGTTATTGATTCAGATTTGGATGGTGCACTGGATCTCATTGCAGATATCAGAGCTATGGAAGGCGGCAAGGACATCCGCATTGTCTATAGCTTGGTAGAAGCAGATCTTAAACGAATGATGGCTGGTCGCCGTTCTGGCGCAAGTGATTTCTTGTTAAAGCCTTTTGATCGCGCATCATTGTTTAACGTATTTGGTTCGATGAAAGTTGCTGCTTAATCATTTTTTATGAGCGTAAAAAAACCCGCCATAAAGACGGGTTTGATTGTAATTGTTTTTGAAATGACTTACGCGATGTCGCGAAGTTCATTTTCATCTGGCTCGCGAAGAACATAACCTCGACCCCATACGGTTTCGATGTAGTTTGTTCCGCCGGCCGCAGTTGCAAGTTTCTTACGAAGCTTACAAATAAATACGTCGATGATTTTGAGCTCTGGCTCATCCATGCCGCCATATAGGTGGTTAAGGAACATTTCTTTGGTAAGGGTTGTGCCTTTACGCAATGAAAGTAGCTCGAGCATTTGGTATTCTTTACCAGTTAGGTGCACGCGCTGGCCGCCAACTTCAACTGTCTTAGCATCTAAGTTAACGATTAGATCGCCAGTTGTAATCACGGATTGTGCATGACCTTTAGAACGACGAACGATTGCCTGGATGCGGGCAACAAGCTCATCCTTGTGGAATGGCTTTGTCATATAATCATCAGCGCCAAATCCTAGGCCGCGAACTTTATCTTCAATGCCTGCCATACCGGAAAGAATGAGGATTGGAGTCTGAACTTTTGAAAGACGAAGTGTTCTTAATACTTCATAACCAGACATATCTGGCAAATTTAGATCAAGCAAAATGATGTCGTAATCATATAACTTTCCTAAATCGACCCCTTCTTCACCGAGATCTGTTGTGTAAACGTTAAAACTTTCAGACTTAAGCATGAGCTCTATACTTTGAGCTGTCGCACTATCATCCTCAATTAATAAAACACGCATGTGTTTCCCCTTTACCGCCGCCAGACCATTGAAATTCCGGCTTGTTTGGTTCGCTTCGTTTCGTGTTAGAAAGCTGCCATGAAATGGTTAACAAATTCTAATCCTTAATTGCAAGTGTGATTAAAATATTAATTTTTTTATCAGCACCTTGTTTTTCTTAACTAATTTTAATTTCCGTTTACCATAAAATATGAAGGAAATGCGCTAAGCGATTCTGTTGATTCGATAAATTAATGTTTGAAGATTGCGTGAGACTGGTAAAAAAGTTCATTCTGTTTACCTCTGCTTAAAACCTATCACTTATTGTTAATCATACGCGACTTTATTTAATAAGTGCTGCGGGGAGCAGTTATTAGATAGTTTTGGTGGCGTTCGACGAAGTGATTCGTTGAGTATTGAGTTGAGTTCAGGGTTTAAATACCCAGGAGTAATGCGTATGAAGTCACGTGAAAGCCAAACACGTCTCAAACAATTCCAAGTTGCGGAAAAGACCCGTCAGCTAAATGGAATTCAGATTATGATGGCTGAGATGGAAAAAATGGTGGCAGAGCTGGAGTACCAGGTCGCTTCCGAGGAAAAGAAATCGGGGATTTCGGATCCATCTAATTATGCCTATCCGACATTTGCAAAAGCGGCTCGTTTGCGTGCTGAAAATTTGCAAGGGTCTATCCGCGAATTGAAAGTTCAGCTCGATGCAGCTGAATTAGCGCTTGAAGAAGCTGAAGCTGAATTTAATAAAGCAACAGCCCTTGAAGAGCGTGATCAATCACAGCGTATGGGCAAAGCCGGTTAGCAAATTCCAGCTAATTAGAATTCTGATGACTATTTTATAGCGCATCAGAAGATCTTGTATAAACCATAATTCCGTGCCAGATATCCCAGATGGGATGAACTGGCGGCGGTATTTATGGTTTTTTTGCGTCTTTATGTCTAACCTTGGCACCAATTGCGTTTGCACTCGGCATTGTTCTGCCACTGGTTAAGTTTGAGAGTTTTTATTTTTTCGACGAGACGCCGTCGTTAATTGGAATTGTTTCCACTTTAATAGAAGGTGGCGATATATTGCTTGCCATATTGGTTGGCTGCGTTTCAATTTTGTTCCCAATCGTCAAACAATTTGCTGTCCTGCTCGAAGCGCTCAGCAGGAATAAAGAACAGCCTGATTTTTTGATCAAACTCGTGCCATTATTATCTAAATGGTCGATGATGGATGTGTTGTTGGTGGCAATTGTAATCGTTGCTGCGAAAACATCTGGCTTGGCAAATGCGTTTTCTCAACCAGGATTGTGGTTTTATGCTGCTTCGGCGCTGCTCACAATTCTTGGTCATTCGGCGATTAAGAAAATCTAGACGTAACAACGCACCCGAACTAATGGATAGATCAGGTGCGTTTGTTTAAATTAGATAAATCTAATGAC
The DNA here is from genome assembly GCF_055693385.1 of Lentilitoribacter sp. JB5-8. Lineage (NCBI taxonomy): Bacteria > Pseudomonadati > Pseudomonadota > Alphaproteobacteria > Hyphomicrobiales > Rhizobiaceae > Lentilitoribacter > Lentilitoribacter sp. JB5-8. Next base: position 3,689,540 of record NZ_CM146332.1, on the reverse strand, counting down.
GGTATTGTTGAATGCGCGTTGTACGCAATCCCGCAAGACCGTAATCATTGATTGATGCCTGCCAAGACAAAAACTCTTCAACAGTTAGGGTATATTTTTCGCAAGCTTCTTCTAAACTTAAAAGGCCACCGCGAACCGCAGCCACTACTTCAGCTTTTCTGCGAATTACCCATCTGCGTGTTGTTGCAGGCGGAAGATCGGCGATCGTTAAGGGGCTGCCGTCAGGCCCAATTACAAACTTAACTCTAGGTCGTATCATTTCGGTCATTGTACTCTCTTACTTTTCAAGACCAACACTGCCTCCACTTTACCGCCACAATTTTAATTTTTGCCTAAAGCGTCGGTAAGGAATTGGTAAGAATTGTGCTAGGATGGAGCGAATGAACAAATACGATTGCAAATCGGTGAAAAATGTTCGTGATATGCCAAAAGGGTACGTAAAAGTGATTATTTTAGCCAAAAATGATGATTTAGCCGCAATTAAGCGTTGTGCTGAACTCGCCTATGAACCCTATATTGAGGTAATTGGACGAAAACCGGCGCCAATGGTGGCAGATTTTGCAAAATTAATTTCTGAAAAAAATGTCTATATCAAAAAAGATGGTGAACAGAACCTTACTGGATTTATTGTTTTTTACCCTCAAGGCGATGTAATGCATTTGGAAAATATCGCTGTGATGCCGTTTGCTCACGGTATGGGTATTGGCCGACAAATGATGGACTATTGCGAAGATCGAGCAATTGCGTTGGGCTGTAATGCCATTGAGCCTTATACAAATGAGAAGATGAGCGCGAATTTAGCGATCTATCCCAGACTTGGTTATTTAGAAACTGACCGACGCATTGAAGATGGGTTTCATCGTGTATATTTTCGAAAGCAGCTGGGTTGAGATGCTAAGAGACATATTGAATGTCGCTTGTTGTTTCGACCCAAAGAGATTATAAGCGGGCAAATGTTAATTGATCAGCGCCTTTAACGCTGTTGAATTGAGGTCAAAAGTGAATAGTTTAGATATAAATAAAGCCCCTGAGGACACTCGGGTGGTTGTCGCCATGTCTGGTGGTGTTGATAGCTCTGTTGTTGCGGGCATTTTAAAACGCCAAGGATATGATGTTTTAGGAATTACATTACAGCTTTATGATCATGGTGCTGCCGTGCACCGTGCAGGTTCTTGCTGTGCTGGGCAGGATATTGATGATGCGCGCCGAGTTTGCGAAACCATCGGAATTCCCCACTATGTTTTGGATTATGAAAAGCGATTTGCTGAAGCGGTGATTAATCCGTTTGCGGAGAGCTATATAGCTGGCGAGACGCCAGTGCCATGCATAGCTTGCAATCAAACCGTAAAATTTGCTGATCTATTGGCAACTGCTAAAGATTTAGGTGCAGATGCATTGGCAACGGGTCACTATATTCGTTCACGTGCAAATCCCACCGAAGAGAACCCCGGACGCAGAGCGCTTTATCGCCCTGTCGATAGCAATCGCGATCAAAGTTACTTCTTGTTTGCAACCACGCAAGATCAGCTTGACTATGTCAGGTTCCCACTTGGAGATTTGCCAAAGTCTGATACCAGAGCACTGGCAGGGGAGATGGGGCTGGTTGTTGCGCAAAAAGCCGATAGTCAGGACATATGTTTTGTGCCGCAAGGCAAATATTCGTCTATTGTTGAAAAATTGCGCCCGGATGCCGTGCTCACCGGCGATATTGTTCATCTTGATGGCCGAGTTCTTGGTACCCATGATGGTATTTTGCGATACACAATTGGTCAGCGCAGAGGGATTGGGGTCTCCGCGGGTGAGCCTTTATATGTTGTTTATATCGATGCACGAACAGCCCGCGTGATTGTTGGTCCAAAAGAAGCGCTTGAAACAAAGTCTGTAACCTTGCGGGATGTGAACTGGTTGGGTGACGAACCTCTTGAAGATATCGGCCCTGAAGGGTTTGAATGTTTTGCTAAAGTACGTTCAACACGTCCTCCAAAGGCTGCGCGAGTTATGCATGTCGATGGTGTTACTAGCGTTGAGTTGATTGAAGGCGAAGAGGGTGTGGCTGCTGGTCAGGCTTGTGTTTTATATTCAAGCCCCGATGATAACGCGCGCGTTTATGGCGGCGGGTTTATCAAGAAATCTTTGCGAGATCCAAAGACAGAGCAGATGTTGCAAATTCTCAATGAGCGATCTGCTACGGAAGTTTCAGCTGAAAGCGCATAATCTTTTGCGATGGATATATGAGTTATCATTTTAGGGTTGTTGAAGATAAAGACATTCCCATGTTGTCACAATGGTTGCGCGCACCGCATCTAAAAGAATGGTGGGGTGATCCTAATGACGAATTGGGCTTGATCAAACACGATCTGAATGATCCTAAAATCAATCTCATGATCGTCGAATATGAAAAACAACCCTTTGCTTATATTCAGGATTATTGCATTCGTGATTGGCCGCAAAGCTATTTTGCGCGCTTTCCAGATACTACCCGGGCAATTGATACATTTGTTGGGCGCGAAGATATGTTAAATGTCGGGCATGGTCGACGTTATCTGCGCCAGCATGCAACAAATCTTATAAAAAATGGTGCCGAACAGGTTGTTATTGACCCGGTAAATGAAAACAAACGTGCTATCAAAGCCTATCAGGGTGCTGGTTTTGAGATAGATTCACTTCACGATACCGATGAGGGTGAAATTTGTTTGATGGTATTTGTTCAAGACTGATGAGGTAATTTATGTTTTCGCGTGGTGATATGAAGTATGAGGCTTTGGCTTTGCCGGATCGGATGAATATGTCTGACGGTGAAATGCAAACTGCCGCAGACGCATTTTACAACAAAATGAAGCGTAGGCATTCTGTACGGGATTTTACAGATCGTGAAGTGCCTCAACATGTAATTGAAAAATGTATTCAAGCAGCCGGCACCGCACCCTCTGGTGCAAACCATCAGCCTTGGCATTTCGTGGCGATTTCAAATCCTGAAGTGAAGCATGAGATCCGGCTTGCAGCTGAAGAAGAAGAACGACAGTTCTATGCAGGAGGCGGAGGCGATGAATGGATCAAAGCACTCGAGCCAATCGGTACCACAGCTGATAAACCTCATTTGGACATTGCGCCTTGGCTAATTATTGTTTTTGCCCAACGTTGGGGTGAGTTTGATGACGGGCAGCGATTTAAAAACTACTATGTTCCTGAAAGCGTTGGTATTGCGACAGGGGTACTTTTAACAGCTTTGCATCATTCAGGTTTGGTAACACTCACTCATACACCAAATCCGATGAAGTTTCTCAACGAGAAATTTGATCGTCCGCAATCAGAAAAACCAGTGATGATCATAGCGGTTGGTCACCCCGCGGATGATGCAACGGTTCCCAGTGTTGCAAAAATCAAAAAGCCTTTGGATGAGATTCTCACCGTTTGCGGATAGTCATTAGTATTTCCAGATCCAACGAATATGTGATCAAGGTTACAGATTTGTAACTTGAGATTGTTCGTTGGCTTGGGCAGGCTAGCTGAGTTGTTTGCAAACCGAAAAGGAAATTCACCATGAATGAGCATGTTCCCAACATCCGTAAAACAGCAAAAGACTTCCCTCAAGAGCTGTTAGACCTTTATGATTTTTATGCGCATGGCAAAATGACCAAGCGAGAGTTTTTAGACAAAGCTGGAAAATTTGCCGTAGGTGGTATCACCGCTTCTGTTCTTTTAGGTCAACTTGCACCCAATTACGCGCTTGCCCAACAGGTTGCCCCTGATGATGAGGGTATCACAACAGAGCGCATGACCTACCCGTCACCAAATGGAAATGGTGATGTAAATGGATATTTGGTGAAACCGGCTGGCGCAACTGGCAAATTGCCAGCAGTTCTGGTTATTCATGAGAACCGTGGGTTAAATCCATATATTGAAGATGTCGCACGCCGTATGGCAAAAGCGGGCTTTATGGCTTTAGCACCTGATGGATTGACTTCTGTTGGTGGATATCCAGGCAGTGATGATAAGGGTCGCGAACTGCAGCGCACGGTTGACCGTGGTAAGTTGTTGAACGACTTTTTCGCTGGATTTGAGCATTTGTTAAAACGTGATGATAGCACGGGCAAAGTTGGCGCTGTCGGATTTTGTTATGGTGGCGGTGTGGTTAACGCCATTTCGGTTGCTTATCCTGAATTAGCGGCCGGTGTTCCTTTTTATGGTCGTCAAGCGGCTGTTGAGGATGTGCCATCGATTAAAGCGCCATTGATGTTTCAGTTCGGGGAGCTTGATACCCGCATTAATGAGGGTTGGCCACCATATGAAGCTGCACTGAAAGCTGCTGGAAAAACATTTGAAGCGCATATCTATCCCAATGCCAATCATGGTTTCCACAATGATACAACACCCAGATATGATGAAGCGAATGCCAAGCTTGCAGAAGAACGCACCATTGCATTTTTCAACCAATATCTCGCCTAATATGGTCAAGGCGCCTCTCAACGGGGCGCCTATAAAATAGCATTTGCTTATTTTTTGTTCAATAATATGCCTAATTAATAGTCTTTTATTGAATTATCTGCCTGAAAATCACCTACTTGATTAAGTTGTAATCATAAAATAGCTAATAAAATCAGCTTTTGATTAAATAAATAACATTTTTATTAACACTTGGCACACGCTTTGCGTCACCGTGAGTAAGAATTGAGCATCGAGGATGGGTGCTTATTACTTTAATGACAATACAAGGGGTGTTTCTCGTGGTTGGAACAGACGTATTTTTCGTTCTATTGGGGGCGATTTTAGTTTTCGCAATGCATGGTGGTTTTGCGTTTTTAGAGGTCGGCACAGTACGACATAAAAATCAGGTCAACGCGCTGGTTAAGATTATTGCAGATTTTGCAATCTCAACAGTTGCTTATTTCGTGATTGGTTATTCAGTTGCTTATGGCACAAACTTTTTCGCCGATGCGACAACGCTTTCAGGCGGGGAGGGTACAGGATTTGCAGCACAAGGCCTCGACCTTGTGAAACTGTTCTTCTTGGTGACTTTTGCAGCAGCGATTCCGGCTATTATTTCTGGTGGTATTGCCGAACGTGCAAAATTTTATCCGCAGTTGATCGCATCTGCTGTCATCGTTGGTTTCTTCTACCCGTTCTTTGAAGGCATGATCTGGGGTGGTAATTATGGTTTTCAAGGTTGGCTGAATGAAACATTTGGTGCTGAATTCCATGATTTTGCTGGTTCAATTGTTGTCCATGCAGTTGGTGGCTGGATTGCGCTTGCTGCAGTGATTTTACTTGGTGCGCGTTACCGCCGTTATAAAGACGGCGTGCGCACACCAAACTTCGCGCCTTCATCTATTCCGTGGTTGGCTATGGGGTCTTGGATGCTGTGTATTGGTTGGTTCGGTTTCAATGTCATGACGCATGGTTCTGTTGAAGGTGTATCAGGCCTAACAGCGCTGAACTCACTGATGGCTATGGTTGGCGGTATTTTGGTTGCGCTGGTTATTGGCAAGAATGACCCTGGCTTCATCCACAACGGAGCGCTTGCCGGTTTGGTTGCCGTTTGTGCGGGTTCTGATATTATGAACCCAATTGGCTCGCTTGTTGTTGGCGGTGTTGCTGGGGCAATCTTCGTGATCTTCTTTAATCTATGTCAGAGCAAATGGCAGATCGATGATGTGCTTGGTGTATGGCCGCTGCATGGTCTTTGCGGTCTTTGGGGAGGTATTGCCTGCGGTGTCTTTGGTACAGAAGCACTTGGTGGCTTAGGTGGCGTGACCTTTATGAGCCAGCTTGTCGGTTCAATTGCAGGCGCAGGCTATGCATTGGTCATTGGCTTTATTGTCTATGGTGCGTTGCGTGCGACGATGGGTATTCGCCTAACGGATGAAGAGCAGCAAATGGGTGCTGATTTAGCGATCCATAAAATTGGTGCAAATCCTGAGGGCTAAGTGCAATTTAGCTTAAACAGGTTTGTTTGATGAAGGCCAGCGTGTTCAATCACACGCTGGCCTTTTTTCTTAGGTTTTAGCCGCGGATAAAACCCCGGCGCTGATGAGCAGACTTCCACCTGTTCGTTCGGCCCATTTGATCACATTTGGATTTTGCATGCCTTTTCGTGCCCGTGCAGCGAAGGCTGTGTAGAGCCACATATTGATGAAAGCAAGTACTAGAAATGTTGTAATGCAAATTGCAGCTTGTGGGAGAAAGCTAGACTGTGGGCTGATAAATTGTGGTACAAACGCAATGAAGAAAATAATTCCTTTGGGGTTTAAAGCAGTTACAATCAAAGCTTCACGAAACATCTTTTGGGGCGATTTTAAACGGTTGACGCTTTGAGTTTCGCTGCCAATGCTTTTTCCAGCATTTTTGATCATCGATATGCCGATATAAATGAGATAGGCAACACCAGCCCATTTGATGATCTGAAAAGCTTCAGATGATGCGAGTAAGATCGTGCCCACGCCAAGCATGGACAGAGTGGTCGCAATTAAATCACCTGCGACAACGCCCCAAACAGTTGGGGCAACAGCACGTTGTCCATGTGCTATGGCTTGTCCCACCGCCATGATGATGGAGGGGCCGGGGATAATAAGAACGATGATAGATGCGATAACAAAGGCGATATAGTTTTCAATTGGCATAATATTCTCCTGCAGAGAGAGGAGTAATCCCTGCAGAAGATCAATTGTCAATCACCTTGTTATTTTAGTTCATATTCTTGCCAATTATTTCAAATCAGCTGATGAGAACAGAACTGTATATTTTTCGCAGAAGATCGCGACGGATCCAAAGTCTGCAGGATCTACGCCTTCAGGCAATTCATAACTTTGTGCGCCGGATGTTGATTTAAGCACACCAAGATTAAGATGCTTGCCTGCGATGACATCATTGCCGTCTTTAAGGCCTGATCCTTCAACAAGAAAAACTTTCAGATCCGGGCCAGCGCTGGAAGTGAAGTCGGATAATTCAAGTGTGTGTTTGCCGCTATCATCTTTGACAATTTTGACATTTCCTTCGCCAATATAATTTCCGCCCACACCTTTAATCATACCGGTTGAAATGGACATCATTTCTGCTTGGGCTGAGCCTGCACCCAAGAAGTTGTCAGACGTTGAAGCTAAAGGGGCGGCAAAGATAGTGAGTGCGGAGAATGCGAGTGCGATCGAAATGTTTTTCATGGTGTTACCCTTCCAATAAGTGTTGGAAAGAGATGTATCACTTCGCTAAAAATGCGCAATTGACGTCTTTTCACAAATTGGAGAGGAGGGCGTTACTCATCTGCGATTAGCATTTAATGCTGGACGGCTCCGGCCTCAAGAATTTTTACAATTTCCAAGCCGTCGTCTACCGTAACTCTTGGTTTTGATCCGGTTTTGATAGCGTTGATAAAGTCTTCAAGTTCAGCAGTGAGCGGCATGCTTTGTTTAACGGCGATATATTCAGGCTCCACCATTTCGCTTTGCCAACCCATGTCATCTTCCCAGACTTTGTGATTGTAAAGCGCAAGCTTTTGATCCCACGGCAGTGCATCGTCAAATGACATCATGGCTTTTGAACCGACTAAAGTTAAACGACGCTCGCGGTAAGGATTAAGCCTTGAGGTGAGCACATGCGCTTTCACGCCTGAGGGAAATCCAAGGTGAAGATGTGCAAAATCACTCAGATGATTGAGCGTTGCTGCCCCTTCGCCATGTATCCGATCAGGTGCTTGACCTGTGACAGCCAAAATGAGGGAGAGATCATGTGGAGCGATATCCCAAAGTGCATCATTTTTAGGGTGAAACTTACCCAAGCCGACGCGATGAGAATGGATATATTTTAACTCACCCAAATCGCCAGCTTGAAACATTGATAACATTCTTTCAAAGGCAGAATGATAGCGCAGGATATGGCCCGTCATTGCAACTTTTCCAGCGGCTTTGGCGGCATCCACGACGCTTTGAGCATCTTGTGTGTTAAGGGCAATTGGCTTTTCGATTAGAACATGCTTACCGGCATTTAATGCCTTAATGGCATTTTGCGCATGAAGGTGAGGGGGCAGCGCAAATACAATGCCATCAATCTGATCACTCGCTAAAATTTCGTCCAGTGAATTTGCAGGAACGTTAAACTTTTCAGCCGCTTGGTTGGCGCTATCAGCATTTAAATCACTCACGGCTCTTAGCGCGCCCAACTCGGATAAGGTGCGGGCATGATTTGTCCCCCAATAGCCACAACCCACAACCGCAATGTTTGTCTTGTTATTCATTCATTCGTCCAACTTTGATCTGCGGATTGTAGCACTAAAGCGGTCAGTGCATTTACGCAAGTTTACAAGTGTTATTATCATCACAATACCCAAAATAAGCTGGATTTGAGCAAATAAAAACCAGGCAAAGGGGTATAAGTTTCGGCCCTGAAACCGCGTTAAAATTAAAACCTTATGTTTTGTGCGAAAAATCTCGTAAAATGCTTGACACTTTAGCATAGTCCACCTTATATGCCGCCGATCTGTTAAGAACAGTGGCGCATATTCAACGCGCTGTGTGGCGGGGTAGCTCAGGTGGTTAGAGCAGCGGAATCATAATCCGCGTGTCGGGGGTTCAAGTCCCTCTCCCGCTACCAAAAATCTCAATAAAAACAATATACTAAACACAATCTAGCATAGTAGCGCGTGCTAAAAGTTAGCATATTCGGCTAACATAGCGCTAGCATAGCACAATTATCCCAATATTTTAACGCTGATCTGCCGTTGAGCTAGCATAGAACTAGCATAGTAAACAGCAATAATAAGATTTAACATTCTGCTAAGTATAGGAATAAAATCCTTGGTGTGTGTTGATTAAGCTATTGATATTGCTTGATAATAGATCGTTTCCCCGTAAGTAATTGTTTTTGCTCCTTTAAAGGTCTGGCTTTAGTTTCGTTTGAGAGAAGGAGACAAGCAATGAGCGCATTAATTGAGGACAAAAAGTACAAAATATTCAAACCCAGCAATAGCAGCAAATATTGGGTGAGGTTTTCAATAAAAGGGCAGGGGCAGCAGCGTCAATCACTTGGTACGGATGACGAGAATGAAGCTGAGCAATTAGCAAGTGCTGCTTGGCATGAAGCCAATGCACTGCATAAAGCTGGGCTAAGCGTAACACGCAAGAAGTTTGAAATGATAGCTGAGGAATTCATCAAAGAAATCGAGTTCGAAGTTGAGTGTGGTGAGAAAGAAGAATATCAGCTCAAACAGTATATTCCGATCATTCGTAGATACTTCATTGAGTATTTTGAGAAGAAAGCTCTGTCAGCAATAACAAGTGCTGATATTCAAGCCTACTGGAAATGGCGAGCGTCATATTGGTCAACAGGACCTGGTCGAAATCAAAAGTATATTCATTACGAACGTGATCAGCTCGTTGATGGAGAATCAGTCCCAATCAAAATCAGACGACCCGTCAAAGAAGGTCCGCCTTCGAAAAGTACAATGAACAAAGAAGCCATGGTGCTGCGCCAGCTATTCGAGTTTGGACGTAGACACAAATACACACTTGATGCACCAATTATCAAAACACAAAATTCGAAGAAACGTTCTATCACTGCTAAACCAGGTTTCACACTCAAAGAATTCTTACGTTTGGAAAGTGTAAGTCTTTCTCGCATTGCAGAGGCTGAACAATATAATGATCAAGATAAATTGCTCAACAAGCGTCGCAAGCTTCATTGCTACATAATGATAGCAGGCTTTACTGGAATGCGTCCCACAGAGCTTAAACGAATGATATGGGGTGATATTGAAGCACGTGAGTTAGAGCTTGATAATGGCCAAGTCTATGATGCCACAGTTATTCAAGTCAGAGGCAAGGGCAAAGAACGTGAGATGGTTCCGCTGCCAGAGGTTCTTACTCACCTGAATATTCTAAGAAACCTGTTCCATATGGAATTAGGACGTGCTCCCAATAACGATGATCCAGTCTTTGCCAATCCAAATGGGATTGCAGTTCAAAGTTTTAAATCTGGCTTGGCCGAACTGCTAAAAGCAGCAAACCTACGAACATCTGCAGATGGTCGATTACGAGACAGCGGATCGTTCAGACCCTTCTACATATCTCAGCAAATTCGAGAAGGCGTGAACCCACATATGCTGATACGCAACACGGGTACATCCGGCAAAATGGTCAATGAGCATTACAATAAGATCCTTCCAACCGAGGAGATTGCTAAACTCACGCCAGATTGGTTGAAACGAAGAATTAGTAAACGTTGATTTTAAGATCAATGTTGAGGCATTCTAATTGTGTTCAACGTTTTAATGTATTTTGATAGTAATGCGATTTATGGTAGAATGAGGAAATATCGACTCGTGAAATCAGTTGCTCAGCTTCGATAGTATGCTGTTTTAGAGATTGGCTTTCATTTGAACTGAAATGCACTATCAAATTCTTTCGGGATAAAATTGACATATTTAGCAGCAAATAATCTTGACGATCTCATGCACAAGGTTTTTTCTCTTTTATTGCAAAATAAAAAACGTTTGGTAGCGACTAAAGGTGCAAATTACGAAGAAATAGGTGTAACTCTTGGATTGAAAAATCCACGGTTTAGAATGAGCCGTTCATTATCTCGACAAATACTCGCGTCTTGTTTAGGTGAACTTCTATGGTATTTGTCGGGTTCAAGAGAACTTGCTCAGATACAGTACTATTTATCTAGGTATGATGAGGCATCTGATGATGGAAAGACCGTTCATGGAGCCTATGGCCCACGACTTATGCGAGCTGACGGTCTGAATCAAATTCAAAATATAATTGAACGTCTGCAACGTAAACCCACAACAAGACGAGCCGTAATTCAGTTGTTTGAAGCTGACGACTTACTGCATGAATATAAAGACATACCTTGTACTTGTAGCCTGCAATTTTTACTAAGAAATAATCGACTCAATTTGGTGACATATATGCGTTCAAATGATGCGTTTGTGGGACTTCCTCATGATATATTTTGTTTTACTATGATACAGGAAATCATTGCGAGAAGTTTAGGTGTTGAATTGGGAGTGTATCGCCATTCTATAGGTAGCTTGCACATTTATGAAGAAAGTGTGGATGGTGCTAATCGATTTATCAATGAAGGATTCCAGGAGCCCCTTGCAATGCCTGTTATGCCAAAAATAGATCCGTGGGCAGCTATTACCAAACTTAAAAAAGCTGAAGAAAGTTTGCGGTCGGGTAATTTTTCGACGTCCAATGAATTGAAAAATGAGGTAGCTCCATACTGGGCAGATTTAATAAGAATTTTGGAAGTTTGGTCATTGCAAAAGCAAAAACATGACAAACGCTCATTTGTGAGAGTTAAAGCAGAAATGCACTCATCGGTTTATGAAGCATATACCAGAAAGTTTGAATTAAGGGCACGAGTTCCTGCAAAGCAAGAAGAACTTCAATTTGAGGATTAAGATGAAGTTTCACAAAAATAGAATAGATGAGTTGAAGGAAAACCTTCGTCAATTCAGTCGAGACGATACTGAACTTTTGGGAATTAAATTGGTGGAGTCCGAACTAGTTCTTTGTCAGCAAATTATCGATAGTTTACGTAGAGTTGAATTTGTTAAACAAATTTCAATGCGAGAAGTTTCTGTTTCTCGGACTAATCCAAACCTTAAAGAGTTTGATCCACTACGCGCAGCTATTTATTTTAGAAATAACGGGGATTTGAATGAAGCTTTTTGGCTGACATTTTTGGCAACTCACTGTGGCAAGCACGAAATGTATGGTTGGCGTTTGGCTGCAGCATTGTATGGAGGTTTTTCTGTTCCTAGCAAATGGACTTGGGTTGAAGTGAGTGCTGACCCAGATAGTTTCATTCAATGGTTAGATGAAAATCGTCAAATGTTTCTCGCACAAAACAATCATTATCATTTCAGCAACCATCGAAAATATGAGAGTTTAGATGTTCAAAGGAGATTCCATACCGGCTTGGTAGTTAAATCATATGTGGACTGGATTAGTAATTTTGGTGATCACTCAAAGCTACTTAGAAACATGCATGACAAAGTAGGGCAACATCCGGAAGTTCTGTTTGACCAACTTTACGGTGAAGTCAATAAAAATGTACTTCGGTTCGGTCGGTTAGGGACTTTTGATTTTTTGTGTATGTTGGGAAAACTTAATCTGGCTCCAATTGAACCAGGATCAACATACATAAAAACTGCTACAGGTCCAAAGCAAGGCGCTATGTTACTTATAGAAGGTAATCGTAATGGGTCCAAACAAGTAGGAGAGCTTGAAGACACTTTAAAACGCCTTGCGCAAAAATTAGGTATTGGAATGCAAGAGCTGGAAGATGCATTATGCAATTGGCAAAAACAACCAACAGCATATTTTCATTTTAGAGGCTAATTCCACTTATATCGTCTCTTAAGAAAATTCATACGTGATGGGTCTATCAAATTTTGATGCTGCATTTGACCAACTAGTATGCCTGCAGAAATTCCAATTTTATAGGCCATTTTTATAATCTGTTTTGTAGAGATTTTTGAACTTTGAATTAATTTCCAATATCGTTTTGGGATTAATGTATCTGATGCAAATTGATTGGCTTCATCTTCGAAGTGATCTTTTTCAGCAGAAGTTCCTTCCAGAAATAAGTGCGTCTCATGATGTAAAACTAAATGAGCAACCTCATGAAAGAAAGTAAACCAGAAGTGATCGTCAGATAAATGTCTAAAACTGAGTTGCAAGATCGCTCTCTGGTTAGTGAGTATTCTGGTTGCACCGCTTGCTCTGCAGCCCTTTGGAGCCTTTATAACTGCTAATCCAACTCCTGAATTTGCACAGATTTCTGTCATTATGGGTAGAAATTTACTTGGATCAGAAGTCCTGCACAGTCTTCTCAATTCAGGAATACTACTCTCCAATTTATTTGGGTCGAATAGAGGAAGGTTTTCGGTTGGAGTTGTAATTTCTGCTCTTCTTAACCATGCGAGTGTAGCTAGGCTATTCGCATCAAATGATGATGTTGTTCGAAAAGCAATCCCGTCGATCAACTTTTTATATCGAAGTTGCCATTCGACCAAAGTATCACACTCGAAGTAATCTAATGTGTTTTCTATTTTTTCATGGATTTTTCTGGTTTGTGGTACCCAGCCATTCTTGGCTATCTCGGCATATGGAAGCTGTCTAACCCATTGTTCCTCATCAATGGTTGGATCATGAGAAATTTCCGATTGAAATTGGGAATCACGGCGCATCCAAAACTCAGGTGAACCACCGATTCTCTCTGATATTTTTTCGGCTAAATCACTACTTATCGGTGAGTGCTCATAATAAACTGTTAGAATTTCGGCACCAATCTCATCTGAGATTTGATCGATAGAATTACCCATTTCAGAAAGCATATGACTGATAGTTGCACTTGGGCTTGAACTCCAATCTGCAAGGTCCTGCATCGTTCTGCTCATTTTATTCCCCTGATCGCTATAATCTTTATTCGGAAAACAATGTTCCAGTCAACGTTGTTATGTATATCATTTTGTGATGTCGGTTCAAGAATTGGCATTGCTTCAACAAGGTTTTGGTCGTTATAGTTAGAAGATATATTTCCATTCTCCAAATCAACGTTGAAAAGGTTAGTTAACATGCTGAGTTCTTTCAGATTTTCAGAAGCTTTAATATCTGCAAGCCTTGCATGAAGGTACTCCGCGTGTGCGGTTCCAAGTTGTCTGTATGCAGAATTCTTATTGAGGCAAATTCGTCGTAATGCTTTTGTTAAATAGGTTATTTCCAAAAAAAAGCCTTCTACATGTCAACGTCGAATCAGTTCAGTAGATCAATCTTAGATGGTATTTATTTAAATGATAGGTAAATTCATTCTGAGTTTTTACTATCAGATAGTACTTCACCCAACTTTGCGAACAGCTCCAGCGTTTGATCATCCATCTGACCAGCAAGTAGATTAAGCCGTGTGAGAAGCTGCTGGCGCTCACCAGATAGATCCTCATCCATACCCTCAAAGAATTCCCGCATGGGAACTTTAAAAACTTCGGCAATATCAGCGAGTGTTGAGAAATTGGGTGCTGTCTTGCCACGCTCCAAATTGGAGATGGTTTCAAAAGCCTTATCAATTGCTTCTGCCAACTGCGCTTGTGTTAAGCCGTGTTGATGGCGGAGTGTTTTCACACGATACCCGATGTTCTGTTTCAATAGATCACTCATATAACGAGTTATAAAGCCGTGTAAAGTGGTTGACCATGTAATTGAAAGACAGTATTGCTAACAATATTAGTAATTATAAGCCGATTATCAACGCTGGATTTGATGTTTCAGCGAATGATGGCGCTTGCTCTGAGACCAAATGGAGATTGAAATGAAACTATTAGCAATTGTTGTATTGGGAATTTTGTTTGCTGCTACGCTGGCGAGGGCAGATGAGACCGCAGTTAAAATGCTGCATAAGCGGTTGAACACCTGTGATGCTGATGCGAAACAAACAGGCGTTCCTATGCATGGGGAATGTTCAGAAGCTCAGTTTGAACTCTCAAAGCAGTACCCATCATATGCTGAGTATCAAGCAGCTCGTAAAGCCAATCAATAAGTATTTCTTACTAGGTTGAGTTCTCTAACTCGCAGGTCGGTTCTTACGACGTTCTATGCATGCGGGTCATACGCGCAGTTATTCATTTAGCTGCGCGTTTTGCATTTGAAGATATGAATTTGAACACCCTGTGGCTGGAAAAAATATTTGTAGAAAAATCAGAACTCACAGGTCACGCATTCGAAAACCAGAGGAAAATGATATGAAGCAAAATGAACCACATAAAGTTGACATAGCTGTTGGTGGCAACTTGAGAATACTGAGACAGCAACGTGGCTTTACACAAAGTGAGTTGGGTGAAGTGCTTGGGATAACGTTCCAACAAATTCAAAAATATGAAAAGGGCAGTAACCGCATATCTGCAAGCAAGCTATACGAGATAGCTGAGTTCTTTGGCGTATGTGTTTCGTCATTCTTTGAAGGCTGTGGTGATAAGAAACAAACGACAGGTATTTATCAACTGAACAAAGATGCAACAGATGTTGCCTTTGCTATGGATAAGATAGCTGATCCCAAACTCCGCAAGCAGATTAAACAGCTTGTTATTACGATCTCTGAGTAATCATCGCTCGTTCAATTCCTATATTACCAACTCTTTTCCATAAAACGGTCGCTCTTTTGATCAGACGGCTTTAGATGGTCGTGACCTCTACAGATATTTAACGACAATATGAGGTCAAACATGTCCAATCTTTCCAAGCTTACGCTAACAACCACTACACCTAATCAGCCCATTACGGCGCTTGCTCGTAAACGCATCAAGCTTATTCGTAAGTTGGATCAACAACTGCTTGCTGCAGAAGCAGCAGGTGAGGGACTTGAACACACAGAAGAAGTCAAACGCTGGGTTGATAATGCTGAAACAGGCAAGCGGGAACAAGTTGCTTTTAATCGCCCAGTTAAAAAATGGTGGTGGGCCAATCAACACGGTGCACTGATGATCACGCTCAAAGATGGCAATAAGATCATCCCATTGGATGACAAGCATACATCGGTTGAAGTAGGTGGTATTGAAAGCCTTGCAGGATCATTGGAAACAATCCGCGCCGCTGTGATCGCGGGTGAGTTAGATACTCAATTAGAAAAGCTGATTGCAGAGCGTAAGCCATTTGGCAAAAACATGAAACCCGCCATGCAGCCATCAGCTTCCAAATCTGCAAAGTCCAGCTAATGGGAATGGCGCTTATCTTTATCGCAAGCACGTGTGTCTTCGTGCTTGCTTTCAAATCTGTTAGCCTCAGTACGCGCTTTATGATTTTCCATTTCAGAACTGGCAGCATGATTAGCACGAGTGTTCTCGTCATCTTCGCTGCAAGCGTCTGGATTATCTTTGGTACCTAGATAAATCTCTGCTAGCATCCAAACATAGCCTTGCGTAATCATCATACTCTAAGACCCCAATAGAAGCTGCCACATGCGAATGGGCAGCTTCGTTGTTTCAAGCTAGCTGGCTTACCTTCAAGCATCCTCATAGTGCACCACAGCACCATTTTCATTATCTTCAAGAACACGCACTTCCCATTTGCGGTTTGGGTGCCGTTTGATTAGCTCCGTTAAAAGCTTCTCGGCGAGCTGTTCCATACTGGATGAACCTACATTGTGAGTATCGCCAGGAAACACAGATTGGCAAAAACGTTTGAGTTGGAAGAATTCAATCTCACGATCTGTGTGATGAACGTTAACCCGCACAAAGAAATGTACATTGTGGCGATGAAGTTTGGCCAGGAATGACACATCATCATCACCACCTGTTGCAAACCTTGGATCTTTATCTGATCCTTCAAACTGGTGTATGATTTCTCGTTGGAAACTGATCTCAACATGGCGGTTGATTTTTGATTGATCGAGTTGATCTGAGTTTGTCATTACTTATCTCCTATGATTGATGGAGACAGATAAATGAGCAACAAACCGATTTGACGAAAGATGTTTTTCTTACGGGCTTATAAGGCCGCTAATCTGCATAACTTAGCGCAAACTTTGTTCTGTTGTCGCTCTCAGATTTCTTAAGCACGAAGCGTACATGATGTTGGACAGTCTTAACCGGAAGGTTTAACTCAGCAGCAATTTCCTTATCGGATAATCCAACTGTCATTAATTTAGCAACGCGCTTTTCAACGTCACTAAACAGCTGCCATCTTTCATCTTGCTGTTTCGTTTTCATCATGATGTCAGTTGGAAAGAACTCTACATTCTCAGCCATCAAGCGTATGGCATGAACAAGCGGCTCGCCGGACATGGATTTTGTTATCCAGCCAATTGCTCCATTTTTCATAGCTTGGCGAATGAGATATCCATCATCTAATCCAGAGATCATTCCAACGGTTTGGTTTGGATGTTTTTCCTTAATCATTTTAAGACCCTTCAAACCATTTATGCCTGGCATGTCGTAATCCAAAAGTATGAGATCGTAATCAGGATTGTTTTCCAACTCAGGCATTACATAGCTCATGCCGCCAAGTGCATGGGCTTGGATTTGGTCATTTAAGCTATGGAGAAGAATGGCGAGAGACTGGCCGACCATAAGATGATCGTCGACGATGAGAATACGTTTCATATTGTAAGTTTCTTTTGTTGATCTTTGCGTGTGTTTAAAAGTAACTTCGCGCAATGAGAAACATATTTCAATATAAAAAAATTGACGCCGCCATTATGCTGAGCCTGATTGTCCTATGGCTTGTGAGTTTCAAAAGCTCCGCTTTGTTTAGCTTCTTTGGCACATATTCCAGTCTTTGGTATCTGCCTGCAGGGATAACACTATCAATCGCTTTAGCTGTTCCGCTTCGGTTTATAGTCGCACCACTGATTGCCAATTGGTTATTAGCAGTCCCAATTGTAAGCGCATTACTGCATGTTGAATATACAAGTGTTGCCGATCATCTGCTGCACGGGACTAGATTATTCTTGGTTTACGCGGGGGCAGGATGTTTGCTTCGATATGGACTTCAGATTCAATTCCCCGTTTCTAATCTTTCTGATCAACTCAAAGTCATTTCAGTCACTTTGATAGCATCTCTATTAGGCGCTGCTAGCGGTGTATCTCTGCATGTTACTATGGGTAGCTTTGACTGGGATGTTGCCAGAAATATCCTCCTGCCTTGGATGATTGGTGACGGAATAGCAGCCGTGATCGTCCCGCCATTGTTAGTGCCATTGCTAATTAGGTTATTTGCATCAGATGGGCAGCGTGCTCATCATCGCAATTTGTCATCCGTCAACATGCTTGGATTTCAGACGTTTACTATTCTGCTGATTATGTATGTTGCGTTTGGTGTGTCACCACAATTGTCTGAGCAGGTAGAACTTTGGTATGTAGTGGTTCTTCCACCAATCATATTCGCTGTACGTGGTGGTATTCCAAATGCTGCTACTGCTATTGCCATCACTGCATTACTTACGCCGCCAATCGCAACACTGTTTGGTTTTGATGGCGAGCGCATTTCGTTACAGTTTCTTCTTCTTATCGGGGGTGTTTTTTCACTTATGATTGGAGGGGCCATCACCGACAGAGATAATGCGCTTAAGATCATCAAGTTGCATGAAAGTGAACTTGAAAGTCAAATAGCAGATCGCACAGAAAAGCTGCAAAAAGCCTATGAGTTTCAGCAGCATCTTATTCGTTCAATCGGGCATGATATTCAGCAACCCCATTATGCGATTAACAATATGGTCTCTGCATTAAAATTGATGAATACTGATAAGGAAATGATTACACCACTAAGCCAAACAAAGGACTTGGTTCAGGTTGCTATGGGTGTTACGCAAAAAATCCTGGATTATGCAAAGCGGGAAGTTGGGCAAGTCACGACATTTACCAAAAGGTTCAAGGTCCAAAAGGTTTTCGACCAAGTTGAAAAGAGTTTTGAGTTCGAGGTAGACCAACGAGGTATTCAACTCAATTTTGTGCCAACTGATCTTGATCTTATCTCCGATGAACATCTGGTATGGGAAGTGATTACGAACCTTGTTCAAAACTCTATACGTCTTAGTCGTAAAGCAGGATCTGTTGATGTGATCGCGTCATATGAACGGAATTGGCTGGTCATTACAGTAACGGATGAGGTTTCCAATCGAGAAGACCAATCTGGCCAAGCAGGGTTTGGATTAGAGATTGTTCGACAGATTTCTGAACTGCTGGATTTTGAATATTCATTAGAGCCCAATTGCGCAAGAGTTCGGTTCAAAAACAGCACCGATTATTATCAATGAGAAAAACTTTCGGCGACGAAAGTTCTCGAAAAAGTTTCGTGACGAAAGTTTTTTTAGTTTTTTCGGTGCCGAAAGTTTTGTTCCCGGTAATTTTACCGAAGATCTCAGTAAGATTACCGAACTGTTCAGTAATAATCGTTTTTTCTCGGTAATAATCGCACACACAAATCAAAAATAATCTGACAGGTTCTGCCTCATTATTAATTTGAGGAGGGGCTCATGCCTAAAGGATTTTGGACAGCCAGCTACATCGGAGCTGTCGTTTTAATAAATTATTTGTTTGTGATTATACCAATGGTGCCAGTGTTTGGAACCATGTTTCCACCAGTGATGCTCGTCGTTGGCTTTGTCTTTGTGTTTAGAGATTTTTCTCAACGAGAGATTGGACATTGGGTATTTGTTGCAATGTTGGTTGCTGGCGGCATTAGCTACTTTATGTCAGCGCCTGTTGTCGCAATTGCAAGCGTAACAGCTTTCTTTATTTCGGAAGCGGTTGATTGGGGCGTATTCACTTTCACCAAGAAACCGCTCGCGACACGCATACTTTTGTCTTCCACATTTGCTGTCCCAATTGATACGGCTGTGTTCCTTCAAATGGTTGGTCACTTGGATATGGTGAACTTTATTCTCGTATCAATTGCCAAAATGATTGGTGCAGTGACGTTTTGGATTGTTCTTCGCAAAAGAGCTGATGCAGAGGTGGCCGTATGATTAGTATTAGACGCGCTACCTCAATTCTTAGTTTGGGCTTTATTGGTATGGCAATACTATTTGAATTGCTGCCAACAATAGCATTTTTGAATGTAAAACTTCCCCCTGCGTTCCTATTATTTGGTTGGTTGTTTGTCCCCCAGTATTACTGGCCAACTGGTTTAAAGCAGTTTGATCGGCCCATGATTTATGTTCTCATATTCTGGATTATTCAGACCATATTTGGAGAGACGCTTTACCTGACCTTATTCGCAGTTACTTTAATGCCGCAGCTTGTTTATAATTCTCTTTTAAAACAATTTTGGTCTGAACCTCAGACACACAGCATGAATCTTTATATCTGTGTGGTGCCATTTATTGTATTTGTTTATCTTGGCCTAACACAGCAATTTAATTGGCTTGCATGGGCTGTAGTTTCGGCTTCAAACTTATTGTCGATATTTATAGCTCTGAGACTCATTCAACACTATTTTTCATCTGATGTGGAGGCTGCATAATGCCGACACTTTGGATATTTGATATCGAGCCACACGAGCAGCGATATACGAGCGAATGGCAAACCTATTTGCCTCAGCAACTCAATGATTATCTCGCAAAGAAGAACCTGCGACGCTGGAATGTAAAAGTTGTACCGAGCGCACCAACTAGCGGTAAACTTCTCAATGGGGCATTCCTCAACTTTGCTGAGACAAATGTCTACAAATCATCGCAAGTCTCTGCATTTGCATTAGAGGTTCAGAACGGCGATGTTAAAAACGGTGATCGTATTCTATTTACTGACGCTTGGCACCCTGGCGTTATTCAATGCAAATATATGGCAAGCCTTCTCCATCTAGACGTAAAGATAGACGTGATGTGGCATGCAGGTAGTTATGATGCAAATGATCTTCTTGGCCAAAGAAATAAGCCCAACAAAGCTTGGTCATTTGCATTTGAAAAATCTGTGTTCGAAGCTGCTGATCGAAACTACTTCGCAACCGAGTATCACAAGAAACTATTCTTGAGTGAAATCAAACCTTATACCAAACGATCAGCTAGGGTGGTTGGCTGGCCAATGGAATATCTACCTGATCTCCTGAAGGATAGATATAAAACCACTCCCAAAGATGTGATCTTGTTCCCCCATCGAATGTCAGTGGAAAAACAACCGCAAATCCTGCGGGATCTTACACCATATTTTGCAAGCCATAATGTTATCTTTGCCCAAAGCATGAAGCGCAGCAAAGCTGAATACCATGATCTGTTGGCTCGTAGCGTGATTTGTTTTTCTGCTAGCAAACAGGAAACGCTTGGTATTGGCACATATGAGGCCATGTTATGTGGAGCCATTCCCATTGTTCCCGATAAGCTGTCTTACACTGAGATCTACGGAAAACTTTGTTATCCTGCTTCATGGGCTCAGAATATTGAGAAAGCAAAACCTCATACTCACCAAATTGTAAAATTTATCCAACAGGCAATTGGACAACATTCACCGACTGACATGCATAAGGCAGCACTTAAAATCGGTAAAAGGTATTTTAGTGGAGGTGCACTTTATGCAGAACTATTCAGAAAATAACACCAAACCTTCTAAAGTGAACAAACCAATCAAGCCACTGCACGAGTATGAAACAGAAGAAGAGCTTCGTGCTGCATTTGCATACTACGAGCAACAGCATAAAAAGGAATGGCAAGTTCTTGATTACTCAAAGATGATGAACTTCCAGAATGCTGCACTTTACGCACCCGCATTGAGTGATGGATATATCAACAATGTCACTCGTCTTGGAAAGCAGCAGCAAGAAGCCATAGATAATGATGATCCCAGTTTGGATCCGTTTTATGAGCTTTTGAAAGATACACCGTATTCCATCAAAGCTGATGATTTGAAGTTCATCAATCCAAAGTCACGTCTGTGTTTCTATCCGTGGGTTTTATTCAGTGCGGGGCAGGGTGCAAAAACCGAAGCACTCGCTAAGAAAGATAACTGGGTCACAGCTAAGCCGCGTGACCCACGTGTTGTTGTGATTGGCGACAGTGGAGGCTTTCAGCTACAACAACAGACCATTCCGTTTGATCCCAAAACAACACCTGAACGGATGCTCAGATGGTTGGAACGCATTGCTGATCAGTCGATGATCTTGGACTTCCCAACAGGTGGTATTGGAACAGGTGCAATGGTGCCTCATGTCGATAAACTTATTGATGAAGGTGTCAATGTAAACGCTGCGGCAGCACAAGCTGGCTTCTCAACAGGGTTTATGGGTTGTCTTATTCGCACACAGCAGAACAATGATTACTTTGAACAAAATAGAATTGCAGGCGCGACCAAACTTCTCAATGTCATTCAAGGCAGAAATGAAGAAGAAAGCAATCATTGGTATCAATCCGTCAAGCACTATCCATTTGAGGGATGGGCATTCGCAGGTAAGCATTCAGTTCAGCTTTCCATGACACTTCGCCGTCTTATTCAAATGCGCGATGATGGATTACTGAAGCCGGATCAATGGATCCATTTCCTTGGCGTATCAACACTGAAAGTTGGTGTGGCCCTTACATATATCCAACGCGCATTACGCAAACATACCGACGCAACAAATGTGCAGATTACATTTGATTCCAAAAGTCCAATTGATAGCGTAATCAATGGATATAATTCCATTGCTGGTTATGATTTCAGCCGGGATAAATGGAGTATTCATACAGAACCCACTAATTTGACCAAATACCAGAACTCCGACATTTTGCTTAAAAGCTTGGCAGTGGATTGGGCCCATCAACGTGAGTACAGGATGACATCCCAGTCAACACTATCGCATGTCCTGGCACTCAGTGATCTCGTGGGTACTAAGAACACGAAATCTAACAAACGTATTCCATCGTCTTTGCAACAGGCTTTGCTTACTCATCACAATACGCAGGCACTTATTGAAGCCTTCCGACATGCCTATCGATATCTGGATAATAGGTATCACTCGGATCGGCCGAGATCGGTTCAGTTTTTGAACGTGTACATTGATCTGATTTTCAAAGATGAGAAGCCAATGGACATCATCGACGACATAGAAGCTGAACTCGACGCACTCGCTATAGAAGGAAATTTTGGAAGATGAACACTCAACAAGACATTCCAAAAAGCCACAATACTGATAATCGCTTTAGAGCATTTAATGCAACACTGGATGAGATTGAAAAAGCTGTATACGCAGGGCAAGAACTGAAGAATTCTTCAGACAAGAAGATCCATGATGCTTTATGCCTCACACTTGAATTGGGTTATGAGTTTAAAATCAACAATAAAGAAAACAAAGACGACTGGCAGCTACTCAAGGATTTTCTGATCTATCATGAAGAACGCTGGTCAGCAAAATGTGAGGCCAACATGTTCCATGGGCTTGTCAGTGTTGCATTCAACCAGATTGATGGAAAAGGGCTTGATGTTCATTCCGCACCAACTCTTTCAAAGTATCGAGCAGTGCTTAAATATGCCGAAGAGGGTGAGCTTTCATCTAAAAATCTGTCTAAACTGCTAGAAGAAAAAACACTTGATAAAGTTTATCAAGACGCTGTATCAAAAGCCCGATTTGATCCAATTGATAATTATGTTGAGGATGCTGATGAGCGTTTTGAACGAGCTAGTAAAGAGCTTCTTTCGCAATCTTCTCTTCCTACCGTAGATTTTACCTCTGTTATTAAAAAGCCTCAGACCTCATCAGAATTTGCCACTGCTATTGTTAAACTCAATGGCTCCAGTTTTAATATTGTTGGCTTTTTAGAAGATGAAACAGAAAAGCAAATTCAAGCGAAGGTGATTAGCCTAGTCCCCGATGAGGCAAAATATGCTAGAAAGAAGCTGAAAGATAAAAACCTCTACCAGCTTTACGCCTGTTGTGATCTGTTCAAACGCTTCATTCCAAATATTGCTACGCTTAGATCATGGAATAAAGCACATAAGTCCGCTCAACTTCCCGAACTTTCAGAAGATTCCTCTCAAGAAGATATCGATGACTTTTTCATTGCTTTGACCAATCGGCGGAAAGCAGAAGACAAATACAAGAAGGATCTCATTCAGAATATAAAAAGCGGGCAAGCTTCTGCTGTTACTAAGTTCATGATGCTCAATGCATTGGACTTTAAAATAGAACAAGGCAATTTAATCGCTGCTTCACTCACAACCCACCCTAATACGCCATATCTGGAATTCAAATTTGATCAGTCCCGACCAAAGCTGCAAGAGCTCATGCCGCTGATGATCAAAGATATGGATGCAATGGCATTCAGTAAAAGTTTTTTGGAAAGCCGCGATTGGTCATTAAAACGAAAAGAAAATGGTCTTGTTGCATCATCAAGCAGAGAACGCCAAGATCAGTTGTATATTCAGGATTACTCAAACCTTGCCAATTGGAGAACAATTGATAATTCCCTTCAATCCATCGGGCGATATACTTTGGATAAGATTACACTTGATCGATTAAGTCGTTGGAAAACAGAACATGCTGATACTCCTAAATTTACACGTCTATCATTCCAATCAATTCTGGAAGTTGTAGATAATAGCGATACTATTGATCTTGTATTTCCCAACAATAAAAAGGAGCTAAGAACCTTAGGTACTTCGTCAATCAAAGCTCTACCGAATTATCAATCCAAGATCACCAACGAGCGATATTTTGATATCAAACAGGTCAATCAACTTCTAGAATTGGCATTGGATTATCGAATTCACTTTGAGTTTGAATTACTAGAAGGTCACCAAGGTGCAACGGCACTGCGGTTTCATTGTGTCGGCTTGCCGTTCGAAGCATCCATTACAATGCCGCTGCTGTTATCAGTTAAAGGTAATCCAACTGAAATCACGGAAACAGTCTAGTAGCAGGGTCGGCACATTGCGAGGAAGCAGACATTGGTTTGTCTGCTTCAGATGACTAGTAAGTGCCATATGCGGACAAATATCCTGATTTATGCATCTTGCCCATTTAACAGAATTGGTAATACTGTAATAATGGGATGACATTTATATTATTATTGCTCGAATTATTGCGTGATATATTGATTTGAGCTTGTTATCGAACAATGTATCTTCCAACTGAGAATCAATATTGAATTTATTACAGAGATTGTAAAAGAATGACAAAAACCGGACGTGCAAATCGGCCACCAATGGGAGTACCTACGGCTGTTTCAGCTCAGAACAAGATTTTATACCTTGAGTTTTTGCAAACGTTCGACAACGCAGATTGGTCCGGCATCGAAGGTGCGGACAAAGTATTTTTCGCCGCTGATGCTAATGTGCAAGCCAGTCACCCTATAAATACAGCGCCAGGATATTACTCTGACGTGGTGAAGCCTATAGCAGAAGCTTTGCAAGGGTGCCAACGTCAAAACTACATCGTATTAGCTGGCGAGTATTTAGGCACAGAATGGGTCACATCGACCGGGTATTTTTATGGCCATTTTGCCAAGCCATTATTTGGCATACCCGCGAGTGGCAAACAGGCTTTTTTGCGTTTTGGTGAATTCCACCGGATGGAACAGGGTAAGGTCGTAGAAAGTCAGGTCTTCCTTGGCTTTGCTGAGCTGATAATTGCTCTGGGCAAATGGCCCTTGGATACAAGCAAAGGCTATGAGGGCGTAGTACCTGGCCCTGCGACGCAAGACGGGGTGCAAGCAACAATCGGTGATCCCAAGGCTTCCCGCGCCTCTGCCGATCTTGTGGAAGGCATGCTGAAACTACTGGCCACCGAAGACGAACAATGGCGCCCGTTCTGGGATGAACGTATGGTCTGGTACGGTCCTGGCGGCTTGGGGTCTTACTCTACAGTGGAGGCCTTCTCTGAATTTCAACGCCCGTTCGAAGAGACTTTCGATGGATGGGGTGATGGAAAAGAAGTCGGCATCGAGGGTGTTGGTGCAAATTGCAAGGCTGGGGACGGAGACTATGCGTTCCTCAGTGGCTGGCCGGTGATCACCGGCGTGCAAACTGGTAACTTCCTTGGGTTGGAAGCCACTGGCAAACGGGTCTTTATGCGCGACTGCGATTGGTGGCGATGTGAGGACGGCAAAATTCTCGAAAACTGGTGTATGCTTGATATTCCGCATGTGTTGATGCAACTCGGATACGATGTTTTTTCAGAAGTCGCTAAAGTTGGCGAAAGCACCTAGAAGGTACTTATAACTCAGGGCCAAATAATGCGCTAACGGCAAATCATTTAGGAAATCTGTATTCGAGCAGTAATCATTCCTGCATGCGATCATGCCACAGAAATATCAACCCAAAGAAACCTTAAACTGAGATTACCCTGCCAATGAAGAGTTACACTATTTTAGTAGAGTGTTGCATTTGGCAGTCATTGAATTCATCGACAGCATTAGCTCCAATAGCAGCCTATATATTTGGAATTGTGATTGTGGGCGCCATGGAAGAAGATGAAAGTACTTTCACAACATCACATTCTTTTGGTGTGCACACGCATCCAAGTTTGGGCTTTTCTTGTTTCCATTTATGTTGTGCCCCATCTAAATTTACTGGATTGCAACACAGTGTTTGAACCAAGAATTTTTTGGATGATTTTGTCGAACTTGGTTGGGTTTGATGATCGTTCTATACTCTAAAATCAAAAAATGAGCTTCTTTATATAGATAAATAATAATAGGCGTTGTTGCTCACCTTCTGAAAACCAGCAATGTCTCTTTCGGGCCATTTTCAGTCTAATCTATCAGTTTGAAGGAGATCCGCTTTGCTTTGCAGAGCAGACCTCATAGGATGTCAGTCAGTATCAAACTAATCGGCTAGTAATATCTGTTTTTCTGGCTCCACAAGGACCTCTTCGATTGCCTTTACCAAAGCGTTCAGTTCTTTGTGAGATCGGTTAAGTGATTGTGCATAGGGCATTCCAAAATGCCTGCTGGCTGCAAGCCCGTCTCGTTTTAGACGAACATCATGAAGCAAGCGATGTAAAACCAATTGTGTTGGTGTCCGTCCTCTCGCTTTCATGCAGGATAGATAGCTGGGTGATTTACCAAGTACTCTGACCGAAAAGTCCATTTGATCCGTAGATAGGCCAACCTTGTGATAGACAAAGAAGGCAAGACTAACCAATTGGATATATCTGTTGCTATGTGAGGCGCTCACCCCGTTTGTTGGCGTAGGTGAGGGGCGGGTTTGATTTGGTAGTGTTTGGCGTTCGACTTCGTGATATCGCATTATATTCTCCTTGTAGATGATGCTTTAGCTGTTCATCTATTTATGCTTGAGCAGTAGAAGAGCTCGGAGAATACGATGTGCATGTGGTGAGAATTATGGGCAGTGTTCTGCCCATAATGGATTTTTCTATTTGTTTATTGGTTGCCAATCATTTTCTAAAAGATAATGCCCAGATCTTTAAGTGATTTAGCAATTACTGGACTGTTGTTGTTCGCGTTCGAACTCTTTGTTTCCAAATCAAAATTGCAGCCAAAGTAATCGGGTGATCTACCTTTCTTCTCACCAAAGCAAGCTGTGATTGGTAATTGTACGAATACTTGAATGTCTCCATCTTCCTTAAATATGCAAACCGTTCCATCGGCTCTTTGAGAATCATAAAGAACAAAACCATCAACGAATTTTCTCTCTGGATGAACAATTTTAAGTTGGCCAAAGAAGAACCTATCTGATTGGAAGATGTCAGCTTTAGCGCTTTTGCTGATTTCGCAGATGATGTCTAAAAAGTAATTGTATTTCTGCGGAACGCAAGCATCCTTCATGTGATCGATATCTGTGAGATCAACAAACAGCTTCTCACTCTGATTTGGAAACTCAACCGAGCCATTGAAGATGAATTGGTTTTTGCGTTTAGCCCCAATTTTCTTTTCAAAATTTGGATTGTGGTAAAGACGTATGATTGTTTTTTGATAAATAGATTTGTTATCTGACATTATTATTTTCCTTGTTCTGTCATTTAATAGGGCCGCTGATTTCAGGGGCCTTTTTCTTTGCCTTCGATCTTGCGGTTCATTCCGCAATCTCAGGCGCTCAGTTTTGGAGTTTCTTCTAGCGTCGCTTTATTGGGCTTATGCCCAATTCGTCACGTTTGTTACGAGCGAGTTGCTTGCCAATGAAATAAGACCGGGTTGGCTGTTCTGTCCTGTTTCGGTCTTGTCATCTGTTTCAAGTCACGGTTTGCGTTACTAAATGAGTTACATAAGTAACAACAACAAGTAACAAGCAACGTGAGCTGTAACAGGACCAAACAGCAACACATCTTTTTCTAATCCAATAGCAACTCAGTTACCTTAAAAGTAACTCCATTTTTATTTATCAATGGGGATTATGAATTAGGGCGAATTAATGCAAATCGCCAACCAAGTAGGCATTTTATTTGGAGTAAAAACCAAATTTTAATAGGAACTGAATTCGAAAAGTTGGTTCAACCAATAATACACTATAGCAGGCTGACTGCCTGAGTTTTCATCTCATCATTCACATCGATATAGCGTTGTGTTGTTCCGAGGTGTTGATGTCCTGCCAATTCCATGATGACTTTCGGCGATACGCCCTTATGCGCCAGTTGAGTGATAAACCATCTACGTCCACTATGAGATGAGGCACCTTCAATTCCGGCCGCATCATAAATTCGGGTGAATGCTTGCACCAATGAGTTCGCAGAAAAATGTCCACCTCGTTGAGACTCTATGACTGGCTGATCCAAGGACTTCCATTCATGGAGCTGATCCCAATGGTTTTGGATTTCTCGTTGTAGTTTTAGATTGACGAGAATTTGGCGCGCTTCTTTTGATTTGGTGTATTGGGCCTCAAGATAGAACTGCTCTCTAGCATTGAAATCTTGATCTAATAGATCAGACCATTTTAGGATCGCAATCTCGCCCACACGCAAACCCATATAATGGGATAGTAAAACTAGCAGTTTATTGCGTGGGCCGTTTTGCATGTTCTCAGCCACAGCTAATACAGCTTTGAGCTGTTTGTCGTTTAAAACGCGAGCCTGTTTCATCTGCTGCGTAAACCTCTCATATCATAACTTTCAATACCGAATTGTATTGGAAATTATGTTGCCAGATTACTCAAAGAGCGACCGTTTTTTGGCGCTCAATAATATCAGTAGGTTAGGGGAGAGGATAAGTAATTGTATAGAATGTTATGTTTTCTAAACTCCAGCTTTTGGCAGCAATAATTAACAGAACCCCGACGATGTAAGTTCTTCGTCGAGGAACAACATGCTGAGTTCCAGCAAACAACAGCAAGCGATGGACTTACAAAGAAACGATCATGTTGATTGGCGAGTAAGTTTGTATTCAGATATCAGCATTAACGCGGAGAAACTTCAAACGTTTGGTCACAGAATTGGAACAATATTAAAATGCCTAGCTAACTCTTTAAGCGTTTTACCCTGCCTATGCATTCCTAGCTGTAAAGTAGGGCCTCATCAGTAATAGAATATTGCCGCCTTTCATAGCGGCACCTCTAAATATTGCCCAATATTTTACTTACATCCCATCTCTCTTTAGTCTGTGGTTATATTTTTTTATGCAAGAATTATTGATTTTTTTCAATTATTTAAATCAGATAAAGGTAATAGAGGCGGAGAATAAATTACAGTTTGCATTATTTTATATGGAGCGTTTCAAAAAGACATATTTAACATTCTTTCAGCAGTAGATGATCATCAGCCACTACAGAACTACTGTGCTGCCAACAAGTTGACGTCAAAGTTAGTCTGGAAACGGCTTTGTTTAATCCCAGGAAAGTTGTTAATTAATGTCTGGCTATTTTTTTTGGTAGGAAATCAATCTCCTCACTTGGCAATTGAGAGATTCATAACGTTAGTTCATTTTTATATTAACCCGAGATAGGAACTCGGAGCGATTACGAACACTTACTAATATAAATTAACAGCATGATGTTGTTTTGAAGGGTCATTAAAACCCGCGATAAACGAGGGAAAACATGAAGCTGAACACAAAAATATTTTTACTTGCACCACTCAGTATTGTTGGAATGTTGGTGGTAACAGCGATTTTCTTAACTTGGTTCAATGTATTAGAACACATTGAACAAAAAATCCGAGAGGGCGATCAGTTAACTCTCGTAAACAGTGAAATAGAAAAAAACCTTTTGCAAATGCGTCGCAGTGAGAAAGGTTTCCTTCTTCTAAAGGATGAAAAATATATTGCTCAGCATTTGGGACAGTCCCAACTTGTCAATGAACAAATCACCGCGTTAGAAATATTGATGGAAGCCGAGCCTTCCTTACGATCGAACAAGATACTAATGAACATAAAAGAAGGTTTCGAAAATTACCTTCAAACATTTAGTCGATTACATAAAGTAAATTTAAAGTTAGGTTTGAACGAAGATGAAGGGTTGCAGGGGCAACTAAGAAGAGATGTTCACAATGCTGAAACTATATTAAATGAACTTGGGCAGCCTATTCTTAGTGTAAAGATGCTAATGATGCGTCGCCATGAAAAAGACTTCATCATGCGTGGCGCGGATAAATATATAGACCGCATTGATAAACGTGTAAAAGAGTTTCTGGCATTTGATTCCAACCTTTTTGGCTCCCCTATTACTCAAAAATCTGTCAATGACCTGATCTTAAGTTATCAAAAGTCATTTAATACGTTTGCTGCTACCAGCCAATTAGAACGGTCATTACGTGAAAAAGTATCAAAATCTTACGCAGATGCTGCGCCGGCATTTACAGAACTAAGTGAATTTTTGAAAGAACAAAAGGCGGTACTTACAACAAAATCCGTAGATAGTCAGCAGCATTTTATGCTTGTTCTTGGCATCGGTCTGTTCATCACTTTGCTTGCTATAGGTGGTATTATCTATTTAGTTGCGCGCTCCATATCTATTCCATTAAAAAAGTCAATCTACACATTGCAATCAATCGCAAAAGGCGACACTGGATTAAATGTCGAGGACATTGATCGGTCTGATGAGTTCGGCGATATTGCCAGGGCTATTGATATCTTTAAACGTAACGCGATTGCAAAAAATCAGGCAGAACTGGAAGCAAAAGAATTGCGCTTAGTCCACGATGAGGAGCGTAAGCGTTTAGAAGAGATTAAAGGTGTTGAAAGTGAGAAGCTCGCATCTGCAATCTCTGCACTTGAAAAGGGACTGATAGAACTTTCAGAAGGAAATTTGAATACATGTATTGCAATTCGATTTGAGGGCAACCTTGACAGTTTGCGAACCGATTTTAATGACTCTGTTATAAAATTATCTAATACCATGGGGCAAATTGCGGACCTGTCATCGTCATTGAGGTCCAACGCTAACCAGATCAGCCTTTCAACTGAAGAGTTATCTCAAAGGACTGAAACACAAGCTGCGTCGTTGGAAGAAACATCTGCAGCTCTTGATGAAATTACAGCAACAGTTCGTGAAACATCTGAACGCGCTAAAGAAGCCGCAAAGAAGGCGAAGGGTGCACGAGATAATACTCAACAATCCAGCAAAGTGGTGACAAATGCAATCGCTGCAATGGTTCGAATAGAAAAAGCTTCCGATGGCATTACAAATATAATCAATGTAATTGATGAGATTGCTTTCCAAACAAACCTACTTGCGCTTAATGCTGGTGTTGAAGCCGCTCGTGCAGGGGAAGCGGGTATGGGGTTTGCTGTTGTCGCGCAGGAAGTTCGTGAACTTGCGCAACGATCTGCAGATGCTGCAAAAGAAATAAAAGAGCTTATCGGCAAGTCTGGCCTTGAAGTTGCAAATGGCGTTCAACTGGTCAAAGAAACCGGAGAAGTTCTCACCACAATTTCGGAATATGTTGCAGACATAGATAAGCAAATTGATACCATTTCAGTTGGAGCATCTGAACAATTGTCCGGTATCCAAGAAGTCAATAATGCAGTAATTTCTATGGATAAGGTTACACAGCAAAATGCTGCAATGGTTGAAGAAAATACAGCTGTCACTCAGGAGGTCGCTGATGGTGTAAACTCTCTAAACACCCTTGTTTCAACATTTAAAATAAATTTGGGTAACACACTGAAGACCGATCACGAAAACACAAATAAACGTTACAGTGTTGAGTTAGACGATAAACAAGAAGGAACGCAATTGTCAGCAGATGGCCAGCTAAAGATTGTTAGCTCAAAGGTGAGTTAGTGAAATTAATTTTTCAAATTACACGGCTTACTATGTCTGGATGAAATGGGAGGTCTCTTCCAGTATCGTAATATTCGAGCTTGCATAAACTTTGTTTGGTTTTTGATGGACAGAAGCATTTTAAGCTTAATTAGACAACGCCCCCGCGCTAATACTCATGCGTTGTCTTAGAAGGTAGGAGTAAGCCATAGCCTCATATAGTAACTCCTACCTTCGCTTTTTAACAAGTCTAACTCAGCACAGGATGTGTTTACTATGTATAATTTATTTAGATATTTATACTTTTTGGCTTTAGTGGCAGCATCACCAGTGAGCGCTCAGATAAACAAATGGACTGATATTGATTGCAGTATTGTTCTCGAAGAAATTAATGGTATTTACACCGTATACATCGGTGGTGCTGGTAAAGTCAAAACCATCAATTGTGTAGTTTCGTACTGGTCAGTCAAAGACGCAACTGGCGTTCTTAAATGCGATAATGGTAAGCAAAATAAATTAAAAATATTAGAAGATGATAGGGTGACTTTTGGTGCTGCCAGATTATACAATTTTTCAAATGAAAAACATATAGCGTGTGATCAATGAAGGACGGATTGGAAGTTTTAGGAGAAAGACAATTCGGCACTATTTTGGTCACGATAGTATACAAATATTTTATTGAAGTAATATATTCGCACACCGAAACTGATATTCATTTCGAATAAGAGAATAGAGATTGTAGACCCATCAGAAAAATGAAGATTAGATGAGATTACAAATAGCAGCTAAGGCATGCAATAGACTCTAGCACTGTTTCCTATATTTCAAAATATACAAAGTAGTTATTTTAAAGCGTGCAAAGGGGTACCCCATATTTAGATTTTGGAGTTATTTAAGAGGGTGCGAATTGGCGGCGGATATGTTCTTTAAAGTCAAAAAGTAATTTTGTTTCATGCTGATCACTTAAGGTGACCATCTTCATTATATTTGTGGGACCAGGTAGAACCAAAGGTAATGTTGATAGCCCGCGGTATCGTTTCGTTTGGATGGTGTAATTAGGTAAAACTGTAAGGAAATCAGTTAACCGCAACATTTCCAAAACGGCACTTGCGGCTTCAGTTTGAAATGCTAATTTTATATCGGTAACCCCCAAAAGCTTTAGCGCGTTTTCCATGTCAAAACGTAAGTTGCTGTTTTCGGAATGGGCAATCCAAGTCGCAGCGTTTAAATCTTGAATGCTGATTCTCTTCTTATGAAGCAGCGGATGATCTTCTCGCACAACAATCCTATTTGGATTTTCAAACAGCGGTTCGATGGTCAATTTTGTTCCCAAAAAATTTATCATCTTTGATGGGCCTAAAATTATATCGATTTTGTTCTGATAAAGTTTTTCTTGGAGTCCTTTATTATAATCGGCAACCAAGGTGATGTGTACTTCAGGACGCTCTTTAATAAAACTGGTAATTATGTCCGTCACCAATCGTTCACATAAAAAACCTGGCGCGCCAATCTTTAAAATGCCTGTAAAGCCGCTATTGCTGAGATTAGCAAATTCTTGCGCGCGCATTCTTGCTGAGCGAATGACGCGGCCTTGGCTTGATAATTCAATGCCAATTTCTGTCAGTTTTAAGGGGCGTTTCGTTCGTTTAAAAACAGGCATGCCAATCCGAGTCTCTAAGGTTGATACCATGCGACTAAGGGCCGGTTGAGTCATGTTTAACTCAGTCGCTGCCGCTTGAAATGTTCCTTTTTCGACGATGACAGACAGCTGCTCTAAATGGCGTGGGTCTAGTAACATATCAAACACTTATATTGGTGTATCATAATATTATTGGACTGATATATTGAAGTGGTCAATGATCGCTCCTGACTGATTGCTTTTGTTAGAGTAGTTCATGAATTGGAGAGCGTAAATGAAACTTCGCAAGATAGTGTTGAACTTGAGTATGATTGCGGCGATTTTTTCGGCACCAACGTTCGCATTTTCGAAAAATCGCTTAATCGTGAACTGTTTTTGGCCATCCCAACACTTTGTTTGTCAAAAGGTTTTGCCAGACTGGCTTAAAGAAGTGGAGAAAATAACAGAAGGTCGAGTAGTTGGCAATATTCCTCCAAAATCTGTTGCTCCACCAGCCAATCAGCTTGGTGCTGTTGAAAAAGGGATGGTTGATGCAGCAGTTCAGTTTAATGGTTTAATTGGCAATCGCGTAAACGGCGCGCTTACTGCAATGCAGCCATTTGTTGGTGCGTTTAATGGTCCAGCCATGACACAGGCTGCATGGGAAACTCGTGAAAAATATTACCCTGATGAATTTGATACAGTTGAATTATTGGCCCAATGGGTGATCACACCAGGCCGATTGTTTTCAACAACAGACACCCCAGTGGTCTCCTTGGAAGATTTCAAATCGCGTAAGGTTTGGGCTTTGCCAGGACCGCTTGCCAGTATCGGTAAATCACTCGGCGCAGGTGTAGTGTCTTCTCCTGCGGTTAAATCAAATGAGATCATATCTCGCGGTGTTGTTGATGCGCATTTAGGGCTTACCGGCGATGCTATTAAGGGATTTCAGGTGATGGCGTACACAAAGTCTATGACGAAGTTTTCTAAGCCAATTTATACAACGTCATTTTCCTTCGTGATGAACAGAGAAAAATGGGCTAATATTTCTGTTGAAGATCGGGCAGCTATAAAAGGCATTAGCCAAGAAAAAATTGGTATGGCTGCATCTACGATTTGGGACGAAGTCAGCAGTGAAGTTTATGCTACATTTGATGAATTAAATATCAATGTTGTTGACGCAGATTTAGGTTTAGAAATTGCATTTCAGGATGCAGCTAAACCAATTACCGCCAACTGGATAGCTAAGGCGACAGACGCAAGTATTGAAGCTGAAGCTGCGCTTAAATTTTATCAAAAGCGTCTGGAGGAACTCAGCCAATGAGTGAAGATACTGATTTGAAAAGTTTGTACTAAGAAATCTTTTATCTATAAAAAGTGAGAACGCAGTTTTGCTTAACATGTCTTCATTTGCTTAAATTGTAGTTGGATTGTATCTAGATGTTTATGTTTTCAACTTTCATGAAGACTTTTGGTAAAACATCTACGTGTGCCAATCGGGTTATAATCCGGCTGCGCTGTAAATGTGAGGAATGCATTAACTAAACTAACTAAGAATAGATCTGCCCAAAGTAGTTGTACAGGCAATTCGTTGAAATTGAATTACCATCGTGTGACCCAATCACTGGGCAACAAGTCTTATAGAATTCTTAGCCTCTTCTTCCAAAATCAAATATAAGTGTTTAATTGAACGACCCGGCTTATGAAAGTCGTTCTAAGCCAGGCTCGTAATCTAGCCAACTCTGTAGAATATTCTAATTTTATATTAAACCTATTTTATTGTCATATCTGAAGTTCTTGAAAAAACATCGCCCGGTCTTTGTGAAGAGACAAAATTATATGCTTTGCACTAATAGATTGCTTTTATTTTAAAGATTTTTTGGGAATCCATCAAATTGGTTATTTGAGTTTTGTTTTTTATTCTCATGTGATTTTAAAAATTTAAAAAGCAGAAAATTGTATCTTTCCGATAAGTTTTCATTAAATTATTGGTCAATTTTTGTTGGAAAATGAAGCAAAAATACATTCTCGATCTATGTGCCACTTTTGCTGAGTTTAAAGGTAATTCTCCGTTGATATTTTTTGACAAAAATTCATAAGCATAAAACTCGCTAAGTTATTTAAATCATTATTTAATATGATTATTCTAATATGAGTTCTACGATGAGTATTAGACTTATATTAAGTGGCTGTTTGTCCAGTTATAAAGGTAACATAAAATGGTTAGAACTGTAGTTAAATCCATTGCATCGAAATTTGTACCCGAAACGAAAAACAAAGAACTCGTTAAAGCACAATTTTCGTTGTATTCTAAGTTAATACCAATCATTTATTCCGTACTTTTGATCAATACGTGGGCGCTTGCTATCAGTTTTATAGGAAAAGTACCAAATTGGCTCAGCCTTCTTACACCACAACTTATTACTGTTATCTGCGGCATTAATATTTTAAGCTGGTTGAAATCTAAAAAATTTGAACCAAATTTTGAATATGCCCATAAAATGTTGGTACGGGCAAATGCCTTATCAGGTGTATTTACAATTTTACTTACCGGTTGGTCTTTAATGCTCTATCCATACGGGGATAGTTACATGCAAGCACATGTTGCTTTTTTTCTGGCTATTACTGGGATAGGTGTCATTTTATGTTTACAGCATCTTCGCTCCGCTGCGTTTATAATTGCGTCTTTAATAAATATACCATTTGTTGTGTTTTTTGCATCAACTAGCATACCATCCTTTATGATTATCTCGGGAAATATGGTGCTTATATCCGCTGCATTGTTGGTAATTACAGTAGTTCAATCAAGAAATTTTGTGAGTATGGTTGATACACATGTGGAACTGGGTATTGCGAATGAAAAAAATAAAAAGTTAGCAAATTGTGACCAACTGACTGGTTTAACAAACAGAAGACTGTTTTTCACTACTCTAAATAAAGAGTTTGATTTCGCAAAGCGCAATGAAAGCCCGATGGCCGTTGGTATTATAGATTTAGACGGATTTAAACCCGTGAATGATCTTTATGGTCATGCCGTAGGCGATAGTCTTTTGAACCAGGTCGGCGTGCGATTGTCGGGAATAAATGGTGTGAACTTTCAGATTTCAAGGTTGGGGGGGATGAATTTGCACTAATAATCACCCAAGATGTTTCAAACGAAAATCTTCTTGGTCTAGGGCAAGAAATTTGCGATTTGTTAAGTGCTCCTTTCATTCTACCAGAAGCTACCATTCGGATCTCAGGGTCAATAGGCTTTGCCGTTTATCCTGAATTGGTAAATTCAGTTAATGAACTATATGAGCGGGCAGATTATGCGCTGTATCATGGTAAAAAAAATAATCGTGGAAACGTGGTTATATTTTGTAATTCTCATGTTAGTGAAATAGAAAAAACCGCTAAAATTGAATTAACGCTTTCTAACGCTAATTTAGAGAGTGAGATAGCAGTTTTTTATCAACCAGTAGTCGACATTTCTACGTCCCGAACTGTTGAATTTGAAGCTCTTGCCCGTTGGGACAGTCCTATACTGGGGAAGGTTTCACCAGCAAATTTCATACCCATTGCTGAGAGAATGGGTTTAATTACAAATCTCACCGAAATTTTACTTAATAAAACACTTGAAGATGCTTCTCTTTGGCCCGAAGATATTCGATTATCATTTAACCTTTCTGCAAAAGATATTTGTTCACCAATAGCTGTAACTAAAATATTCAATATCATAAATAAATCACAAATTGATCCGAAACGTATTGATTTGGAGATAACTGAAACGGCGACAATGTTTGATTTTGATCAAGCGAAATTGTCGATTCAACTCTTAAAGTCTCTTGGCTGCGGAATTGCACTTGATGATTTTGGCACAGGATTTTCTAGTTTAAGCCGTTTACATGCTCTCCCATTAACCAAAATTAAAATCGATAGGAGGTTTGTCAATGAGATCGACAAAAATCCTGCAAGCATGAAAATTGTGAAATCTTTGATCGCGTTGAGCAAAGATATGCAATTGCGATGTATTATTGAAGGTGTCGAATCGATTGAAGAATTAATGATGATCAGTGAATTAGGTGGCGAATATGTTCAAGGGTATTTTTACTCAGAACCGTTGTCTGAAAGTGATGTCTGCGACTTCATACATGAAACTACTTCACCATACCAATCGATACGTTAAGTCTGCATTTTTTTTTCGTTCATTGATCCAATTCCATAAATATAATTAATTACCAATTGATCATTGATACCCATCCCTTTTTTTTAAAGTTGCAAACTAATTTCGAAAAAATGTGTGTTTAAATTATGTAATGTTATCAAGGGTATTGCAATAAAATAACACACCTTTAAGATGAAATTTAGGATGTTTATAAGCGTCAAGATACTGTTTCCGTTTATCTTAGAATGTCGGGTGATTATCTCCCAGAATATTCTTGAATACCATCATTAAAGATGGGAGTTCTTGTGTAGTAAAGAAATACAAGTATTTATTTTGAATGGTCAAAAATAGTTCTTGACCGAACTCAATATTTGATTGGTCATCAACCTTATTAAGTTAAAGATTGTGATTGGTTTTTGTTTTGGTGAAATTAAAGACATTGGGATTTAATTGAACTCGATATAATCCGAAGTTTGTCTTTCAATTATCGCAATTTGGAGAAATGGTTTTGGAAGCAAAACAGCTCAGGTATTTTATATCTGCTTGCGAAAGTGACAGTAACGTTACTGCAGCAAAAGAACTTGGAATTGCGAATTCCACCCTATCAACAAGTTTTAGCCAGCTTGAAGAAGAGTTGGAACTTTGTCTAATGAAACGTACTTCGGATGGTTTTTATCCAACAAAGATGGCGCGTGCAATTTATCAAGATGTTGAAACGATTCTGCTAAACCTCGACCGGGCGCGCATAATGCTGCCTAATTCCTCTGACAAAGTAATAATTGAGATTCCTATTTATTTTTCTCTCGAGTTTACATTTGGGTTATTGAGTGAAAAGCTAAACAGCTTGATTTTCAATGTCATGATGGAATTCCCTGAGGTGAGGTTCCCAGTTCATTTGAAGGAGTATGAGGGTCAAGATCATCCACATGGACACATAGTAATTGATTACTCAGTTTGCGATCAAGAGCCGCAAGAAAATGTTTTAGTTCAAAAAGATAATTTACTACTCGTATCCAATATTCCTCTAAACCATAAGCAGAGTAGTAATATTGAAGAAATATCATTAGAAGTACTTCGCAAGGCTGATATCAATATACCAGTCTTGCCTAAAATACTATGTGAAATAGCTCAGAAATACGGCGTGGAAACTGGTTTGAATGAGGTGACTTCTTCCGGTATGGAAATTGGGTGCCTTCCTCGTAAATTTAAAATGCCTGATCCTTTGGTGTTTATAGTTCCTGAAAGTGCAATCTCACTGAGGTTTCGAGCAAGTCGACTATATCGTTATAGTCTTCCGTTTAACCCTCAAATAACCGTTCAGTTCCGTATAAAAACTCCACATGCCGCGGCAGAGGCATTGGGTCGTTTATTCTCTGAGTGCCGGAATGTTTCATCTAAGACTCGAGTTTTTGATCGTGATATTACACTTCGTCAAATGTCTTATTTTCGAGTATGTTATGAGCAATGTAATATTACCGGTGCGTCTAACAGATTGTTTATTGCGCAGCCCGCGCTTTCAAATCAACTAAGTAAGTTAGAAAAAAGCTTGGGTGTGGATTTATTTGAACGAACGCAGAAAGGGTTGCTTCCGACAGGATCAGGAAAAATTCTTTATGAAATTGCATTGTCGATAGCTGCAGCAACTTTAAGAATTAAAAATACAGCAAAAAGCTTGAATGTAAATAATTTAACTCACCTTGTTCTCGGAACTATTCCAATTTGTGATAGCACATCTCAGTCACAGTATGCGATCGCTCAAGCGGCGATTGAATGGCGGAAATTATTCCCAAAAACTGATCTAAAATTGATAGAGGCCCCACGCTCCGATTTGGAAATGTGGATGAAAGAGGATAAAATCGATGCAGCAATTATTGATGTTGGTCACGGGCAAGGCACTCGTTTTGAACTAGGGCTGCATGAAGACCTGGGTTTTGTATTTGATCCCAGTGTAATCTATCTACCCAATAGCGTGGGATCTTCAACCGACTTGATGGATTTGAAACTAGTATTACCTAGTTTAGGTAATGGAATTAGAGATAAGGTTTCCGCACACTTTGGAAAAAAATTGAAAGATCATATTGAGTTCACCATAAATTCATTTCAGATTTCCATTGAAATGATCATTGGTTCAGATCTTGTTACTATTTTGCCTAAATCACATGTCGAAAAGTATCTTGAAGAAAAACGATTAGGATTTATTCCTATTGCTAACACAAACTTGCGACAAAGGTTGTTTTTGAGGTTTTCGGCTGAGAGATCCCTAACAGAAGCAGAACGTGTACTTTTCAAAATATTGCGTGATAAGTTTCAAGTTAAGAATTTTTAGTGATATAATATTGGGTAAGTTGGTTATTAATTTTCGTGATTTAACCGCAGACTGTCCAAGTCTAATTCAATATTTTTTGCATTTATTGTGTCACTCGTGATAGTATTTTAGCAGTTGAGGCTCCAATGTATTCAAATGCAGACGATAGTGCCTCTACTGTTTCAGCTTCGAAATAGTAATCATCCCCTGATGAGCAATACTTCATAAGTTCTTGTCCAGCATCCGGAGCGGCAAAAGCAACTGTATAGATTTTGATGCCGTCATCTTTTGCATCGTCACAAATGCCTTTTGTCGCTGTATCATCTGATGTATAATTGTTTGATCCGTCGGTCATGAGCAGTATGACACGATCTGGATACTGTCCATTTTGGTCATAATGGGCATTTTTTTCTGTGGTGTTGCTTGACATGAGCATTTCCCAAACATAGTCGATAGCATCGGTTGAAGCAGTGCCACCGTTGGCTTCGAGACCTTCGATGTAGTTGTTTGTATTTTCAACTCCCCAATTCATATCGTATGTACTTTGCAAAGAACTGCGATATGCCGAAGCTCCTGTTCGCACGTATATACCCTCTGGGTCTGCCTCATCGAGTTGGCTAAATAATCCAGCCGCGGCGTTCTTTAAATTACGTAATTTTGAAGCTGCTATGCTAGGAAAAATTTGGTCCCATTTGCTTATTAGCTCATCAGCTGAACCATTTTTCTCAGCCGCATATGCTGCATGATAGCAAAAATTGTAAGCGAGTTCACTACCTGTGGTGGTGGACTCTCCTATAGAGCTTAGAAAGTCTACTCGGGTGTTGCTATCACTTTCAACATCATCGCAGTAGTCAGTATCGTAATTTAATATGATAAATTGAATCTGATCTTCGGTTAAGCCATAGACGTAATAAGCCTCATACAAACTGGCGCTTACGCGCCCTGCAACAGACTTCGAATCATCCAAAACCGTTTGTAGTTCTACAGCCCCGTCAAGAGGCCAATACATTGAGCCAGAGATATCAATAACCACACCCAATGAGACAGCAGCCTGGACTTCTTCACTACCCGAAGCAGCAGTGGAGGTGATGTATACATCTGTGCTATCAATTCCCATATACGTAAAAAGTGGCATCGCGCTGATAGAAGCACTAACGTTCATTTGCATAGTCCAGGTTGTTTCATCTCCTTCGATTGTTTCCGAGAAATTTGTTTCGGGCGATAACTCTATAACAGAAAATCGTTCTTCAGCGCCAATCATGTTAGCGTTGAATATTTTTACAGCGTACTCTTCCGCATCCTCAACATCCAACCGGCCAGCCGCGATATTGGAAACGGCTGAAAGGTTGGCTATGTCTGCTGCATCCTGCATTTGGGTTTTCAAGCCTAATGCAGTGATGATTTGAAAAACAATACCACCTGCCACAATCAGGACAGGAGCCATCAGTGCAAAAATTAATCCAAAGTTGCCATCGTTATTTTTTAATACCGCTGTTATTCTTTTTATCAAATCGGAGCCTTCGTCGATGATAACATAAACTTTGTTATGTAATGCAGATCCACTCTCGTTCCACGGAACTAAACTTTGGTTGTTAGACCACAGAACGCACTATTAGGCTAAGCGTTAACTCACTCAGTTGCGCTTTGGGTAATTTTAATAAACGTAATCGTACATATTAATATTTGAATGTGATCGATCATAGTTAATTGATCTATTCAAAAAAATGTTTGGGTTATTTCGATTTTTGATAGTTAAAATTTGGGACTAATTGATGGAAATTTTGTTTACTTTAGAGGGGCGAGTCATGCAAGGCCAATGCACACTAGTACTAAATGGACACATTGTTCGGCCGAATGGAGTAATCAGGAATGGTTACGTTGCAGTTTCAAATGGCAAAGTAGTAAGTGTGGGAAAAGGCGCCGGGCCAATTGCTGATGTTTTGGAAGACCATACAGGAAGTTTTATTCTACCAGGTGCTATCAGCGCTCAAGTGCAAAGCCTTAATCTGAAACGCGGCGAAGGGTTCACTTTATCAAGTCATTCAGCTGCTGCGGGAGGTGTTACAACAATTGTCGACTTACCATTTGATAGTGACAACCCAATAAGCAATTGTAGTGTGTTCACGGCAAAAGCACTAAACGCAGCACAAAAAAGTCGTGTTGATTTCGCTTTGTATGCGACTTGCGACCCCAAGGATGGTGCTAGTAAGATTCGAGGATTGATAGAGGCTGGTGCTTGCTCATTTAAGTTTCCGTATTTAAAAACTGATTCCAGTCGAATTGGAAGAGTTTCGCCTAAAGTGTTCTATGAATGCTTGCAACTCATTGGAAAAAATGGATTGACTGCATGTGTTCAAGCTGAGAATTGCGAAATTATTGCGTCATTTTCAGAACAAACTTCGCAGATAGGTATCTCAAATTATGGCGCGCATGGATTTGGAGAGCCTGCGGTTGCTAAAATTTTGCCAATTGGGGAAGCGTATGAGTTTGGCACGGCCGCAAATTGCCCAGTACATGTGGCCTATTGTTCAATTGGACGCGGATATGAGTTGTGCTCGGCCTATCGCCAGCAAGGGTATGATGTTTCGCTAGGTGCGAGTATTCACCACCTTATTTTTAGTGAAGAAGATGATGTGTCAAATCTAGGTGAAAGCGGGAGGATTAATCAACCAATTCGTTCTAGGGAGCAAGTTGATACGCTTTGGGATCATTTAGTGTCTGGTAATGTCAATCTGGTCTCAACCCCTCATATTGGTTTGACAGAAGAATACAAAACCAGCTCTGGGATGACAAAGAATGTCTGTGAAATTCCTAGCTTGGAGGTGTGTTATGCCTTATTTTTGAAAGGACTGTACGAGCGTAAGTTATCGTTTACTTGGGCGGCTCATTTGCTTGCCCAAAGTCCGGCAAACCATTTCCGAATATCTCATCTTAAAGGAGCTCTCGAAGTAGGTAAAGATGCTGATATCGTAGTGATGGCGCCTACCCAATTTGCTTATGATTCCGACAAAATTGGGCATAACGCAGCCCGGTTGAGCTCCTACAATGGGATTGTGATGCCTTTCCGCCCGATAGCAACCTTCTTACGAGGAGTAAAGGTATTTAATGGAGAAAATGTCCTTGCTCCGCCGGGTATGGGCAACTTTATTCGACCACTTCAGTCCCAGTTTGAATTCTAAAGTTTTTGATAAGGAGAACACGTGTCGAATAATAATATAAATTTGGACAGTCACCCTATCGATGCGGGTAGGTTGTGGACAGATTTAATGGCATTGGCAGATATTACTGAAGTAGAGCAACCTTTTACTAGGAGGTCTTTTTCAACGTTATATTTGTGTGGGCGCAAATATTTAACTCAAAGGTTTAAGGACATTGGACTTGAAGTCTCAATTGATAAGCACGGAAATTTGATTGGGCTTCTAGAAGGCCTTGTACCAAATTCAGGAACGATAATAGTTGGATCTCACAGCGACACAGTAACTAAGGGTGGCCGCTTTGATGGTGTAGCTGGTGTTGTCGCTGGGCTAGAAATTGCCCGCGCGCTAACGGAGAATGGAATTCGCTTAAAACATAACCTTGAAATCATGGATTGTCTTGCGCAAGAAGTTTCGGAGTTCGGATTGTCATGCATTGGTTCGCGAGGTTTGACAGGTCACATTGATCCAACAATGCTTGATTATCAGGCGGGGGGATTGAAACTCTTCGTCATGCCATCATGCGAATGGGTGGACAACTAGACAATGCTCCAGAAGCCATCCGAAGCGATATTAGAGCGTATCTTGAATTGCACATCGAACAAGGGAAAGTTTTAGAAACCAACCAAAAGGATGTTGGCATTGTTACCTCTGTTGTTGGTGTTACGCGTTTTGAAATTACAGTTGAGGGCAGGGCTGATCATGCTGGAACTACACCAATTTCACAGCGTTATGATGCTTTGTCTGCTGCTGTGGATATCGTCGCTACTCTGCGAGATAAGGCGCTTCAAATAGAAACATATGGTAAATGGCACTTCGTTGCTACAACCGGTGAGATGCACGTTGAACCGAATGCAGCAAACGTTGTGCCAAGCAAGATTAAACTTGTATTGGATTGTCGGACAGAAAATCAATCTAGCCTAGATGAATTCAGTAATTATCTAAATTCAGAATTGCCGGCCCTAGCGATGCATTGGAGGGCATCAGTAACATGTGTTCGGGTGTTGTCAAATAGCCTTCCAGCAAACTTTGATGGTGCATTGATCGAAAAGTTGGAACATGCTGCTGAGCAACTTCAAATTGATTGGATGCACTTGAGTTCGGGTGCGGAGCACGATGCTGTCTTTTTTCAAAAATAGCTCCCACAGCAATGGTTCTTGTTCCAAGCAAGCAT
This sequence comes from Lentilitoribacter sp. JB5-8, assembly GCF_055693385.1. Classification (NCBI taxonomy): domain Bacteria; kingdom Pseudomonadati; phylum Pseudomonadota; class Alphaproteobacteria; order Hyphomicrobiales; family Rhizobiaceae; genus Lentilitoribacter; species Lentilitoribacter sp. JB5-8. Next base: position 3,645,559 of record NZ_CM146332.1, on the reverse strand, counting down.
GGACGCAGTCATTGCATGGAAGAATGGGCCGAACTTGATCAACTGGGTATAGGTGCAAAGTTGATGTTCAATGCATTGTTAGAAATTGATGCCATTGAATTGTAGATTGAAATGTACTGAATAACGGTGATCTGTAATGGGAAAAATTCTTGGCAAAAATGATATCGATTTTGCGATAAAAGGTGGTTCTGTATTTGCAGCAGGAGGGGGTGGTCGGTCTGCAGAGGAGCGTATGCATGGCACTGCGGCTATTAATGCCGGGCGACCAGAATTAGTCTGTCTAGATCGAGTTCCAGATGATGCTTGGATCGCGACAGTATCGACAATTGGTGTTCCCTCGGTTTTGACAACTAGGGAAATGCAAGGAGCGGACTATGTTCAAGCTGTACGGATGCTTCAAGATAAATTTGGAGAACCAATTTTTGGATTAATGGTGGGACAGAATGGACAATCTTCAACGTTAAATACTTGGCTTCCAAGTGCTGTTCTTGGAATGAAAATTGTAGATGCGGTAGTTGATATTAGAGTAGATCCGATTGGTGGTATAAGTTCTTTAAATATGCTTGCTTCAACAGATGAATTTATTCAGACTGCTGTAGGGGGTAATCTTGCTGACAACACTTATCTGCAAATTGCGATAGAAGGGGCAGAGGTGATTTTGTCCCACATTCTTCGAAATGTTTCAAATACGGTCGGAGGATTTATTGCATCCTGCAGTAATCCGCTCTGTGCATCATATGTGCGAGAGAACGCGGTACTGGGTAGTGTTTCAAAGGCGATAGAATTGGGGGAAGCGATCTCTGCCGCAGAATCGACGGGAGTCGACGCAGTTATCGACGTCATATGTAAAAAAACTGCGGGTATTAAGCTACTTGAAGGTAAAGTATTGCGGAAAGCCGTTGTCTATACAACACAAGATTTTAACGTAGGAACCGTCACTATTGATACTGCTCGAGGTGTGTACATCTTACATGTTAAAAATATGTACATGGCATTAGATAGTCCTGGCGGGCAACGAATAAGTGCATATCCAGATGTTATAAGCACTGTGGATAACAATGGACTTCCACGTAGCATTAGCGAAATCGAAGAAGGAATGCGTATCCATCTTATTCACATAGCCAAGTCAAATATACCTCTTAGTTAAAATAAGGGAGGCTGCGAAGTTTTGTACTTACTTAGAAAGCTTGGGTATGGACATACTATAACTTTCAAAGGGACAAAAGTAACGGTAAACCTACATGGTTTTGTAATTGCCTCATTGCCTATGCTAAATTGTAAACTATCGCCGATAGATGCCTCATCTGCCCGAATAATTACCTAAATAATTGTAGTCCCTAATTCTGATATTGTTTGAATATTACTGATTATCCGTTTTATCGCTAATTCATATTAATCATTAGGAGTTGCTAATTTTTTTGATGTCACCTCGAAAATGATTGCAGACAGTAAAAATTATTATATATCAGATGTTAAAAAATTACCTAACTTACTGATACAAAATAATATTTCTTAAAAACATATAGATCTTTTCGGATAAAATTATTGAGAAATAAGCGGCTCATCTGGTAATTGAGATCTTGGGAACAGTTATCAATTTCATCTTCTCAAATAATGAACTTGCAGTCACACAACATTCAATTGGGGAAATACATGTTTAGAAAAATAGCTGCGATAGCTTCAATCGTTGTGCATTTTGCGATAGCTGGAGGGGCTCTTGCAGTAGAAAAAGTTACACTCAGGATGCACTCATTTTCCGGAGTAGAAGCGCCAGAGTACAAGTATTTTGTTCAACCTTTCATTAAAAGATTGTCTGATGAATCAGATGGAAAATTGGAACTAAAATATTTTCCAAATATGCAGCTTGGAGGAAATGTTTTCAATTTGGTCGAACAACTACAAGAAGGTGACGTCGATCTGATAGTAACAACTCCCAGTTTTAATCCTGGGCGCTTCTTAGGACTTGAAGGTTTGCAGTTGCCGTTCCTAAATGCTGGCACGGCTAAAGGGCAAACTAGGTCCCTGTATCAGTTTGCTGATGAATGGTTAATGAAAACTGAATTCAAAGATTTTAAATTAGTTCACATGCATGCATCTGACGCGTCTGTGTTTCATACATCTTCAGCGCTCTTAGATTCAAGGGAAGCTTTTGATGGTATGAGAATACGTGCGTCTTCTTTCTATGTTGGTGAAGCAATAGAAGCCTTGGGCGCACACCCGGTTGGCTTAAGTTTTTCGGAAGTTCATAGCGCGATGAAACGCGGAAAAATAGACGGTTTTGTCGCTAATTGGGCAGCGGTGTCGTCACACGGGTTAAGCGAGGTAACATCCTTGCATGTCGATGCATCCGTTTACCAAAGCACGATTTTGGTTTTGATGCGCCCGGAATCTTTTGATGCTTTACCACAAGAGTTGAAGGATGTCATAGATGGCTGCATTGGTATGGAAAACTCAATTGCAGTTGCGCAGACTATAGATGATATGGCTGAGGTTGCCAGGGCAGAAATCACCGCAGCTGGTAATACTATTTTCTTGCTGACAGAAGAAGAGCAAGCCCGTTGGGAGGCGGCTGTCCGCCCGATTTATATGTCTTGGATCGACGCGTTAACTGCCAACGGACAGCCAGCTCTATTGATGTTTGAAAGTCTTTTGGAAATTATAACCTTCAATAAGTCCAGTTAACCCGTAGTTTCGTTTTATGAATATCAAAACTCCAATTAGAGTTTTAGGATATTTAGGCAGCTTAGGTACGCGCAGAGTGTTCATTAATTCCATGTAACTCTGCTTCTTTCAGAAAGTTAAACCGTTGAGTTGCTCTGGTGAGTTGTAGAATATTAGTTTGGTGTTTATCTATTCGATCTTCATGTTCTTCACTTGGGCGGCGAGTACCCTCTGACAGGTTTCAAGTACTAACAGGATATGTAAATGCTCGAAAATCTTGATCAACTTAGTTCAGACTACATCCTTTCATTAACAGAAGAATTTAAAGCATCAAATGCTTTAGGGAAATTGAATTTAGGCATTGATATGTATTGTGATCATACGGGGCGAACGCCGGTATTCTCGGCTGCAAAAGATGCAGAATTATGGATGCATGCTAAAGAAACAACGAAAGGGTATTTATCGCCAATTGGGGATGAAATGTTCTGCAATCAGCTAAGCGAATTATTTTTTGGGGCGAGGCGTCCAAAAGAACGGATTGGTGCTGTCCAAACTGTTGGTGGAGCAGGTGCTTTGATGTTAATTGCCAGCGTTTTACGGAAAATTAATCCTGATGCAATCGTTCACATTCCTGATCCCACTTGGGTTGATCATAACGCAATATTTAAATCTGCTGGTTTTAAAACTAAGTTATACCCATATTTTGATTTGAAAAATGGATATTTACAATTTGAAGAGATTTTACAAGCTGTTTCTGACGCAAATAATGGCGATGTATTTTTGTTTCAGGCTTGTTGTCACAATCCGTCTGGAGTTGACTTGAGAAAATGCGAATGGCGGAGCATTGTGTCTGCCATGATGAAGCAGGGGGTATTCCCAATAATTGATACCGCTTATCATGGTTTCGGGGGAGGACTCGATGATGATGCGTGGTCTGCACGGTACATTTTAAAAAATATGCCTGAAGCAGCATTTGCCTATTCTTGTTCTAAAAATTTTGGAGTTTATCGCGAGCGAGTTGGCATGGGTGCTTTTCTAGCTAAGGATAAAAGATCTGCAGCAGCAGCTCAATCACATTTATCGATGATGGCTCGAAACCTTTATACAGCGCCACCTAACCATGGAGCATCTCTAATTCGATGTATTCTGGAACACTCCTATTTAAAAGACTCTTGGAGAAATGAGTTGGAAAGAATGCGCCGGTCTATTCAAAAAAAGCGCATTTTATTAAGTTATGCTTTGCGTGAACGACTTGGACATCAAAGGTTTGATTTCATCGCGGATCAAAAAGGTATGTTTTCCCTTCTGCCGATTGGATCTGACGATATTCTCAGACTCAGAACAAATCATGGAATCTATATTGGTGAGGATGGGTGTATTAACATTGCGGGACTAAATGAGATTGGATTTACTGAATTTGCCGATTGTGTTGCAAAATCGATTTAAATTTTTATCGCTTGAATTATCTATTAGCTGTAGGCGTTACACTTTATGCTATCCACATTGTTTACATTACATTATGGCTGAGCGCGACAAATAGACCTAAATTACCACTTCGGTCTTGTAAAATCGTCGAAAATTTAACGATAAACATATCAATATATTCGAACATTAATAAAATGAGAGACGTTAGAGCGATCGTTTGCTTCTCGATGAGTAGACTTGCTAAATACACAGTGAGAATTCTTATTGTATCTCCCCGGGGGTAAACTGGGGTCTAACGCCCTCAATTTATACTACGCCTAACGCGGAAGAGTGGATAATGCTGTAATATGTAATCATGCATATAATTCATTGAAACAGATTTTCAAACCTATCAGTTGTTCAATGAAATAATTGGGTCATTTCGTTTTTTGATAGTTCTTTAGTCGATCTAATAGTGGGATCTTCTAAATATGCTGCAAGTATCGTCCGCTAAAGAAACATCAACGCTGGTCATCGTCGGAGATGTAGTTTTACCTACCCGGATCATCAAAGATGGGTGTGTTACTGTCTTAAATGGTAAAACTGTGGGAGTTGGAGGCGGCGAAGGTCCTGCATCCGAAATTGTGGAGGATCAATCTGAAAATCTTGATCTTACAGGTGCCATTAACGGTCATGACCAGAGTGCGGCTGTAAAGGGTCAGGAAGGATTTAAATGGTCAAGTCGCTCAGCAGCAGCTGGCGGTTTAACAACCATAGTAGACCTACCATTTGATCACGACTCTTTGATTTGCAATAGCCAAAGTTTTACTGTCCAAGCACTAAACGCGGCTAACGAAAGCCGTGTTGATGTTGCGCTATATGGGACTTGCCTCCCCGATGATGGGCCCCTGAAAATTAACGAATTGATTGAAGCCGGCGCTTGTTCATTTATAATTCCTATTAGTGAAGCTGGTACAAATCAATCCAAAAAACTCTCACGTAACAATTTGTATGAATGCCTTAACCTAATTGGAAATAATGGGCTTATTTCAAGTGTTCAGAATGCTAATCATGAAATGATATCATCATTTGTGAAACTCGCTGCCGAGATGGGCGATACCGTTTACCGTTGGCACGGGTTAGTTTGGCCAATCTTCGCCGAAGCTCTCTCGGTGGCAGAGACTTATGAGTTTGGAGCAGTTGCTAGTTGTCCGGTCGATGTGTCGCAATGCTCAGTTGGACGTGGATATGAGCTGTGTTCATTATATCGCCAGCAGGGTTACGATGTATCAATTGAAGCAAGTACTCATCACCGGATACTTAACGAAGAAGATCATGTATCGAATTTGGGCGGTATGGCTAAGGTAAACCCACCAGTTCGTTCTAAGGCTGAAACCGAGATCCTGTGGAAGCATCTGGGGTTTGGTAATATTAATCTATTTTCGATTCCACATATCAGTTTGCCAGAAGATCTAAAGTTAAATACTGACATGATAAAAACTCTTCTCGGGGTGCCTGGATTGGAAGTGTTTTACGCCCTTTTTTTAAAAGCATTATGGGAACGCGACCTCCCATTTACCTGGGCTGTGGGTTTACTTGCGCACAATCCCGCGGCACATTTTCGCATTTCTAATTGCAAGGGAGCACTTGAGGTTGGCAAGGATGCTGACATTATAGTGATGAAACCTAGTCAAGGAGCCAATGATCCAAAAGAAAGTGGACATAACGTTGTGGGGTGGAGCCCTTACGAAGGCTTTGAATTGCCCTTTCGGCCAGTTCCAACCTATTTACGCGGTGTGAAAATTTTTGACGGTCATTGTGTTTTAGCGCCTCCCGGAGTAGGCAAATTTGTGCGGCCTTTACCAACCGAGTTTGTATTCTGATGCAGGAAGATGCTCTAGATAACGAGGACCAAACTATAATACTGGAAAGACTATCGTCCGATCTGATTGCTCTGACAAAAGAGATGCCTGAAACTACCCAAACCTATTCAAGGCGATCTTTTTCTTTGCCTTATCTTCATGGGCGCGAATATCTAATAGAAAAATTCATGGAACTTAGGCTAGATACCTCAATTGATCAATATGGAAATTTAATAGGACGAATAGAAGGTCTTGACCCAAAAAAGGGAACAATAATTATTGGATCTCACCGGGAACCTGTCGTTGGTAACGGATGTTTTAGTGGGGTTGAAGGAGTTGCTGTTGGTTTGGAAATCGTGCGTGCGCTTAAGGATGTTGGAATTCGTTTAAGGCATAATCTTGAGATTGTGGATTGTCTTGCTCAAAAGGTATCCGATTTCGGGCTGTCTTGTGTAGGTTCTAGGGGAATGACCGGACAAATTGACAAAGCGATGCTTGATTATCGCGGTCCAAGAGGCGAAACTTTACGTGATTTGATTTCGCGCATGGGAGGCCAATTAAACTGCGATTCAGCGGAGCTTCGTAAAGACATCAAGGCATTTTTGGAGTTGCATGTTGAGCACGGGCGAATGTCCAGAAAAGAAAATTTGGACATTGGTATTGTTACGTCTTTAAAAGGTGCAGTCCGTGTAGAGGTAATCATCGACGGCAATGTTGACCGGCCTGGAGCTACAGTCATGTCCTCGCGATTTGATGCCGTATCTTGTGCGACAGAGATTGTTAGGACATTACGCAACAAACCACTCAAAATAGATGTGAATGGGGAGTTGCATTTTATAGCTATACCTGATGAAAAAAACAAAGAATTGAAAAACGCAGTAGACGAAACTAATAAAGTCAGGCTTTTGTTGGATTGCCAGTCACATAGTTTGCTTTGTTTGAAATATGTGAAGAAGTTTATCAATGATGAATTACCAACCCTTGTTACGGACTTGGGAGCATTGATCATTAATATTGGGGTGTTATCTGAAAGCTCGCCTGCCAAATTTGATGGGGTCATTGTTGAAAAATTGGAGACAGCTGCAAACAAAAGAGAATTCTCTTGGGAACACATAAGTTCCTGCGGAGAATATGATGCGTTATTTTATTCAGTAATAGCTCCAACAGCAATGGTATTTGTACCCGGTAATTGCGAGCAAAATTCATCATCCGAGAAATGGGTGGAATCTCGCGACCTCGTATCTGGGGCCCAGATTCTATTCGACACTTTATTGGCAATGGATGCAAGTTACTAACTTCAATAGTAAATCAACCTCATTGTAACATGCCGCATTTTATTACAGGTAAAGTCTAAGAAGCCTATCAAGTGCGACAGAAGAATGGCGTGAATTATAAAGTACTCTGTCAATCGATTTGGTCGACGACATAATTTCTGGAAAAAATATACTTATTTTCAACTAACAATACTCCGCATTTTGGCGCCCCTTTGATAACTTCAAACAGTATCGGGTCAATACGGATAGTACTACCTTCAATCACCTAGATACTTCGTTTTATTTGGCTGATAAGACGTTTGTTAGAGCGGCTGCATTGGTATTTATCGGCTATAAGGAACGATGAGATGAATGCAACAATACGACTGGATTTTTTGATGATTAACGGTGTTTTGGAGATTACGGTTTTCAATTAACGCGGTTACTGAACAGATACTTTCATGTGTCTGAATTAATAAAGTATGTTTCGCAACATCACAGGACATTGGAAAAAAATCAAATAAATTAGATTGTGTTTTATCTGGCAATCTTATCAAGCGTTCTCAATTGCAGCAAGGGACCAAGATGCTCAGTAAACTTGCGAAGACCAATTTAGTTACTAACAATTCGCCTAATCAGGAACTCGAAACCCTAAATGAAGCAGAAAATACGCCATCAGATATTAGCAGGCATCGAGATCAATTTAGAGGATCGCCAGTTTATACAGCCGTGAAAACCGCTGAGAAGCGAATTTATATGAAAGAGACTACGCAGGCAGGTTATTCAGCAAGAGGCGATGACGATTTCTGTAGCCTGCTGAGCGATTTTTATTTTGGTTCTAACCGACCCAAAGAACGCCTCACTACAATTCAAACTGCGGGTGCAACTGGAGCCCTTGTGTTAATTTCCAATGTCTTGGCAAAGATTAATCCAGATGCTACGGTTTTTATACCTGATCCAACTTGGGTCAACCATAATAAGATTTTTAAATCTTCAGGTTTCAAAATCAGACGGTATCCATATTATGATAGATCAACATTTGATCTGCAGTTTGAGGAGCTTATGCTTTTGCTTTCAGAGGCGAAAGCTGGCGATATCTTTCTATTGCAAGGGTGTTGTCACAATCCTTCAGGTGTTGAAATTGGTAAAAGTGAATGGCGTTGCTTTGTAAACACAATGATTAAAAAACGTATTTTCCCGGTGATTGATACCGCTTATCATGGACTCGGTCGTGGTTTTGAGGCCGATTCTTGGTCCGCAAGATATGTTCTGAAGAATATGCCTGAAGCCGCCTTTGCATATTCTTGTTCGAAAAATTTTGGCATTTATAGCGAACGTGCCGGTTTGGCGGCTTTTTTAGCAAAAGATGAAAAAGCCGGAGGAGGTTCTCATAATAACTTGATGAAGGTTATTCAAAAATTTTACTCTCCCCCTCTAAGTCATGGTGCATCGATTGTAAAATGCGTTTTAAAAGATCCCTATTTGAAAAGCTTGTGGATCAATGAGCTTGAATTTGTGCGCCGACAAATCCAAAAAAAACGTATTCTAATCTGTTATGCATTGCGTGAAAGACTTGGTAATAGAAATTTCGATTTTGTCGTTAATCAAACGGGTATGTTTACGCTGCTGCCCTTGAGTTTAGAAAGTATCAATTCTCTTAGACTGGACTATGGAATTATTGTTGGTGATGATGGGCATATCAACATCTCTGGACTGGATGAAAATATGTTGGCAAAGATTGCGGACTGCGTTGTAAATTCGATTTAGAATTAGCTTTTTAAGTCAAATAGCCGATGCTTTTTAAATTTATTAAGGGACTTTACTGATCAAAAACTAATTGTTCCCAGAAGTGGAAATTTAGCAACTTGACCTTTTTATTGATTTAAAATAAATGCCGATTCAAGTTCTGAAATCATATTCTTCTATGTCCGTTTCCGATCTAATTAAAAGGTTAATTGAACGCTATATAAAGAAATTGAATATACAATCTTTTTTCATCACATTTGAAGATAATGACGCAATCTCATGTGGAAGTTGAATAAGCTTTTGTACTTCAGACTTGCATGGAATTATCGAGTTTAAACTGTTTAAGGATATATTAAGACAAAACTCATTAGCGGGTAAATATTGGTTATTTAATATAATAAAATAGAAAGCCGCCAACCGGATGGTTGACGGCCTGAGGCTAGGTTAGATGTGTCAACAAGTTACTTGCGAGGTATGACGTGTTAACAAGTACATAATCCAGTATAGAATTGAATATTATATTAATAAATAAAATAAAATGGTTTAGAAACAGGCATTTACTAGAAAAAAATATTAAAAAATAATATATGTGTTACTTGATTTTGTCTTGGTGGGTGAGGTCGATTTGGTTAGTGTGCAAAGACGAAAAATGACTTTGCCCAATATGTCATCCCAATAATAAACAACATCATTTGGTCGCACTGCTTAAGGATATAGCAAAGTGACCGATTCCACCCAGAATAAACAGATGCTAATCGATCCAGATTGCATATCGTTTTACGAAATACCTTTACTCCGTAATATTTTGACTTTTGTACTATCGTCTGCGTTAAGCCTGTTTCTAGCAGTGGTTGCGTATTTGTTCGTTTTCCCAATTTGGTTTGGGTGACGAAGATAAATGACATCAGGCAGGTCGCGGCAATTGGAGTTGTCTATTTTTGGCAGAACTATTTTGAAACTTTTCGCTAATTTAACCTAAATTTGGTTACTATTCTGGTTGCACTGATATCAGATAGATAGTGCTTTTCGTGCGACTCGAGCACTATCTTAGAAGGTGGGACTATTAGGGGGTATTCCCACCTCCGCTAATATTGAGCTAATGAAAATGCTCCATGAAGACTTTATGACGATTCACTTAATATGCCGCAATGGAAAACAACAGCTCGTTTTTTGTGAATGAGGCTTGTCCGCGAAGAGCGTGAAAGCAGAAGTTAGGTTTTAGATTTTGACTGCTGCTGTTGGCCCAAAGGAGTATTGCATTAGATTCTGAGGTTGTGCAAAATCGCAAATTGTAAACGTCTGTTTAGAGCCCATTTCTACAAACGCTGCTCGAGGCACGAATGTCCGGAAACCAGAAATAAGGGCCTTGACTTAGAGTGTACTCTAACACTTAGGCTTGGCAGCGTCTGGGTGAGAATGATATGAAAATTGGTGAACTTGCAAAACGTACGGGGCTCTCGGCTCATACTATCCGCTATTACGAACGTATTGCACTTTTGCCTCGTGCAGACCGTGATTCTGGCGGCCAACGCGACTATGATGAGGCTATCCTTGCTTGGATCAGTTTCCTCAAGCGCCTGAAAGCCACTGGGATGCCGACACGCGAAATGCGGCAGTACGCCGAACTTCGCGCACTTGGAGAGCAAACCGCTCGTGCGCGAAAGGAGCTGTTAGAGCTCCACCGCGAAAGGGTGCGTCAGCAATTAACCGAATTGGAAACCTCTCTTCTCATCCTCGACACCAAAATCGAGACATACAACGAAGCGGAAGAAAAGGACGCAAAACCATGATAATTGAACATAAACCTAACGAAACCAGATTGGAACGTGGGCAACGCGCGCTTGACATCATCGATGGTGAAGCGGGGCAGAAAGTGATCGACGCACTAGACGATATCGCACCTGATTTCGCCACTTACCTATTCGAGTTTTCATTTGGTGACATTTATTCTCGGCCAGGGATTTCCCTGCGCGACAGAGAGATTGCGACGATAGCCGCATTGGCTGCACTGGGGAATGCACAACCGCAACTTAAAGTGCATATCGAAGCCGGACTGAACGTGGGACTATCGCAAGAAGAGATCACTGAGATTTTGATGCAGATGGCAGTGTACGCAGGGTTTCCGGCGGCCCTAAATGGGCTGTTTGCAGCGAAAGAGGTTTATGCTTCTGTCGAAGCTGAAGCGGCTGAGAAGAGTCCTTGAGAATGAACATTAGTTAAATTTGCCTCTTGCATCGGTCGTTGGTTCGGTTTCAGCGAAATGGCGCTTCGTCCGCATGGCGGAACTTCACAAGAAAATTTGAAATACTAACTCTTTCCGATTGGTATGTCCGCCAATGGCACAAAGTAGATGTTATACAATGATGCTGTTATGTCTGGGAAATAAACTGATTTCATTGCTTTTCCGCGTGTCCGGTTTCAAACCTAGCATAGGGTTAACATATTCAAATTTAGCGTCAATAATATCAACTATTTAATCTGTAAAAACGCCGCATCATAATCCGCGTGTCGGGGGTTCAAGTCCCTCTCCCGCTACCAAAATTCCTTAAAAGATATTATGGGTTAGGTCTTTCGGACTACGATTGCTTTTGTGCCTTTTGTGCGCCGGGTCCCGTATGGGATCACTTTTGGGAGGGCTCGAATGGGGTATGATGCGTAAATTCGGCACCTTTTATGGTAGGAATGTCGTCACGTGTGGAAAAGTTGGAGTAGCTCGAATTTCCGGGCAGTTGGCTATTTTGACGAATACTGCGACATAGTACCGTGTCGCCATGTCAACGACTAGAAACAACCACTACGTCCCGCAATGGTATCAAATCGGTTTCTTTGAATTGGAAGAGAATACTCTCGCCTATCTAAATCTCTCCCCGGATCAATACCCTTTGCCTGATGGTCGTTTTGTGACAGGTCGTGCGCTGTTTCGAAGTCTAACATCAAGAGTATTCTTTCAAACAGCTCTACGATTAACTGTGTAGAATTCCAAAAACTTTCCCCGGGGAAAGTTTTTATAAAAACTACCGCGCATTTGAGATGTCCATAAGTGAGACTAAAGCGGAAATTTTTTGTTGGACATTACTAGGCAAATTTGTGCCAAACCGACATCAATGGGTTTAATCAGGGCAAAGGTGGATGAATTCATTGGGTAAATGAACACCCACCTCCTTAAACAATGCCAAAGGTCGTTAAGGCATTGCCTGTCTCAAACGAATAGAAAAAGCTAATAAAAGCAGATATTTGAGGCAAAAACGCTAATCCCTGACCACATAAACTGAAGTTTGTGCATGCCTTACCACACGTGCTGCATTTGGCCCCAGAAGGTAGTCTCTTAAATCGGGTCGATGGGCACCCATGATGATAAGTGATATATCTAAGTCTTGGGCAGCTTCTAAAATGCCTTCATAGGCTGTTCCGTGTTTGACAATATGCTTCACTTTGACATCCGCACCGAGGGATGAGGAAACAATTTCGTGCAATTGCTCGTTCGCTTTTTGCATCACCCCATCCTCGGTTCCTTCTTTGAAGAAAGACCCGACAATGCTCATGCCAAAATCAGGCACAACGGTGACTACAGCTAAGTTTGCATCCTCAAGTTTGGATAAAGAAGCGGCTTTTTTTAGCACGTTTTCTACCGTTTCAGCGTGGGCGATATCAATCGCGGCGAGTATAAACTTACTCATGAATTTAGCTCCTCCTCAGAGCTTTGATGTCGACGTCTCTGTAAGAAAATTATCAGTCCAAGCAACAAGAATGCCGGGATATAAAACAGCTCTTTCGGCAGGCGATCATTTTCGATTTTTATGGTTTTAAGCTCCCAGTCAAAATCAATACCTGCAGCTTCTGCAGGACTACCAAATGAAACGAGATCGACAATTATTTTGCCGTCACTTTTGATAAACTCGATGCCCGCATTTTGCGCAAGACGATCAAAGCCCTCGCCACCAAACTCACCCAATGGCAACACGAAAGTTGACGATACTAGATCACCATTGATGTTTTCACCTTCAAGCAACAGACGTATGTCGCTCTCGTTTTCAGCCGCTTTTGCAATCTCAAAAATCTGCACTGGATCTGTCTCGATAAATTGAGGCTGAACCTGGTCCAAAAACAGCCCAGGCCGGAATAAAGTCAGAGCAACAAGAACCAAAGCTAACGATTCCCACAACCGGCTTCGGGTCATGAAGTACCCCATGGTTCCCGCGGCAAATAACAGCATCGCTGCTAGTGCAATTAAACTCACAAATATTGCTTGGACTGGCCCAACATCGATGAGCAAAAGATCGGTATTGAAAATGAAAAGGAAAGGTAACAACGCGGTTCGTAAAGAATAGAAAAACGCAGTGAAACCTGTTTTTAGCGGATCTGCACCTGAAATCGCGGCGGCCGCGAAAGATGCCAAGCCAACGGGGGGTGTCACATCTGCCATGATACCGTAGTAGAATACAAACATGTGAACAGCGATAAGCGGAACAATCAAACCAGATTGAGCACCCAATTCCACAACAACACCAGCCATGAGAGATGAGACGACAATGTAGTTCGCAGTTGTTGGCAACCCCATGCCTAAAATGATCGAGATCAGCGCAACAAAGAACAACATTGCGAGTAGATTTCCGCCTGATAAAAATTCAACGAATTCTGCCATGACCTGACCAACGCCAGTTAACGTAACCGCGCCGACAATGATCCCTGCTACACCCATGGCTGCGGCCAATCCGATCATGTTGCGCGCACCAATGATCAGGCCTTCAGCTAAATCAGATATTCCTTCTTTTATCTTGCTGGCCCATTTAGCTTCACCTCTAAACAGCGCCTTTAGTGGCTTCTGTGTGAGAAGGATAACTACCATAAATAAGGTTGCCCAATAGGCGGAAAATGCCGGAGACTTCCATTCAACAATTAAGAACCAAATCAACACAATGATGGGTACGATGTAATAAAGACCGGATCTGGAGATATTGCGGAAAATCGGGAGCTTCACCACAGGTTGGTTAGGATCATCCAATTCCAGATCCGGTTGCTTGGCCGATAGATAAATCAGCCAAGCATAGGAGGCGAATAAGAAGGTTAGTATCGGCCAAGCAGATAACTCGCCAAAGATCATCTTCATACCTTCAATGATCCAGAATATTGCGTAGGACAAAATTATCACCGAGCAAGCGATGATACCAAAGCGGATCAATCGTGCTTGGATCGGACCAAGTGGTTCAGGACGTTCAAGACCCTGCATGTCATTTTTTAGCGCTTCAAGGTGAACGATATATACAAGCGCAATATAAGAAATGGCCGCTGGTAATATCGCAGTTTTAACGACCTCGACATAAGACACACCGACATATTCTGTCATCAAAAATGCCACCGCACCCATAACCGGCGGTGTTAGAACACCATTGACTGACGAAGAAACCTCAATGGCGCCTGCTTTTTCCGGCGAGAAACCAACACGCTTCATTAAAGGAATAGTAAAGGTGCCAGTTGTCACCACGTTCGCAATAGATGAACCTGAAATCAGACCTGTCATTGCTGAAGACACAACAGCAGCTTTTGCAGGTCCACCGCGCATATGCCCCAGAAGCGAAAATGCGATTTGAACAAAATAATTTCCAGCACCTGCTTGGTTAAGCAATGCGCCAAACAAGACAAACAGGAACACAAAACCGGAAGAGACCCCAAGCGCAACCCCGAAGACCCCCTCGGTAGTAAGCCACATATGGCTCATTGCTTTTTGTAATGAAGCGCCTTTCCATCTGACAATATCTGGCAGTCCGTCCCATGAACCGAAAAACACATAGGCAAGAAAAAACGCCGCGACCGCCATTAGAGGGAAGCCAAGTGACCGACGGGCAGCTTCCATAAGCAAAATAATACCAATGACGGCAATAACGATATCAGTTGTGTTTGGCGCACCAGACCGACCAGAAATATCGGCATAGAACAACCAAATATATGCAGATGATCCAGCAGCTAATAATGCCAACACCCAGTCTTGGATTGGGATATGTCGTCGCGGCGATGTCTTTAACGTTGGGAACGCAACAAATGCTAAAAACACGGCAAATGCTAAGTGGATTGCACGCGTTTGTGTATCATTCCAAACTCCAACACCAAAAATAAATGGTAATGGAGAGGCGATCCATAATTGAAATAATGACCAAACCAGCGGTATGCTCCAAAGCACACTGATCGAAAATCTTCCAGTTGGCGCACGCGCACCTGTATCACTTTCAGCAATTAGATCTTCAAACTCATTTTGATTATTCGTCGTTGGCTCGGACATAATAAATCCCTTCAAATTGAAAAGGCCACCTCCTGTGAGATGGCCTTTATGAGTTGTCGATTACATCCAGCTACGTTCTTTGTAGTATTTAACCGCGCCAGGGTGAAGGTCCGCCGTTAGACCATCTTTGATCATTTCTTCCTCGACCAATCGGCTAAACGCCGGGTGCAACTTTTTAAAGTCATCGAAATTATCAAACACGGCTTTAACAAGTGCATAGACGACTTCCTCAGACGTGTTTGCCGACGTTACAAATGTTGCTTTCGGACCCCAAGATGGAATGTCGTCAGGGTTACCTGGATACATGCCACCAGGAATTGTTGCAGGCGCATAGGCTGAATTTTCAGCTAGCAATTTGTCAATGCCAGCACCAGCAAGTGGGATGATTTTAACATCACAAGAAGATGTTGCTTCCTGACTTGCACCATTTGGAAGGCCAGCCGCCCAGATGGTTGCATCAATCTTAGCATCGCAAAGCGCAGCGGATTGTTCTGATGATTTAAGTTCTGCGGCAAGAGCGAAATCTGAAATAGCAACACCTTCATATTTCAGCAGAGTTTCGGCAAGAACACGAGTACCTGAACCAGGGTTTGCGATGTTAACTTTCTTGCCTTTCATACTCGTAATATCGGTGATGCCGCTATCGACACGCGCCATGACATGCATAGGTTCCGGATGCACTGAAAACAGCGCACGTAAATCAGGGAAAGGACCATCATCTGCGAATGCACCTGTGCCCGCGAGCCCTGCTGCCTGCACATCAGATTGAACAACACCAAAATCAAGTTCACCCTGACGAATTGTACGTGTGTTATAGACAGAACCGCCTGTTGATTCCACTGAACAGCGAATGCCGTGATCTTTACGATCCTTGTTGACCAAACGGCAAATTGCACCGCCAGTTGGGTAATAAACCCCGGTAACACCACCGGTACCGATCGTAATAAATTTTTGCTCTGCAAGTGACATCGTGCTCATCGCGGCGATGGCAGCAACTGATAGTGTTGTGATTTTTAGTTTTCTAATCATTTTTATTCCCTTTTACATGTACTCGTTTTAGTCAGAACTCATCCAACCGTTGACTTGCTTCTTCCATTTTGCTGATAGCTAAATCAGCTTTTTCGCCTGATAGCGAAACCATCATGCTTATCATCGTTTCGAAAAGAGCGATGACGCCTGTATATGATGCAAAAAAGTTTGAACTCTCGGAGCGGACTATAAAATGTTCATTTGCATAGCGAAGTCCCGGAAATTTATGGCTATCGGTAACAACGAACACTTTAGCTTTGTTTTCCATTGCAATTTTTGTCGCTTGAACTGAGCGTTTCGCAAAAGGTGCAATCGACAAAACAACAACGGCATCTTCTTCTGTTAAGTTGGAAAGTGTATTGGCTAAGGAAGTGCCATTGCGTCCAGCAACATCCCAGTTTTTCAAAAACCAGCCCGCCATATAAGCAAAATAATCAAGTAGGCCAGAGGATCCTAGAGAGCCGATCAAATGTACTTTCCTCGCACTGATCAATTCTTTTGAAACGCTTTCCAAGCGTTCAGCCCCTAAATCAAAAAAGGTGCCATTTATATTTGAGCGAGTGATCTCGACGTGCTCTGTAAAAATATCAAATGTTTCGGTATCATGTTCGGCACGCAAACGTTTCGCGCGATCTGCCATCGGTTCGGATTTTTTGCTGACAGCGCGTCGCGTGTCTTCGCGCAAATCCTCGTAACTTTCGTAGCCAAGCGCTCTTGCCGCTCGTGAGAAAGAGGCAGGAGATATGCCAGCATTGTCAGAAATAGAGCGCAAACTCCGAGATGCGACATCCAAAGGATTGGCGATAATAAAATCGGCAGCCACCTTCAATGTGTCGCTCAACTGCGAATATCGACTGAAAATTTTATCCTGAAAATCATCTGTATTTGACAAGAAATGAACTCCTGGGATGGAAGGGTAATTGAAACAAATGTTACAAAACTATTTTCTATTGTCAACTACTGAAATATATGTTTCAAATATGTGCAGCAAAAATTTTATCATGGAAACTTATAATGGCCTCCCAAAAAACCCTCCCAACACACGCGTCTGTCATCGTTATTGGCGGCGGAGTGATGGGATGTTCTACACTTTACCACCTTGCGAAAGATGGCGTGACTGACGCTATTCTTCTTGAGCGCAACGAATTAACTTCCGGCACAACTTGGCATTCTGCAGCGCAAGTGCGTGCATTGCGCTCGACGAAAAACCTTACAGATCTCATCAGTTATTCAGTTGATCTTTATGCCAGCTTAGAAGAGGAAACAGGGCAGCAAACAGGATGGATTAACAAAGGTTCGCTTTCAATTGCGACAAATGAAGATCGTATGATCCACATTAAGCGCCAGGAAGCGTTGGCTCATTTATTTGGCGTTGAAGCAGAAACTATCAGTCGTGAAGAGGCAATAGAGCGCTGGCCATTGATGAACGCAGATGATGTTGTCGGGGCAGTTTGGTCTCCAGGTGACGGAAGAGTGAGCCCATCGGATCTATGTGCGGCACTTGTAAAAGGTGCAAAAAAAATGGTGCGAAAATTTTCGAAAATACTGGTGTGACTGGTATTTTAACAAAAGACGGAAAAATAACTGGCGTTGAGACCGAAGCCGGTGTGATAAGCTGCGATGCGGTCGCCCTTTGTACAGGCCTTTGGAGCCGAGAAGCAGCAGCAATGGCAAATGCTGAAGTTCCCGCCTGGGCCTGCGAACATTTTTACTTGCTGACGAAACCGATTGAAGGGATATCAGGCAATATGCCGACATTGTCGGACCACGATGGGCACCTTTATATTCGAGACGATAGTGGTGGCTTACTTGTGGGGTGCTTTGAGCCTTTGGGGAAATCCATTGATCCCGAGATTATTGGGAAGGATTTTGCATTTCAACTTCTTGCTGAAGATTGGGATCACTTTGAACCCATGATGATAAACGCGCTGCACCGACTTCCAGCATTAGAAACAGCTGAGGTGAAGATGTTGTTAAATGGTCCTGAAAGTTTCACCCCCGACGGATCGTTTATGTTGGGTGAAACATCTGAAACAAAAGGCCTATTTCTAGGCTGTGGGATGAATTCTGTTGGAGTTGCAACGGGCGGCGGTGCCGGCCGGGCTTTGGCGCATTGCATACAGCATGGTCACACACAAGTAGATCTTCATGAGGCAGATCCAAAACGTTTCCCTGCAGAATTTAATTCAGTTGAAGCGCTTACCGCCCGTGTTCCAGAAATATTGGGTAAACATTATGAAATAACCTATCCTGGCCGACAATGGGACACAGGGAGAGGTTTAAAACCAACACCGTTAGATGAGAAATGGAAACAAGCAAACGCCCATTTCGGCCAGTTTTATGCATGGGAGCGCCCACTCTATTTTGACAAAACTCTTGAGCCAAAAATGACATTTGGCAAGCCGGACTGGTTTGATCAGGTTGGACAGGAGGTGCGGATAGCGCATGAAGGTGCAGCAATATTTGATCAATCCACGTTTGGCAAAATAGAAGTGAAAGGCACGGATGCTTGTGATTTCTTAAACCGGATATGTGCCAATCAAATGGATCGCAAACCAGGTCGCGCAATCTACACATCAATCCTGAATAAAAGAGGCGGTATTGAAAGTGATTTGACCGCACTTCGCATTTCAACAGATCATTATCGGCTATTTGTTGGGACCACTGCAATTAAACGTGATCTTGCCTGGTTAAACGCTCATAAGAAATCTGATGAGAACGTAGACATCATAGACTCAACATTAAGTTATGCTGTACTTGGTTTAATGGGGCCAAATGCTCGTCGTATCGCCAAAGAATTAGGTGCTGATGAACTCAATGAATTGAAATATTTCCAGGTAGGTGAAGCTCATATTGCAGGATGTCATATCCGAGCTGTCCGGCTTTCTTATGTTGGTGAAGCCGGTTGGGAGATCACATGTTTGGCAGAAAATGCGACTAAGATTTATGATGCAATGATTGCACGAGGGGCTAAGCCAGCAGGGTTATTTGCTCAGAGTTCGATGCGCATTGAGAAAAAATATCTCGCCTATGGCCATGAACTTGATACAGATGTTTCACCCTTGGATGCCGGGCTAGGTTTTGCCGTTGATTGGAATAAAGATTTCATTGGAAAATCGGCTTTGGAAAAGCAAAAAGCAGAGGGTGCTAAATCCAAAATTATTACAATAATTTTAAGCGACAAAAGCGCTGTCCCGCTAGGCAATGAACCTATTTTGATGAACGGTGACATAATAGGACGAACCACATCTGCAGCTTACGGCTATCGTATTGATGCCCCAATTGCTTTGGCAGACATTAAGGATCCAACGCTTGTTGCTGAAAACGCGATTGTGGAGATAAATATTGCAGGCGCATTATTTTCAGGACAAGTCAAATTTGGCCCAGCCTTTGATCCCAAAGGAGAAAGAATGCGCAATGCCTGACCTTGATTACGGTGCCGGTGATCTGTACGTTGCAGAACATGCTCGCAGTAATGGCATTGGCAATACAGTATTGGCTCATTTAGCGACCCATGCAAAAGACATGGAGTGCGATAATATTTGCCTTTGTAGTGGCCGCAACCGGTTAAATGCACACCGATTTTATCAAGCAAATGGTTTTGAATATTTCAGCCATCAATTCGTGAATTCATTCAACGAGGAATAGACTTATGTCTTACGTTTTTCCCAGACACACAAAATCAAAATTACCAACCGTGTCATCGGGCAGGGGTGTTTATTTATACGACAACAATGGCAAGCAATATTTTGATGGATCGGGCGGTGCAGCGGTTTCTTGTTTGGGGCATGGTGATCCCGATGTTACGGATGCCATCAAGGAACAATTGGAAAAAGTTGCTTTCGCCCATACCGGTTTTTTCACATCCGAACCCGCAGAAGAATTGGCCGAACTTTTGGCGTCTCTTGCACCCAATAATATTGATCGAGTTTATCTGGTGTCAGGCGGATCTGAGGCTGTGGAAGCAGCACTTAAACTCGCCAGACAATATTTTTGGGAAAAGGGTGAGAATTCCCGCCGCTACTTCATTGCACGCAAGCAAAGTTATCACGGCAATACACTGGCAGCTTTATCAACTGGCGGCAATGAATGGCGCCGAAAACCGTTTGCCCCACTGATGATTGAAACAAGCCATATTTCGCCCTGTTATGAATATCGTGGACGAATGAAAAACGAAACAGTTGAGCAATATGGCCTGCGCATGGCCAATGAGCTTGAAGCTGAAATTAATCGTCTCGGTGCTGGTAATGTTATAGGCTTTGTTGCTGAACCCGTTGTGGGGGCAACAGCAGGTGCTGTGCCAGCTGTGCCAGGATATTTCAAGCGCATACGCGACATCTGTGATCAATATGGAATATTGTTGATATTAGACGAAGTTATGTGTGGTATGGGCCGAACCGGCACTATGTTTGCCTGCGAGCAGGATCAGGTTTCACCTGATATTATCACCATTGCGAAAGGTTTGGGCGCTGGTTATCAGCCCATCGGCGCAATGCTCTGTTCCAACGAAATTTATGCGGCTATTGCCGATGGCTCTGGTTTTTTCCAGCATGGCCACACTTACATGGGACATCCAACGGCCGCATCCGCATCACTTGCTGTCGTTAAAAAACTAAAGGAACAAAAACTTGTAGAGCGCTCTATGGAAATGGGGTTTGTGCTGGATGAAGCGCTTAACCTTGCGTTTGGACAGCACCCTCATATTGGTGATATCCGTGGACGTGGGCTGTTTCGTGGCATTGAGATTGTGAAATCTCGTGAAACCAAAGAACCGTTCTGCCCAAGTGAAACTATTCACAAAAAGATAAAGTCTGCTGCGTTCGATGCTGGGCTAATTTGTTATCCTATGGGTGGCACCATTGATGGGGTCAAAGGTGATCATGTTTTACTTGCGCCGCCCTTTATTTTGGAAGATCAACACATTGATGAGATTATAGGTAAACTTGATATTGCCTTCAAACAGGTATTTTGATGTTCAAAATTTGTCCCTGTCAAAAGCAGTTTAAATCTTCATTGTAGAAATGATATCTGACGGGAACAAAAAAGTTTATGATTGGTGCTCAGAAGTCGGTATTTCTGTTCACCACATTATATATAACACTGATGATTTGGCCCGTCTTGAATAAATCTTGCTCCATGTTGAAAATCACCCGTTAAGATTTCAATGTTAACTGGGCGGTTCGTGAATTTGGTAAGAGTAATGCCGAACGTATGAGCGAGACTGCAAATGTTTGCCTATAATCATCATTTAAAAGAATTAAATGGATTATCAATTCACAGGCAATTGGAGGTCGATGATATTCTCATTTTACAAAAGAGATTATGCTTTAAAAAGTAGTTCTTCAAGTTGTTTAGTTGATTAAGTGCTCTTAACTGCGAACTTTTTTGCGATTTTAAAATAGTAGGTTTCTTGAAAATGTGCATCTTTTCCGAAAGCCGTAGAACTCTGAATAGCTTAAAATTTAATTATGTCTGAAAATGGCACATGCGAGACAAGTTAGTGCTACCAAAATTCTTCTGCATTTGAGTCTCTATCGGACCATGTTGACTGCGGTAGCTTTCTTAAAAACATTCACGGTGAAAGTTTTTGGAAAGTATTAGCACATCAAATTAGGTTGACTGCTTTTGTTTTCATCTCATCATTCACATCGATATAGCGTTGTGTGGTTCCCAAATGCTTGTGACCAGCCAATTCCATAATGACTTTTGGTGAAACGCTTTTATGTGCCAGTTGAGTAATAAACCATCTGTGCCCACTATGAGAGGAAGCACCTTCTATTCTTGCTGCATCATAAATTCGGTTGAATGCCTGCACCAATTAGTTTGCGGAAAAATGACCACCTCTTTGAGACTCTATGACTGGCTGGTCCAGTGATTTCCATCTGTGGAGCTGATCCCAATAGTTTTGGATTGACGAGAACTTGGCGTGCCTCTTTTGATTTGGTGTATTGAGCTTTGAGATAAAAGTGGTCTTTGGGCTTATAATTTTTGTCTAGCAGATCATCCCATTTAAGGATGGCAATTTCACCCGCACGCAGTCCCATATAGTAGGACAATAATGTAAGCAGTTTATTGCGTGGTCCGTTTTGCATATTTTCAGCGACCAGTAAAACTATATTCAATTGTTGCTGAGTTAGTACACGTGCTTGTTTCATCTGGCTCTATAACTTCAATATCATAATTTAAGTCTTTGTTTTACAGAGGAAATTATGATGCGGAATGGCGCAAAGAGCGAACACTTTTTGAAGTTTAAAGATATCAATAGGTTAGGGGAGAATGTAAACTATTCTATGAAATGTGATTATCTTATTTTGAAAAGCGGACATTGTGACGGATAAAAACACTTCCTCTCTTGGCCCAAAGCAGACAACCTAATTGTAAAAGACAACAATTACATAAATACCGCCGCACCCAGCAACAGCTATTTAATCCAAATTGTCTTTTACAGGCTTATCTAATTTAACCAGTTGGATGTCAGCTTCGGCATGCGCCGATATAGCGGGTAAGGCTCGCAATACGCATTCTCTATCTTTGCTCGGATTTCCATTTGAAGCAACACAACACTAAAGGATTATGGATTTAGCTCCAAGTTCATTACATCAACTTGCAACAGATGTATTTCGGTTCAATATCACCGCTTCAGAATAATCGCATTAAGACACGCCCAAAAAACATGCGGCCTGTCCAAATTTTAAACACTTTCGACTCCGAATAGCTATAAAATTGTTCAATATATATGAGTTAAAAAAAGACTCGACATTTACCTTATTTTCCGCTTGTATTGATATATAGGACTTTAAATTAAGGTTGATATCCCAACATGAAAACCATACCAAAATCACTTCAAAATTCGCCAAAGGCAAAATATCAAGTTATCGTCGATCAGTTACTTGCCAAGATCGAGGATGGGGTTTGGGCGCCCGGTGATCGACTCCCATCGGAGGGAAAACTTGCGGCGGAATTGGCCTTTAGTCTTGGGACAGTGCAACGCGCTTTGCGCAGTCTAGCGGAAATGGGTGTTGTTGAACGGCGGCATGGTTCGGGGACTTTTGTCTCCGGCTCGCGCGCGCCAGATGAGCATTTGAAACATTTTCGCTTTAAGGCCGAGGGCGGGTCGGAGATACTACCGATTTATTTCAAGGTTTTAGATGTTGAGTTAACCTCAGATAATGGCCCCTGGAGTGCCTTTTTTGGTGGAAATGAAATTGAATTTGTTCGGGTTCATAGACTTGTGAGCGTCAATAACGAATTTGAGTTATTTAGCGAAATCTATTTGCCTGCCTCACGTTTTGGCAACATTGCTACCCTTGGAAAATCTTGGCTCGATGGCGTTTCGTTCAGAGATATGCTGATAGAACGTTTTAACGCCCCAACTCTGAGCACGACACAGACAATATTATGTCAAGCGCTTCCTCCCCGCGTTACAAGGAATATTGGGATAGAGCCGGGGCAATACGGCCTGGTTTGGTCAATTTGCGGTACGAGCTTTCGCGATATTCCAATTACCTGGCAACGTGTTTTTGTGCCACCCAGTGATAGAGGGCTCGAAATTTGCGTGGGAACCTCATTTGAGGAGGCAAAGTAGCGGAATTTTCCTCTTTTCAGGATTTTCCAGCATTCCACAAACCCGCATTTCACCCATTATTTAAGACTTAGAAACCTCATAACAATGATAGGACATCTAATGAATCTCATAGAAAAACACCGACCTTTTGATAAAATCACGAAATTAATGCGTAACACGCGTGCGCTGTTTGTCGCAGGACTTGTTGCCACCATGTCGACAATCCCAGCCGCGGCTCAAGATTATCCAGAAATGGATTTAAAGTTTGGTCATCCGTATAATGAGGCACACCCACTAGCGCTCGGCGCTCAACGGTTTGCTGACTTAGTTAGCGAACGTAGTGGTGGCAAAATTAATGTGACAGTTTTCCCAAATAGCACCATCGGTTCATCAAGGGAACTAGTTGAGGCAATGCGGATCAATGTAGTTGATATTGCTTTGGTTCCCACCACAAACGTGGCAAGTTTTTATCCAAAACTTGACGTTTTTTATCTCCCATTTGTCTTTCGTGACCGTCATCACGCTTATGCGGTCTCAGATGGTGATGTTGGCCAGATGATGTTTGAAGACATGCGTCAACAAATCGGCATTCGTACACTTGCTATGTACGAAAGTGGTTTTAGAACCATTACGACTAGGGACAAGAAAATTGAGTCTCCCGAAGATATGGAGGGTGTAAAGTTTCGCGTGATAGGAAATCCTCTTAACGTGGCAACTTTTACAGCACTTGGCGCAAATCCAACTCCCATGCCGTTATCTGAGGTCTTCACTGGATTGCAACAAGGCACCGTTGATGGACAGGACAACCCGGTCGGCAATGTAAAGGCCTTTGGATTTGATAAAGTACAAGGAAATATCACTCTTTCTAATCACCAGTGGGCAGGCATTATGTTCCTAATAAACGATGGAAAGTTCGCTGAATTTCCTATGGAGGTTCAAGAACTGCTGGCAAACACAGCCAAGGAAACACAGGACTGGGAGCGTGATGAGATCAATAAGGTTGAAGCTCAGTATCTTTCAGAAATGGAAGCCGACGGCATGGTTGTTACACGCCTTACTCCGGAACAGTCCAAAGCCTTCCAAGATAAAATGTCGGCAGTTTGGGAAGAATACAGTGAGCGTTTAGGTGCTGATCTAATTGAAGCTGTTTCGAACGCAAAATAATTGGACCGCCGCGGGATTGTAGAGGATATTGAAAATGATTTCAGCTAAATTAATGTTAGATAAATCCGAAATTTTCCTAGCGGCAGTATGCGTCATTTTATTCATCACAATGCTCGTATTTGGCATACTTACGGTCATTTTTAGATTTATTATTCAAAACTCGCTATCATTCCCTGATGAATTAATACGTTACTTGTTTGTTTGGACAATCGCTCTGGGATCAGCCATAGGATTGCGCCGCAACATTCATGCTGCCATAGGAATGTTCGTTAAGATCCTGCCGCTTAGGTTAAAAAGGATAGCTCTGATAACTGCATCTTTATGCACGATCGTGTTTCTTTGCATTGTTTTTAAAACGGGTTGGGCTGCCACACTGAGTGCGACAGGTCAGATTTCTCCAGCCATGCAAATATCTATGGCATGGGTTTTTGCTGCTGTCCCCACAGGGGCTCTATTTGGTATTGTTTTTACAACAGAGACACTCTTCCGGCAGGCCATTGTATCAGCATCCGATTTGATTGTTGATGATCATTAAATTGTAAACACTTTCAGAAAAAGAATCGGAATCCGTCATGGTTGCTACGTCAATTTTTGCCACTCTCATCTTATTAATGGTTCTACGTGTCCCAATAGCAGTCGCGCTCGGTCTATCTAGCGTAGTCGGTCTTCTCGCAAGTGGAATTAACCTTGAAATCATAGTGCTTAAAATCGTGGCATCGAATAATTCATTTCCATTGTTGGCTATCCCTTTCTTTATTCTCGCTGGAGAAATCATGTCTACCGGTGGTATGTCGCGCCGACTTGTAAATTTTGCCTCATCTTTGGTTGGTCATCTCAGTGGAGGCCTGGGAGCCGTTGCAATTCTTGCGTCGAGCTTCTTTGCAGCGCTATCAGGATCGAATGCTGCAACGGTAGCTGCAATCGGTGGAGTGATGAATGATCCGATGGTCGAAAAGGGTTACCGTCCGGCATTTATTGCCGCTACAATTGCAGCCGCTGGTGTAACTGGAATGATTATTCCCCCCTCGATCCTGCTAATTCTATATGGAGTGGTTACAGGTGTATCCATCTCAGATTTATTCTTGGCAGGTTTCCTGCCTGGCATTGTGATCTGTGTCAGTATGCTTATTCTGAACTGGTTCTTGGTAAAAGGTGAACCGAATGTTGAAAAAGTTCACTTTCAAGGTAAGAATCAGATTATAAAATCGTTCAAGCAAGCTTTCTGGCCATTAATGATGCCTGTTATCATTTTAACAGGCATTTATGGGGGTATTCACCCCAACGGAAGCGGCGGTTGTGGCTGCTGCGTATGGGCTGGTAGTAGGTGCTGCATTCCGCGAGCTGACATGGAGTGCGCTTTATAACGCATTTTTTAAAGCGGTACTTTCATCGGCGGTCGTCATGTTCATCATGAACAGTGCCCATATTTTTGCATGGTTGTTGACTATTAACCTGATACCGCAAACCATTTCCCAATATTTGGCGGAAACTGCTAGCAATCAGATCATATATATACTTTTCGTGAATATTTTCTTGTTGGTTGTTGGCTGTATGATGAACGCAGCAGCAGCAATCGTAATTTTTACATCAATCTTATATCCCGCTGCAATGACATTTGGCATTGACCCGCTGGTCTTTGGGATCATCATGGTTGTGAACTTGTCAATTGGCACAGTAACACCACCATTAGGTGTCGATTTGTTCATAGCTTCGGCCATCACAAAAGTATCAATCGAAGATATTGTGAAGAACATATGGCCGTTTATTCTAGTGTTGATCTTCGATCTGATGTTGATCAGTTATTACCCTCCGCTTTCAACCTTTTTAGTCACGGTATTTGGCTGAACATCTCGTCAAACTTTTTTAATTCGCGCAAGCAGAACACAAAGGACTAAATCATGGATTCTAATGTTTCAAGCTCGTCCAACGGGATAGTAAATAGCGGTGTGGTTGTTAATGCCATTCC
Organism: Lentilitoribacter sp. JB5-8; assembly: GCF_055693385.1. Lineage (NCBI taxonomy): Bacteria > Pseudomonadati > Pseudomonadota > Alphaproteobacteria > Hyphomicrobiales > Rhizobiaceae > Lentilitoribacter > Lentilitoribacter sp. JB5-8. Next base: position 3,618,636 of record NZ_CM146332.1, on the reverse strand, counting down.
CCTAGAGCAACTAGGAACCGCAACAATTAGTCCCACTGGTGAATTTGAAGCCGGATCAAACGCATCATTTACTCTGACCTATACCGCTGGCCTTTATGGTGTCGATGATTCCGGAAGTCTGCGTGTTTGCTTCCGATTTGCTTCCGATCAGAGTAATCCACAATTTGACGACCCAAAAGGTGCCAATTTCACGACAGTTGAAGCATCGAATGGCGCGGTATTGCAAACCCGCTGGGATCCAAAAGGTAACGTTCGACCATGGGATCGCACATTGTGGATTAAAGTAGTCAAAGGTTATCTATCTGAAGGTGAAACCATAACGATCCGCTTTGGTGTAACAGATCATGGTGGACCGGGCATGCGGCTGCAAACCTTTTGTGAAGATACATTTGAATTCCGTGTGCTTGTTGATCCAATAGCGACATACAACTTCCAGCCGCTTCCAGATCAACCAATAATTTCAATAGTAGCTGGGGCACCAGAACGTTTTCAAGCAGTACTGCCAACTCGTCGTCGGATTGATCAGGAATTTACTCTAAAAATGAAGGGCGAAGATAAATGGGGTAATCCGTCAAATCTTTGCGAGGCCACTTTGACCATCGAATCTGATGGAGATATCAAAGGCTTGCCAAATAAGATCCACTTTAAGCCTGGTGATTTTAAAGTTGAAATTCCAGGCCTTAGGGTTTCCAAGCCAGGTTGCGTTTCCGTACGACTGAGAGATAATCATAGCAATATCGTTGCTGAAACAAATCCACTTGTGATCGAGGATACGGCGCTCGTGCACTATTGGGGCGATATGCACGGCCAATCTGAGGAAACGATTGGAACTGGTTCGGCTGACCAATATTTTGCTTTTGCACGGGAGCTTGCCTTTGTCGATGCCTGTGCACACCAGGGTAATGATTTCCAGATTACCGATGAATTTTGGTTGGAATTAAACCGTTTAACCAAGATCTATGATCGGCCTGGTGAATATGTATGTCTACCGGGATATGAATGGTCAGGAAACACCTCGCTGGGTGGTGACCGCAACGTTTACTTCCCCACAGATGACCGCATTATACGGCGCTCATCCCGTGCTCTGATAGAAGGGGGTGATGTAGATGGTTCAGATGCGCCCACATGCGCAGAGCTGTTTGAGGCCTTTGCAAAACATGAGGAATGGGATGTGGTCATGTATGCCCATTGCGGCGGACGATATGCAGATATCTCTGTCTCCCATGATGGCCGGTTTGAAAAATCAGTTGAGGTCCATTCCTCTTGGGGCAGCTTTGAATGGCTGCTAAATGACGCTTTTAAACTCAACTACCGTGTAGGTGTCGTATGTAATTCAGATGGGCATAAGGGCCGCCCAGGTGCGAGTTATCCGGGAGCAGGTAAATTCGGAGCCATTGGTGGCTTAACGTGCTTTTTGATGAACGAATTAGATCGTGAATCTCTTTTAGACTGTCAACGCAAGCGTCGTCATTATGGAACAACAGGTGGCACAAATGGTCGAATGGTGATTGATGTGTTGGGACGTTTCTCCAAAATTGCTTCGCTGTACCATGATGATCCAATCCTTTTTGAAGATGCAAAAGCTATTTCTGTGAGCAAGGCTTTAATGGGCGATATTGTGCATCTAAAATCGGGAAAAATGGAGTTAAACGTTGCCATCCAAACGACATCCCCAATTCAAAGTATTGATATTTTTAATGGTTTAGATCTGATCGAAACTATACATCCCTTTGGCAAGGCCGAGCTCGGAAATCGCATCAGAGTGCATTGGGAAGGCGCAGAATATAGAGGCCGTTTTCGTGAAGTGATCTGGGATGGAACTGCAGAGGTTAAAGGTAACTCCGTTTTAACCAGCGCGCCATTTAACTTCCTAAATCGCGATAAAGTATTGGAGCAAGAGGGCAATAAACTATCGTGGAAGGCCCTTACTACCGGAAATTTTGGAGGCTTCGATATAGTGGTAGAAGATGAGCATAGTGGCATACTAAAGCTCGACACGCCGCTCGTTAAATTTGAAATTCCAATAGTGGATATCGGCTTGGAAGATATCATTTTTGATAATTCTGGCGAGCTGCGTCGATTTGTTAAAGTATCCAGGTTACCCAGCGTAAATACTCATAGGTCATTATCTTTCAAGCGAAATATTGCGCTAAAGGATACCGGGGATAATCCAATTTATATCCGTTTAACGCAGGAAGATGGTACCCGGGCATGGACAAGTCCGATCTATGTTTACCGCTGAAGTCAAGTTAATCACCATCAACTCACGCTCTATCTTAAATTAATTTGACAGTTTTAATTGTCTGGATGCCTGTTTCGGAGAAATAGTTACCAGCACCAACTACGCATCGTTCTAAAGATGCTGCCCAAAATAGCTATAAAAAAATCCGTCAGCCCGCGTTCTTATCCATTTCATAAGGATAATGATCAATGAAGATATCATTTTCAATCGAAGGCAATGGTGATTAAATTTCTCATTCGCTTTATCAACTTTGCCTTCTGCTCAATCCAGAACAGGAAATGTCAGAAGCTGAAATAGAAGCTACCAATTATATTAGACGAACCGGGCAATTTGCCGATAATACCGACTTTTTCAAGTTTCTGAAACAACGTAGTGCAGAGCGAAAAGAAGCAGAATAGATGTTTATGTTTGGGTAGGGCTTCACCAAAAGCAAGATTTAACTTCTGCATAAATATTGTCCAAGAAGATCTTTCTACATCCAACTTACTGAAATATATAATATATTTGTCAAAAATCTCAGTTCCTTTTAAACCCTGCAGAGAAGTAAGCTCGAAAGATTTCCTCGTGTCCGGGTAGAAAACCTAGCGGTTATCTAGCACACTGAAAAATAATGATAATTAAATCAGCATATTCAATCGGTTAGAAAAAACATCATAATCCGCGTGTCGGGGGTTCAAGTCCCTCTCCCACTACCAAACTTCCTTAAAAGTGGGGTTTCAATATTTTAGCACTGATCTGCTATTGAACAAACATCGTTAGCGGTAATAGTAAGATTTAGCATTCTACTTAGCATAGAAGTAAAATCTCTGATGTGTATTTTTAAAACCATTGATATCGATTGACTATAGCACGTTTCCGAATAAGTAATTTTTCACATGTTCTGCCACAAAACTCTGACGGTTCGCGTGGCGGCCGCGGTTCGGTTTTCAACGCCGAGCTTTGCAAAAATTTGTTCAAGATGTTTGTTTACTGTTCTTGGCGATAGAGAAAGAATTTCAGCGACCTCTTTGTTCGATTTGCCATGTGTAGTCCAAAGCAAGACTTCTGCCTCTCGCATGGTTAGATTGAAAAACTCAGCCAGACGTTTTTCATCGCTTCCCTTTTGATGGTCTGTAACACTTAACAAAAACTCACCTTCAGGAGTTACGCCAAGATGTCTGAAAATAATTACTGTGCCTGGTGACTTATACTCAAGTTGTTGATCTCCGCTGATCACGGAGTGTTTTTTAATTTCTAGGATCCATGCAAGCACTGCCCAAGGTACTTTCTCTCCATTTTCTGAATGAATACCATTTTGGCGAAGTAACTTTGTAGCTTGAGGCGTGCTCCAAGTGATGTCTCCATGTTCGTCGATGGCAACAATTTTCCGTCCTGTTATATCAAGCGCATGGCGAGCAGATTTTGCCTTTCTTGCGTTTGATAGATGCACGCGCATTCTTGCAATGAGTTCCGGCAGCGATGTTGGTTTGGAGACAAAATCCACGCCGCCAACTGCAAAGGCTTTTACAACATGATCGCTGTCATCTTGCCCGGTCATAAAGATAACTGGAATTTCAGCTAAATCAGTTTCTGATTTTAAAATGCGACATGTTTCAAAACCATCCATCCCCGGCATGATCGCATCCATGAGAATCACGTCGGGCCGATTTTCACTCGCAATTTGTAATGCGGATGGTCCGTTATTAGCTGTTAAGACATGAAGGTTTTCCAAGGTAAGAACATCGGTCAACATTGTGAGAGTATCTTCGGCATCGTCGACGACCATAACTATGGTTTTCTCACCAATATTCGAATTTATCGCCGTAGGATTGTGTATATTCTGCGCTAAGTCACCCATCTGGTGATACCTTTTCTTTGTTTTGATCGTTTGAATATATCCATTTTAGATCAATCTCTGTTCCGATGAGCCGAAGAAGGGTCGAGATTTCGATCGGTTTTAACAGATATGGGTAATTATTAGCTTGATCAGTGGGTAGATTTTCAAGCCCCGCATCAGCTGAAACAATGATGATGGGAAGCGTACTGGAAACTTCACGGCGAATTCTTTCGGACAATTCCCACCCATTCATGCGCGGCATGGCAATATCTAATATTACCAAATCAGGGCTGTTTTTTTGAATTTCCTCAAGACATTCTTGACCATCTGCATAGGTTAAAACATCAAAATCAAGAGGCGTGAGTGCATCCATGATTAATTGCCTTTGTAGCGGATCATCATCAGCGACAGCAATTGTGCGTTGAGGACCCTTATAACCTGTTACCTGCGCCTCAGATTTAGGGCTGTTTAAAATATCCGGAATAGAGCTTAACATAAGTCGCACCGTGAATTTACTTCCCTTGCCAGGGCAACTTTTTACTTGAAGTTCCCCTCCCATTATTTCCACAAGCAGCTTGGTAATTGTAAGGCCTAAGCCCGTGCCCGGTGCCTGATTGACAGCTGTGGGATCGGCGGTTCTTTCAAATGGCAAAAATATGCGTTCTAGATCTGTATTGGCTATGCCAATGCCGGAATCTTCAACCTCGATTGTTGCAATTTGATTCCGGTAAGTTGCTTTTAAGGTTACCGAACCTTGATCCGTAAATTTAACGGCATTGGACAATAAGTTGATCAAGACTTGACGGACTCTGCGTTCGTCTGCGTAGACATAATCCGGGAAGTTCTCTGAACACTCGAAATTGAAATCAATCTTTTTGGCTTTCGCTTGCAGAGAAATCATGTCCACGATTTGATCGAAGTGTTTTTTTATTGCGGTTTTTTCTCGTGAAATTTGTAGTCGTCCGGCTTCTATTTTCGAAATATCTAAAAGGCCCTCGATCAATCCTGCTAAATGATCTCCGCTCCGCCTGATGGTGCGTGCGGCATTTGTCATCAACGCATCTTTGTTGTTCTGGCGTTCCAATAATTGTGCATAGCCTAAGATCGAATTGAGTGGCGTTCGAAGTTCATGACTTAATCCAATAATATATTTACTTTTCGCCAGATTGGCGGATTCCGCCGCTTCTTTCGCATTTTGTAACTGACGGTCAGTCTCTTTATGGGCCTCGATTTCTTCGAGTAGAAGTGATGTGTGAAGTTTGGCCTCTTCTTGCGCCACCACTCTACTTTCCCTCGATAGCAAAAATAGCCACACAGCAATTCCAGATACGATTACCGAGGTTGCAAATAGGTTGATGAAAATGGAATTGATCGCCTGTTCTGACCCACCCAGGTCGAGACGGGCTTGATAAAACACGACCGACATGATGAGACCGATCAACAACAAGACCAGTGTCAATGTGCCGAAATAGCGTCCGGTTCGGGACAAAATAATTTTCGCGAAACGATTGGAAAAATTCAGTTTTACGAAGTTCGAAAGTTGTTGGTTGAACCGCCCTTGAGGCTTGCATTGGTCCTGGCATTTTACATCGAGTGTACAACACAGTGAGCATATATTTGCTTCATAATGTGGACAGTAAAGCATGTCTTCATTTTCAATACTATGCTGACAAATAGAGCAATCACAATTTGAATGGTGCGCATTTTCCAACTGGTCTAGTTTTAGTGGTTCTGGATGACGCGCCAAATAGTATTTGCCCCTCGTGTGGTAGGCAACTAAAGGCGAGATGATAAATGGTAATATAAGAGCAATATAAGCGTAAAGTGCTGCGGCTGTTTCACCAAAAACGCCAAAATAGCCCAACAAAGCGAAGACCGAAGCTAAAAGCGTCGCGCTAAATCCGACGGGATTGATGTCATAGAGATAAGCGCGTTTGAACTGTATCGTTTTGGGTGCGAAGCCGAGTGTTTTGTTGATGACAAGATCGGCGACGATAGTCGCAAGCCATGCAACAGCTACGATCGAATAAAGGCTTAAGATCTGTTCAAGTGCATGATAAGCATCAAATTGTACAAGCAATAGTCCGATAATTACGTTGAACACTACCCACACGACACGACCGGGGTGTGAATGGGTTAGACGTGAGAAAAAATTCGACCATGCAATCGAGCCAGCATAAGTATTGGTGACATTAATCTTAATTTGACAAATGACAACAAAAATACCCGTCACGCCAAGTGCGACTTCGGGACTAGAAAACATTGTTGAAAATGCGGTTAGATACATGTGTGCGGGTTCTGAGGCATCGCTGAATGCTATGCCAGCTCGGAATGCGAAATGCGCTAAAAAGCACCCTGCAATGACTTTAACCGCACCGAAAACAATCCAACCAGGACCAGCTGACAAAAGCCCAAACCACCAGCGAAAACTATTATCTTTGGTTTTGCGGGGTAGAAAACGCAAGTAATCAACTTGCTCGCCAATCTGCGCCGTAAGGGAGAATAAAATTGCAGACGCGGCGCCGAAATGCGCAATAGAAATTTGCCCATCAACAGGCCCTAAAAGACCTGTGTAATCAGTCCAACTGCTTTGTGAGTAGGAACCATAGATTATGATGAAAACAAATGGAGCGAGTTGCAATACGATCCAGATGGGCTGTGTCCATGCCTGTAATCGATTGATCAGTGAAATGCCATGTGTAACAAGCGGAATGAAAATTAAGGTAGAGATCAGGTAGCCAATGGGTATGGGTATCGAGAAACAAAGTTCTAAAGCCTTAGCCATAATTGCGGCTTCAATTGCAAAAAATATGAAAGTGAATGAGGCATAAATCAACGAGGTGATTGTTGAGCCAAGATATCCAAATCCGGACCCACGAGTTAGCAGATCAATATCGACACCATATTTTGCACAATTATAGCAAATTGGGATGCCCAACAGAAAAATGATCAGGCTTGTTGTAACAACAGCAGAGACGGTTGTGTTGAAACCATAATTGAGCATGAGCGATGCGCCTATCGCTTCTAAAGCCAGAAATGAAACGGCTCCAATAGCAGTGTTGGATATTCTGGCTACGGACCATTTTCGTGCACCATGTGCAGTGAACCTTAAAGCAAAATCTTCCAGTGTTTCATCTGCAACCCAACGATTATAGATTCTTCTTGCGCCCGTGATTTGAGTACTCGATGACATTCAAAAACCCTGTTCCCTCGCAAGCAAATTTGCCCGCAAGTTGTTGAACTTACTACTCCTCCCAAAATACGCAGCGTAACAACTGTATCTGCTCAAATTGCGGTTCTTAGTGTCAGTACCACATGCAACCAACGTAACCATATCAGTTAATTGGAGGGGGTCAAATACGTCAAATGCCCCGTTGTGGCACTGCACAAATTAATGCTTCGCTTCAAGCCATAGCAGTTAACCGCATTGAACAGCGAAACAGGTGATTATTATGACTGACGAAAATTCGAACAATAATTCAAACATTACAAGACGACATATGCTCGCGGGCATGGCGTCTATTCCGGCAATAGCCATGATGGGTGGACCACTTCTAGCATCCGATTTCCCAACGGCAGAAGTGAACACAACTGGATTGGCTGTGACCGATGACAAGGTGACTGTTGGTATCTTGCACTCGGTCACTGGTACAATGGCGATTTCAGAGACAGGTTCCGTGCAAGCGGAAAAGCTCGCCATTGAGCAAATCAATGCATCGGGTGGTGTACTTGGTCGACAGATTGAATATATCCAGGAAGATGGCGGTTCTGATTGGCCAACTTTTGCAGAGAAGGCAAAGAAGCTCCTCGTTCAAGATAAAGTTGCATCCGTAATGGGTTGCTGGACATCAGCATCTCGAAAAGCCGTTTTGCCCGTTTTTGAGCAGTATAACGGCATGCTCTATTATCCAACTTTCTATGAAGGGCTGGAGCAATCACCCAACGTGATTTACACCGGTCAAGAAGCTACGCAGCAAATTATCGCTGGTATTGATTGGGTCACAGAAACCAAAGGTGCGAAGAAATTCTTCCTACTTGGTTCGGACTATATCTGGCCGCGCACATCCAATAAAATTGCGCGCAAACATATTGAAAAATTGGGTCACCAGGTTGTCGGTGAAGAGTATTACCCGCTTGGTCATACACAGTTCAACTCGGTCATCAACAAGATCAAGTTGAGAAAACCTGATGTGATTTACGCCATTGTTGTGGGCGGTTCAAACGTTGCATTCTACAAGCAGCTAAAAGCCGCCGGTATCGACATGACAAAAGAAAAACCGGTTCTCCTGACCATTTCAGTAACCGAGGATGAAATCCTTGGTATTGGTGGCGAGAATATCAATGGTGCCTACGCCTGTATGAAATATTTCCAGTCGCTCGATAATCCGAATAACATTGAATTCGTGAAGGCGTTTAAAGAGCGCTGGGGTGATGAAATCGTTATCGGTGATGTGACACAGGCCGCGTATCTCGGACCGTGGTTATGGAAAATGGCTGTCGAGAAAGCCGGTAGCTTTGATGTCGATAAGGTTCGCATGGCTTCACCTGGTATCGAATTCGACAAAGCACCAGAGGGCTACGTGAAAATTCACGATAACCATCACCTTTGGTCAAAGACCCGCGTTGGCCTTGCCAAGACGGACGGCCAGTATGAGATGGTTTATGAGACGGCAGAACTGGTCGAACCAGATCCGTTCCCTGAAGGTTATCAATAGGCCCTGCCAGACGAGCTCCCAGTCACTGCACTGGGGGTTCTCCCCCTTAAATTTATCTAATTAAAATTTGGAGCCAAAAGATGATTGGTGATTACACTATTGTTGAATTTTCATCCATTTTAGCAATGCAAGGTTTTGCTGGTTTAATCCTGTTCTCCGTCTTTGTTCTCATGGCTCTTGGTCTCGCGATCATTTTTGGGCAGATGGGTGTGATCAATATGGCCCATGGCGAGTTTATGATTTTAGGTGCCTATGTCACATATTTCTGTTCGCTGTTCTTTCAAGAATATCTGCCTTCACTATTTGGCATCTATTTCTTTATAGCGATGATACTCGCATTCTTTGTTTCTGGTGCTTTAGGCGTTGCCGTCGAATGGCTGATGATCCGGCATCTTTATAAGCGTCCGCTCGACACGTTGTTGGCAACTTGGGGCCTATCACTCATTCTTCAGCAGTTTTACCGCTCCGTTTTTGGCGCGCGCGAGGTTGGCGTTACTCTGCCGGATTGGCTTTTAGGATCAGTTGCACTCACAGATATTATTGAAGTTCCGATTAACGGATTGTTTGTGATGGCGCTCACGACTGCGATCACGCTCGGTGTTGCCTTCATCATGTATAAGTCAATCTGGGGCAAGAAAGTGCGAGCGGTTGTACAAAACCGGACGATGGCTGGTGCTGTTGGTATCAATACGAAAATGGTCGATCGTTTAACTTTCGGGCTTGGTTGCGGCATCGCAGGAGTGGCAGGTTCGGCCTTTACCATGATCGGTTCAACCGGCCCGACAGCCGGACAGCTTTACATCGTCGATACATTCCTAGTGGTTGTGTTCGGTGGTGCGGCAAGCTTGCTGGGTACCATTGCGTCCGCCTTTACCATCTCGCAGGCCCAATCAACCATGGAATTCTTCATGAGTGGTTCAATGGCTAAAGTTCTTACGCTCTTAACGGTCGTTGGCATTCTTATGCTGCGCCCCCAAGGCCTCTTTACACTTAAAGTTCGCAAATAAACGGAGACCCAAAATGAAATTTACTCGTCTTTTTGATAAATCCGAATGGGTTGGTTTTGCGATCATCGCAACGGTGCTTCTGATTGTTTTTCCCGCTGTCATAGATATTTTTCGCCTTAATTTGGTGGGCAAATATTTAACCTATGCCTTTGTTGCGATCGGCCTTGTTTTGTGTTGGGGCATGGGCGGTATATTGAGCCTTGGGCAAGGCATCTTTTTTGGCCTTGGCGGCTACTGCATGGCGATGTTTCTAAAGCTTGAAGCCTCTACGCCAGAAAACACATCCATTCAATCGACACCTGGTATTCCGGATTTTATGGATTGGAACCAGCTCACAGAATTGCCGTGGTGGTGGCAGCCATTTAATTCCCTTCCATTTACTTTGATAGCCATCATTGTAGTTCCGTCAATTCTCGCTTTTATCATTGGGCAAGCTATGTTCCAGCGACGCGTGGGAGGGGTGTATTTCGCCATTATTACGCAAGCGATTGCCGCGATTTTGACTATCCTGATCGTTGGCCAGCAAGGCTATACTGGCGGTATTAATGGTATCACAGATCTGCGCACATTGCTTGGTTGGGATATCAGAACAGATTCAGCGAAATATGTATTGTACTTTGTGAATGTGCTCCTTCTTCTGATCGTCATAATGCTGGCGCAGTTTGTACGAATTTCTAAATTTGGAAGGCTGTTAATTGCCATGCGAGAGCAGGAGGATCGAGTTCGGTTTTCAGGCTATAGCGTGGCAGACTTTAAAGTCTTTATCTTTTGTCTTGCTGCGGCCTTTTCAGGGATTGGCGGCGCGATGTTTACCCTTCAGGTTGGATTTATGTCTCCGTCCTTTGTGGGCATCGTGCCGTCGATTGAAATGGTGATTTTTGCAGCCGTTGGTGGTCGCCTTTCCATCTTTGGTGCAGTCATTGGCGCTTTGGCGGTCAACTTCGCAAAAACAACGTTTTCTGAAACTTTCCCGGAACTTTGGCTGTTTGCCATGGGCGGCATGTTTATCGCCGTTGTTATGGCGTTTCCCAATGGTCTTGCGGGTCTTTATTCCAGTTACATTGCACCGTTTTTCAAGAAATTTGGCAGCAAACCTAAGCCCGGGACACCGATTGAAAATGTCGCCAATTCAACTCCCAAAGCGCCAGCGGAATAGGAAAGTAATATGTCTCCAAGTCTAGCAAATAAGGGACCCCAGGCGGACCAAAAAGATTTCCTTCTGGCGGTCGAAAGCCTCACAGTTTCGTTCGACGGTTTTAAAGCGGTAAACGATCTATCCTTTTATGTAGAAGAAAATGAAATTCGTGTGATTATTGGACCCAACGGTGCCGGCAAGACAACGGTGTTGGATCTCATCTGCGGGCGAACACAAGCGACAAATGGCTCGATAAAATTCCGTGGCAAAGAACTGACATCAATGAAGGAACACCAGATTGTTCACACAGGTGTCGGTCGTAAATTTCAAAACCCGTCGATCTACGAGGATTTAACGGTTTTTGAAAATCTTGAACTTTCCTTTCCGCGCGGAAAGAACGTTGTTGGCGCGATATTTTTTAATCGCGATCAAGAGGTGATTTCCCGTGTCGAAGAAGTCGCGGAGATGATTTTTTTACAAGACCTACTCGATACACCCGCGGCTATTTTAAGTCACGGCCAAAAGCAATGGCTTGAGATCGGCATGCTGCTGATTCAAAGTCCTGAACTCCTTATGCTGGACGAACCCGTGGCTGGAATGAGCGTTTCAGAACGCATCAAGACTGCGGAACTTCTAAACAAGATTATCAAAGATCATTCCGTGATTGTAATTGAACACGACATGAAATTTGTCGAGGACATTGCACATCGCGTGACTGTTTTACACCAAGGCAAAGTGTTGTCTGAGGGGTCAATGGAACATGTCCAAAAGGACCCGAAAGTCGTTGAAGTTTATCTAGGTCACTAAGGAGAACATGATGTTGTCGATTGAGAATTTACGCGTGTCATATGGCCAGAGTGAAGCCATTCATGGTGTAAGTTTGGACGTAAAACCAAACGAAATCGTCGCTGTGATGGGGCGTAATGGCATGGGTAAAACAACGCTCATGAAGTCTTTGATGGGCATTGTTCCATCAAGTCACGGCCAAATCCGTCTCGATCACGATACAATTGAGCAAAAAGAAAGCTATCAACGGGTCGAGCAGGGCATGGCCTTTGTGCCGCAAGGGCGAATGATTTTCTCAACTATGACCGTCAAGGAGAACATTGAAACGGGTCTTACGGTGACGGGCAAAACGAAAGTTCCCAACGATATATATGAGTTGTTTCCTGTTCTTCTTGAAATGAAATCGCGACGTGGTGGAAACTTATCCGGTGGACAGCAACAGCAGCTTGCCATTGCCCGTGCGCTTGCATCTAATCCGAAGGTTTTGCTGTTGGATGAACCAACTGAAGGCATTCAACCTTCCATTATTAAAGAAATGGCCCGCACATTACGCAAGATCCGCGATGAACGCGGCTTATCAATCATCGTTTCAGAGCAAGTGTTGAGTTTTGCGCTCGATATAGCTGATCGCGTTTTGGTGATCGAGAACGGTGAGTTTGTTCATGAGTCCAGCCGAGAAGATATCGATGCTGAAAAAGTTTCGGCTTTCTTGTCCGTTTAACAACAGAATTTACTTGCACATATAGGAGTGAGCGCAATGCCTGAAACACTGATTAAAGTTGATCTAGAAGATTCCCCTTACAACAATGAAAAAATCCACAATCGTTGGCATCCTGATATTCCCATGGCGTGCTGGGTGGAACCCGGTGACGATTTTTTGGTCGAGACATGTGACTGGACTGGTGGACAGATTAAAAATGATGATGATGCTGCAGACGTGCGCGATGTAGATCTCAATCAGGTTCATTTTTTATCTGGACCAATTGGTGTTAAAGGCGCAGAAGCAGGTGATCTGCTTGTTGTCGATATTTTAGATATTGGCTCATTTGAAAATTCGTTATGGGGTTTTAATGGTTTCTTCTCAAAGCAAAATGGTGGTGGATTTTTAACCGACCATTTCCCAGAAGCGCAAAAATCTATTTGGGATTTTGAAGGCATGTTTACCAAGTCTCGCCATGTGCCTGGCGTGAGATATGCAGGTCTTATTCACCCAGGTCTTATCGGATGTCTTCCTGATCAAGCGATGCTTGATAAGTGGAATTCACGTGAGAAAACATTATTTGATACAGATCCACAACGTGTGCCACCACTTGCTGCATTGCCGAACGGTGATAAAAGCGCGCATATGGGGGCGCTTAAAGGTGAGGCGCGCGATAAAGCGGCAGCGGAAGGCGCCAGAACTGTCCCGCCACGTGAACATGGCGGTAATTGTGATATTAAAGATCTAAGCCGCGGTTCTAAGGTCTATTTCCCAGTTTATGTTGACGGTGCCGGTCTATCTATGGGTGACTTGCACTTCAGCCAAGGTGATGGAGAAATTACTTTCTGTGGTGCGATCGAGATGGCTGGTTGGCTGCATATTAAAGTTAGCTTGATTAAAGGTGGTATGTCAAAATACGGAATTAAAAATCCGATTTTCCGCCCGTCTCCAATCACGCCGAAATATGATGATTACCTAATTTTTGAAGGGATCTCTGTCGATGAGCAGGACAATCAGCATTATCTGGATGTAAATGTCGCTTATCGTCAGGCTTGTTTAAATGCGATCGAATATCTAAAGAAATTTGGCTATTCGGGTGCTCAAGCCTATTCGATATTAGGTACCGCTCCTGTGCAGGGGCATATCTCCGGTGTCGTTGATATTCCAAACTCTTGCGCAACGTTGTGGCTACCAACGGATATCTTCGAATTTGATATTATGCCAGGCGCAGATGGGCCGAAGAAATTCTTAGATGGCTCGGTGTCCATGCCATTGGCACCTGATGTGTAGGAGCTGATAATGCCAGTATATGATTATGAATGTGATGCGTGCGGTGTGTTCACCGCATTGCGTCCCATGTCGCGCGCAGGTGATCCTTGCGCGTGCCCTGAATGTGATCAGGATGCACCACGCGTGTTTTTATCTGCGCCAAATTTTGCATGTATGGACACTTCGCTGCGTGTTGCACATTCGACAAATGAGAAAGCCGCTGACACCCCTTTAAGCACGCGTAAAGGTGACGCGCATGGGCCGGGATGTAGTTGTTGTTCTGGTTCAAAAATGCCATCCAGAACCCTACATAGACCAGATGGAAGTAAAGCTTTTCCATCCGCAAGACCTTGGATGATTTCTCACTAAGATCGTTCTGATGTCTGCTTTTGTCACTAATTTGACGTCAATTTTGTTTCAACTTAAGTCCGCTTTTCAATCAGAGGATTGCAGAAATAGTTGCTTAACCTACATACGAGTTAAAATAATTTCTGCCGAGTTAAAATAGTTTCTGCGTGTCGCGGGTTCAGGTTCCTCTCCCGCTACTAAAAATTCAAAAGAAATATTCTACCCATAGTGGTATAAGAGAGGTTGATAAGCTCTTAAATTGAATAAAGTTATGAAATATCTAGTAATTTCCGTGGGTTAGTATTAACCGTTTTTTATCACCGCGCTGATAAATCATTACCATTAGCTATAATTCGCACTCGAAATCATATGGTAATTGTCATGCGTATCATCATAACTGCATTTTTTTTGATCCTCGGACTTTTGGCATCAGCCTCAGCATCCGACTGGGTGGCTGGTAAAGTGCGACAACCCGCACAGTTTTCAGTAGACAACCAAACCTGGACTAAAATTGTTCAAGGTACAAAAATCCCCAATGCGAGTTGGATCATGACAGGCCGATCAGGGCGCCTCGTGCTTAAACGCGGTTCAGAAACAATTCAGTTCAAACCGTCAACCATGGCCTCGATTGCAAAACGAAACAGATCAGGTTCAAAAACTTTAGTTGTGCAACAATTTGGTGAGTTGTTACTGGATGTTGAAACGCGTAGACGCAAACATTTGAAAGTTGAAACACCATTTTTGGCTGCTGTGGTAAAAGGTACGACATTTTCCGTTAAGGTGAATAGTCGTTCAGCCAAACTATCTGTTCAGGAAGGCGTTGTGGAAGTCACCGACGAACGCCGCGGATTGCGCACTGATGTTCGTGTAAATCAGCGTGTAAGGATCCTGGGAAACGCACGTGGTCCAATCCGCGTATTGGGACCTGGACCAAAAGCCAGAATTATAGGTGTGAAAAAGTCTACACCTAAAATACAGGCAGTAAATCGACCCGGAGGCCAACCAGTTGCTGTAAATAACACGAGTAATACTCGTAGTTTCTTTGGGAGTAGTAGTACAAACTCTAACGGAAATAGTAATGGCAATTCCAACGGGAATAGCAACGGCAATTCGAACGGGAATAGCAATGGCAATTCGAACGGGAATAGCAATGGCAATTCCAACGGGAATGGCAACGGTAATTCCAATGGGAACAGCAATGGCAATTCCAACGGGAATAGCAACGGCAATTCCAATGGGAACAGCAACGGCAATTCCAATGGGAATAGCAACGGTAATTCCAATGGGAACAGCAATGGCAATTCCAATGGGAATGGTAAAAAGTAGCTAATCCTGGGGCAGTTTGGATCGCGGCTTTCAGCATTTACATAAAAAAGAAGCTTAAAGAACTTATATGAAGATATTTTTCGACAAATATAGGATTTTTATTTGGCTCTTTTTGATAACTGCTATTTTATCTCTGGCCTCCACCGCTGGACTTTTTATCAACACACAAAACGCGATTGAACAATACCGCGCGAAATCAAATGCGATCAAAGCATCAGGTGAATTGATTTTCGTAGGGATTGACAAACAAAGCCTGGACGAGGTCGGGGTATGGCCGTGGCCAAGGTCTATATATGCTCAAATCGTCGATAAACTTATGGATCTTGAAGTTGCGGAAATCGGTGTCGACATTGATTTCAGTGCCGCTTCAACACCATCTGAAGATAAAATATTAGCTGATAGTTTAGCTAAGGCTGGTGGCAGCGTCATTTTGCCACTTTTTGTTCAGGATCGATCTGCTGCGTCTGAAGACAATAGTCTTGCGGTGAATACACCAATTGCTGAGTTTGAACAGCATGCCTGGCTTGCATCGGTCAATGTTGTTCCAGATGCTGATGGTGTGGTCCGAAGCTTTCCCTTTGGCGTCAAAGTTGGTGATGAATTTATAGATTCAATGCCATCCGTACTCAGTGGTGTATTCGGCGGGGCAAACACCTTGATCAATATCAACTATTCAATAGATCCTCAAACGATACCAAGTGTATCTGTTAAAGATCTGTTGGCAGGTCATGTTGATCGTCAGATGCTGGCGGGAAAAACTGTTCTCATTGGCGCTAAAGCTGTTGAATTAAGAGACAATTTTGCGGTCCCAGTACATGGTATATTACCGGGTGCTATCGTGCAAATCCTTGCAGCTGAAACCTTAAAGCAAGATCTGCAAGTCACGAACTTAAATCCAATTAGCCTCTTATTTGTTGTTGCATTGATTATTGTTTTGGGAATGGTTGCTGGAAAACTATTTCTGAAACAGCGGGTGTTTCTGCTCGGGATTTTATCCCTTATCGCAACAAGTATTGCGGTCGAGTACGTTGGTCTTACTTTTTATCAAGAATATGCATTGATGCTACCAAGCGCAGAGGTGCAAGTGTTGCTGGGTGCAATGCTAATAACCAGCGCTTTCAAAAGGCTTGATTTGCAAAATTGGCTCATCAAACTCATTAAATCTGACCTTAGCAATACACAACAAATGCTCAATCAAGTGGTGAGTGATAATGCGAGTGCGATCTTAGTCGTTGGTGAGGATGGGAATATTCTCACCGTCAATGAGCAGTTTTCCAATTATTTCGAATTATCTAAATCTGATAAGACTGGATGTATTTTCAACGGTATTTTACCCAAGCTTATCGAAGATGAAATTCGTGGTGCAATCATTGCTCTGCAATTGAACAAAATCCATGATCATAGAAACGGTAATATCGAACTGGGATCAGTTGACCATTCCGGCGTCTGCCGCACCTTGCAATATACAGTAACGGCATCCAAAATTAAACACTTTGAAGATACAAGCGAAGTTGAAAAGTTCATCGCATGTGTCACAGCCTGGGATATTACGACAAAACTTGAACAGGAAAAACGTATCGCTTTTCATGCTAAATATGATGAGCTGACGGGCGCCTTGCGACGTAGCGAATTTCATGCATGTGTGATTGATAGAATAAATTATCTCAAAGCAGATGATTATTGCATCATATTTGCGATCAACCTGCATCGCTTCAAAACAATCAACGTTACACTGGGTCGCGATATCGGCGATGAAGTTCTTAAGTCTGTCAAAAGACGACTTGAGAAAATGTTTGGTGGCGCCTGCGACATTTCTCGAAGCAGCGGGGATACATATTTATTGGCGGTATCTGGCGAATTATCCCATGCTGAGGTAAATATGCTTGCCGAGCATATGATCAGCACCATCAATGAGCCATTTTATATCGATAAATCCACATTGACCATTGGCCTTAGAGTTGGCGCGGCCAGCAGTTCGAATTTACAAGCAAAATCCGCATCGCAACTAATTGAAAATGCTGAAATTGCTCTTGATGAAGCGTGCAAAACTAGCGGCAACGGTTTTGTCATGTATGAAGAAGTGTTCACCGCAGTTCAAGATTATGCGCGAAAGATTGAAAGCGATCTTTGGCAGTCTTTAGATCGCAACGAGATTAAGATATTTTACCAACCTCAAGTCAATTTATTAAATGGCGACCTTATTGGTGTTGAAGCTTTGGTGCGATGGAAACACCCTACGCTTGGGTTTATTTCTCCTGCAGATTTTATCGAAATTGCCGAAGCTAATGGATATATCGATCAACTTGGGCGCTGGGTGATGCGTAAAGCATGTGAAGATGCATTGTCATTACCCGATCATGTGACTGTTGCAGTTAATGTTGCTCCCATTCAGTTCAAGCGCACTGATGTTGTGAAAGATGTGAAAGATGCGCTTGTGCAAACAGAATTGTCAGCACAGCGTTTGCACATTGAAATTACAGAAGCAGGTTTTCTTGAAGCAAGTGATGACATTGTATCTTCACTCAATGAATTAAGAAGCATGGGTATTTGTCTTGCACTAGATGATTTTGGCACCGGTTTTTCATCTTTGGGTTATTTTGCCAAATTTCCGATCAATAAGATCAAAGTCGACCAAATGTTCGTAAGAACATTAGAACGTGGGTCGCAAAATGAAGCCATTGTCAAATCAGTCAAGGAACTTGCTAAAGGCCTCAAGTTGAAAATGATTTGTGAGGGGATAGAAACGCCCGAACAATCCGAAATATTACGCGATATTGGTGTTCAAGAGGGACAAGGTTATCTCTACGGAAAACCTATGCCATTACGTGATATTTTGGAATTTTCGAAAGAAACGACCAGACAGAGCGCATAAAGCGATCAGTTAAAACACTGATGCGTCCATACTTTGCGACGATCTAAAATCTTGGGAATACCCGGTGGTTGCGTGCGTTCGACATTGAAGTAAATTTCAAAAGACATAAGTTGCTCGGGATTATCTGCACTTTTATTCCACAAGCGGCATTGATAACGTCCATAGTTAAGTAGCATCTGATACGGCCCACTCGTATAACTTTCGTCCTCCATATTGGCGATATATTTTCTCCATCGTGAACTTTCATAAAGCGCGGATACGAGATCTGGCTTAATGAAATCAGGCAATGCCATTTCACCACTATACACATTCACCATTGTCCCATTGCGGAGTTCCCCGGGTATGATCGGCCAAGGACTATCGAGTTCTGGATAGGGCGCAAACATCGTCCAATTTTGATAAAGCCCCAAAAATTGCCGCACCATACGATATTCATATGGCAATTGAATGCCAGCTGCGGGGATTGTTGAAATATTTTGGACAACGACAAAAAAGGTGAAAAAAATCACTGTAACGGTTTGAATTAGGCCGCTTTCAGTCCGCACTGTTTTAAAGGGAAAATATCTTTTGGAAATTTGGCTTAAAAACGGCCGGTTATTGGCGATGAAATTGTAGATCCCATCCCCTATGTTTTGAAAAACGGATAGCGCCATTAAATTGCTTAGAGGCCAAAATACAAAGGATTGTGCGACTAGATGTGAAAGTGCTGACCATTTTAAATACTGCTGATCATGTATCTCAATGATCCAAGAATTGTGCACGTCCATCATTTCTTTTTTGTCTGTCTTGTCTTGAGCTGGTCTAATCCTCACATTCGGTAGGGCCAAAAAAACACGCAGCATATTACATATTTTTAGGCAAAAGTCGCAGGTGCCATCATACCAAATAGTGATGGGTTCTGCGGTTGTTTTGATCCGGTTCGCAAGCTTATCCCACGCCCAACCGGGCATAAATAAAAGGTTCATTGTGATGGATATCAACGGGAACAAACCTATCTCTAAAAACAGGTAAAATCCGATATGCATGGTGATAAATGCGACCATAAATATAAGGCGCAATTGTTTTTGGAATATCGGAGAAAAGATCAAGATTGGACCAATATACTCCAGCGCCAGCACATAATAGGTTAGGCCGGATAAATGGGCTTCAAACTGCCTGAACCAATGGGCGAATGGAGTGACTAAATAGTCGAGCTGAAGTGCATAGTATACAGCTGTGCCATCGGGAAACCAGCGCGCATCTGACTTTAAGATCGCACTAAATAGATACATCGACATGCCCTGTATCAGGATTGCAAATGTCGCCACACTAAAGAAAGCATTTGGCTTTTGATCATTATCAGGATCAAGTGCTGCATCAATCGAGTATCTCGCGCCCAAAGGCAAAAACATTGACCAGAATGTCAGCAGCAAAACTAAGTTATCTTCACCTGATAAGATCAATACATTTCGGTTCTGAATGGAAATAAGAAACAACCAACTGATGATCGTCATCAACCTTGTTTTCCATCCGATTAATAGAAAAAATGCAGCCAGTGCTGCGATGGAAAATAGCATCACTTGAAAGGACGCAGAGCCATTGATCATATGAAAACTGAATGATGCGTCAGATAGATAGTCGACCAATACTGCGCGCGGCATAACACCAAAATCTGTATAATGCGCGACCAGGTCTCGGCTGCGTGATATCAGATCGAGAATGATCGAACTTGATAAAAATACCCGGAACAATGCGAGCGTGCGCAGATCAATCCCAAAAATGGTCGAAAATTTTGTCAATTGAACGCCCCGTGCAAAATATCAGCGACCTAGAAGCCAATATCCTAACGTCTAGATAACATGATTCTTCCAAAACGCTGATAGCAAGTATTTTGAATGTAGATGATTGCTATTGACTCGAAGGAAAGGATGCTTCGTGATGCTGTATGTTTAATATCGAGTATGGGGAAAATTGGCTTTAGTGTTGTTCACCATATTTTACCTGTCGAGGGATCAATTTTATTTGCTGCTAACATAATTCTACAATGAAATTTAAATAGATAATTGGAAATAAAACACTTATTTTGATGATGTTTGCGACAATTACGATATCAATCATCCATTTAAAACTCCCCGGAGTGCGTGTTTTATTCTCTCATAGTCGCCGTAGATATTATGATTGAATAATTATTGAATATGTAAATTCGTTCAAAAAAAACATCTATTTATGGTTTTGGCGCGTACATTTGTTATGGATGCAGGATAAAAGCGGTCTGTTCTGTAGGAGCCATAAGTTTCGGCTTGTAAATAATAAAAAGTAGGAAGATTTCGTAGTGAGAAAACTTTTCCCATATCTAACATATGGTGGGGCAATTCCATTTGTTTTTTGTGCAATATGTTTAGCTGTTGGCATTAAGCAATTGCCTGTTTTAGGATCAGTTGAAAACCTACTAAGTGCCTATGCATTGGTTATTTCAACGTTCCTAGCTGGCGCTCACTGGGGCCAGCACCTTCATATCCAAAACGATCGTTGGGCGCATATTTTACCAATTTTGAGTAATGTTACAGTCGTTCTACTTTGGGTTGGCTTTTTAGTTCTGAGCTTTAAATTAAACATGTTCATGTTTGTCGCCGCTTTTGGCGTTTTGCTGATGGTAGATCACAGATTATATGCGGCAGGTTTCATTGCACGCGATTACTTTAAAACACGCATGATCGTTTCATCCATTGTCATCATTACCCTTATCGCGTCTGGAATATTTGCATGACAAAGATTGCAATTATTGGTGCTGGATTATCTGGGTTAACCGCAGCGCATTTGCTAAGAGACTACGCCGATATCACCATATTTGAAAAATCGCGCAGCGTGGGTGGCCGCATGTCGACAAGGCGTGCTGAGCCTTACTTTTTTGATCACGGCGCGCAATATTTTACAGCGAAAACTAAATTGTTTCAGGACTTTATCCAACCCTTACTAGATCATAATGTTATCCAGCCTTGGAACGCGAAATGTGTAACGATGAAAGGCGATAAAATCACCGAAAATGAACATTGGTGTAACGACACGATAAGATATGTCGGTGTTCCTTCAATGAATTCTGTCGCAAAATTTTTAGCGCAAGATTTGTCTATTCATTTCGATACGAAAATTGTTTCGCTGACTTACCAAGATAAATGGCAGCTAGCGGATGATCAAAACCGAGATTTTAAAGATTTCGATTGGGTTATTTGTACCATTCCATCGCCTCAAGCCTTGGATTTGCTGCCAGAAACATTTGCACACCATGACCAACTCAAAGCTAGGAAAATGCATGCATGTTTTGCATTAATGCTTGGATTTGACCATGGATTATCGCTCGAATTTGATGCAGCCCATATTATGGATGAAGACTTGAGCTGGATTGCGGTCAATCGTAATAAGCCGCAAAGATCTGGTCCGGATACTTTGGTGGTTCATTCAACAGCAGAATATGCCGATGCGCATATCGATGGTGATCGTGAAGAGGTGATGCGCCATTTAATTGCGCAGACAACGCGCATTCTTGGTTTTAACGTTGCAAATGCAGAGCACAAAGTCATCCATGGTTGGCGATACGCCAATAGTGTTGAGAGAGATAAAACACCAAGGTCTTTCATCGATCCGAACCAAAAGCTTGCCGTGTGCGGTGATTGGTGTTCTGAAGGTCTTGTCGAAGGTGCGTTTTCCTCTGCACATGATCTGGTGCAAGTGCTAAAAAGAACGATCCAAGTTTGAGAGTGGCTTGGGCTTAAAACGCGTTTTTGATTTGAGGATCAACGGCTTTTGCAGGTAGTATTGTGTGGATCACATTTGAGTATTTTAGCGATTTAACTTATGTGTGAGGTTGAACTAAGATCTGTTAAAATATTAGGCCCAAATGCGAAAACAACTCAAAACGACCTTAAAACAACAGCGATTTATTGTCGTGACGTTAGTTTTTCTTGTGTTGATTGTCGTACTCGCAATCGCTTCTAACCCATTTGTAAAGCGCTATTTCCTTATGCAAACTGTACAAGCGCAATCAGGTACACTTGAGTTGGCGACCGAAGGGTTGCGGCTAACGCTCGATCGTTATGCACGCATCCCGGCTCTCATCGCGGCGCGTCCTGAAATTTCCGCGTTTCTAAATAATACTGTTTCAAACACGCTGAAGATAGGTGCAGAAAGTCTGTTATCAGAAACAGCCAATGCGCTTGGCGCTGAAGGTGTTTATTTGGAAGATGCAACGGGTAAGCTTTTAGCGCAATCAGACCGGGGTGAAGGAGAACTTCCTTTTGAGAGTGGCAAATATTACCGACCCTATTTTGATCAGGTTATTGCAGGGGGTATTGGACAATATTTTGCGATGAGTACGCAAAGCGGACAACGTGGTTATTTTTATGCCGCGCCCGTACGATCAGCGGGCCGTATTAAAGGTGTGGTTGCGGTGAGATTTACCGTTAATCAATTTGAAGCCAGTTTAAGTGAAGGCAATTCCGAAGTTATTGTGCGAGATTCAAACGATATTGTTTTCATTTCCAGCCGTGATGAATGGAACTTAAAATCACTGACCCGATTGTCCGAGCAAAATCGTAAAATCATTGCGTCTGCAAAACAATATCCACTAGATTTGCTGCAACATCTACCCAATGAACAAGATGAGTTTCAATCAAATATCTCTCTGATCAAGATTGAAACCAGTGAAGGTTTCACACAATTCATTGCAACAACAACATTGATCGCGCGTGCGGGTTGGCGGGTGACAATTTTAACTCCCACACGTCCGTCAACTGTTTTGGCGGTGTTAACTGCTGGTAGTATTATCATTTCAGCGCTTTTAGTTGCGGCCATTGCGCTTTTGATCCGTCAAAGACAAGTCAGATTATCTGAAAAACTTGCCGCAGAGAACCGCACGAAAATGCAGCTTGAACAAAAAGTCACCGAACGCACAAGCGAACTCAACCAATCAAACACTTTGCTGCTTGCAGAGGTTGAGGAGAGAAAAAATGCTGAACTGCGCCTTCGCAAAACGCAAACTGAGCTTATTCAAGCAGGAAAACTTGCAGCTTTAGGGCAGATGTCAGCTGCGATTTCGCATGAATTTAATCAGCCTCTTGCCGCGACCAAAGCTTATGCTGAAAATGCTGGTTTATATCTCGAGCGTGATCGCAAAGCAGAAGCGACAAAAAATATTGGCCATATTGTTTCCATGGTTGATCGCATGTCATCGATTGCCAAATATCTCCGCAATTTCGCACGAATGCCACAAGAGCGAACGAAACCGATTTCACTGGCGCAGGTTTTAAACAGTGTTTCGGAATTGATGAGACCGCAATTATCAGCCGCTCAGATAAATTTTAAATTTGAAAGACCAGATGAGGGATTGTTTGTAACGGGTGGCGATGTTCGCTTGCAGCAGGTTATTGTAAATCTTTTGCGCAACTCGCTCGATGCTGTTGAACATGTGGAGAAACCAGCCATAACGTTGCGCACTCAAGTTCGCGAAAACAAAGTTGATATAGTTGTTGAAGACAACGGCTCTGGTATTCCTGATGAAACACTTAATCAGATATTTGACCCATTTTTCTCTACCAAACAGGCGGGGCAAGGCATGGGTTTGGGGCTATCTATAACTTATAACATCATCAAAGATTTTGGCGGTGAGATCAGCGCAGCGAATTCAGCAAATGGGGGCGCGATTTTCAAGGTCACGCTATTGAAGGCGAAACAAGACGATTTGAATGAGGCGGCTCAATGAGTGTTGTATTATTCGTTGATGATGAAGAACATATTCGATTGGCGGCCGAGCAGGCGTTTGAACTGAACGATTTAAAGGCGGAGTTGTTTGAAAGTGGGTTGGATGTGCTTTCTCGCATTGATCAGCAACTGGATGCTGTGGTTGTAACAGATGTGAAAATGCCGAGCATTGGCGGTTTGGAATTGCTTAAATCTATTCGCGAAGTTGATCCGGATTTTCCTGTGATTTTGGTCACAGGCCATGGTGATATTCCAATGGCGGTTGATAGTATGCGGGTTGGTGCATATGATTTTATTGAAAAACCTTTTTCACAAAAACATCTGATTGAAACGGTAAAACGAGCGCAGGAAAAACGCCGATTAACATTAGAGGTTAGATCTTTAAAAGCTTCGCTCTCTGGTTACAGTACACTTGAAGGTTCGTTGCCGGGAAAATCTGCAGCGATTGAAACGCTAAAGACAAAAGTAAAAATGTTAGCCGGATTAGAAGCTGATATTTTGATTGCAGGCGATACGGGGACGGGGAAGGACACTGTCGCTAAATTATTGCACGATCTTAGTCCGCGAAAAAACTCGGAATTTGTATCAATAAACTGTGCTGCTATTCCAAAAGATCTTCTTGAAATAGAACTGTTTGGTCATGAAGCAGGTGCTTTTCCGTCTGCAACAACAAGCCGATACGGCAAGTTTGAATATGCGCGCGGGGGAACTGTTTTCCTTGATGCGATTGATATGTTGCCAATTGAGACACAGGCTAAACTACTGCACGCAATTGATAAGCGCTCGATCACGCGGCTGGGTTCAAACCAACCCGTTGAGCTTGATGTGAGGTTTATTGCAGCGTCTCATCTTGATTTGAAGCAGTTGATTAAACAAGACAAGTTTCGCAGTGATCTTTACTACAGATTGGCCAAGGCTGATCTTGCATTGCCTGATCTTGAAGAAAGGCGCGAAGACATTCCGCTCTTGTTTCAAAAATTTGTTGTCGAAGCAGCTTTGCGGCACGACAAAGAGACGCCACAGATACAGCCCAAACTTTTAACGCAGATTGCAACTGCTCATTGGCCTGGGAATTTACGTGAACTCAGTGTTGCGGCCGAACGTTATGTTTTGGGTATTGATTTGAATATAGGGCATGAGCTTCCTGCTATTCAAACGGGTAAGCCTTTATCTGACATTATGGCGGAACAGGAACGGGCGATCATTGCATCCGTATTGGCCGCGCATAATGGAAGCTTAAAAGAGACGTATGAAACCTTGCAGATATCTCGTAAGGCACTTTATGAGAAAATGCAGAAGCTTGATCTGCGACGTGAAGATTTCGTAAAACATGGCTAAAATAGACGAGTGTTACGCGATAGGTACAAGTTTTTTGTATCAATGTTACCTTTTGTGCTCAACGTGCCAGCGCCTACTTCAATAAATTGCAAAAAATGCAAAATGGTGTTTGATTTCTTCAGCTGAATGCTTTTTGCGTGAGGTCGAGGACGCTTACTTAAGTGGTAACTTACGTCGCTCGAATATCAATTTGACCTTTTTATGAGGGTCTAGGGAGGAACTATGAAACTTCGAACTCTATTATCAGCAACTGTTGCCCTTGGTTTGGCAACAAGCGCAGCTATGGCAATGGACAAAACTGGTTGGCCTGAGAGCTTTACGGTTGGGACTGCATCACAAGGTGGAACATACTTTGTGTATGGTTCTGGCTTTGCTGGCATTATCGCAGAAGACCTTGGTGTTTCAGGCGGTGGTGAAATCACAGGTGGCCCAATGCAGAACATGGCGTTGGTACACACAGGCGAGGCTGCATTTGGCATGACAACAATGGGTCCTGCAAATGAATCTTTGAACGGAACAAACCCAATTGCACCAGGTCTTAAAATGGACAAAGCATGTGCAATGTTCCCAATGTATCAGACACCATTTAACGTGACTGCTCTTACATCTTCAGGCATTAAATCAATTGCTGACATTCCTGCTGGTTCAAAGATCGGTTTTGGTCCTGCTGGATCAACATCTGACACTTATTTCCCTTCAATGTTGGAAAACTTGGGTGTTGAATTTGAACGCCGTAATGGTTCATGGAATGACTTAGGTTCACAATTGCAAGATGGATTGTTGGATGCAATTGCATTTGCAGCGGGTGTTCCGACTGCAGCTGTGTCACAGCTTGAAGCACAAACAGAAGTGAACTTCGTTGAGTTTACTGAAGATGAGCAGGGTAAAATCCAAGAAGCTTTCCCAGTGGCAAACTTCATCGTGCCAAAAGGTACATATTCTTCACAGCCTGGTGATCTTCGTTCAGTGTCAATGTGGAACTTCGCAATTGCAAACTGTGATCTTCCAGAGAGCTTTGTTTATGAAGCAACTAAAGCTGTAATGGGTGATCATGATCGTATGATGAAAGTTCACAAAGCAGCTAAAACAACAGTTCCTGCAAACTGGGACAAAAATACAGTGCTTAGCTGGCACCCAGGTGCTGCCAAGTGGTTTAATGAAAATGGTGCAAGCATCGAAGCCTCAAATATTTACGGCAACTAATCGCATCTAAAATACACCCCAAGGCCTTAGATAAAGGTCTTGGGGTTTTTAAAAATAATCAAAATTAATTCAAGACTTACAGTTTCAATTGGCGTGCGTGCCATTGAACTTGCAAAGGCAATGTGTGACCATGCCTTGGGGGATAAACCAATGAGCGAAGCAACGAAAGATCAGGATATCGTTGAACCAATTAAAGCAGAAGGTATTGACGATGAACCGGTAGAAAGCAATCGTCGCCTTTTTTCTGGTCGGTTTGGATTGTTTGTTGCAAGCTATGCGGCAATCTATGTCATGTTCCACATCATCGCGTTAAACGGTGTTTCTATATCAGCCATAACCGGCATAAACATACCGTTTTTACCAGATTTACCATTAGAAACCTGGAACTTTAGAATTATACATATTGCCGGTGCACTTGGCTTAGGCTTTTTGCTCTTTTCGGCTACTCAATTTAGTGAGGCAGGAAAATCCTCACCACTCTTTAATTTCATTTCCGTACCTTTAAGTGCCGCTGCGCTATTAAGCTTGGCGACTGCTCTATACTTCCAATATCAAATTTCTAATGGCAAACTTTGGAACGGGTTGGATCCGGAAATCAAGTTTAACGAAACTTGGCTCTATGGTGTTCCGTTATTAATTGCGAGTTTTGGTGCTGTTGTTCTTCCCTGGTTTGATAAACGCACCAAGGGAAGTCTATCCGGTTTAGATGTTACTTTAGCAATCTGTGGTCTCGCCGTTGCCGCCTATCTCATTACCATTTTTGGAACTCAAATGCGTAATGCAACAGGTACACCTTTTGCCCCAATTGGCATGTCGATTGCGGCTGTTGCGGGCACGGTTCTTATTCTTGAGCTGACACGACGCGTTGCAGGTTTAGCACTCGTGATCATTTCAGGTGTTTTCTTAGTATATGTGTTCACAGGGCAATTCATGCCGGGTGTTTTAAATGCACCGGCTGTGACCTGGCAGCGCTTCTTTTCGCAAGTTTATACAGACGCTGGTATTTTAGGGCCAACCACAGCAGTATCCTCAACCTATATTATTCTCTTCATTATTTTTGCGGGCTTTTTGCAAGCATCAAAGGTTGGAGATTACTTCGTCAATTTCGCGTTTGCTGCAGCGGGTCGTGCACGTGGTGGTCCAGCAAAAGTAGCGATTTTTGCATCCGGTTTAATGGGGATGATCAATGGCACAAGTGCGGGTAACGTTGTGGCCACTGGTTCCTTGACAATCCCGCTTATGAAGCGTGTCGGCTATTCCAAAAAAGTATCAGGTGCTGTGGAAGCTGCCGCTTCAACAGGTGGGCAGATCATGCCGCCGATCATGGGTGCTGGTGCCTTTATCATGGCTGAGGTGACTGGGATTCCGTATCAGGAAATCGCGATCGCAGCGATCATTCCAGCAGTTTTGTTTTACGTATCTGTCTACTTTATGGTGGATTTCGAGGCGGCCAAACTTGGGATGCGCGGCATGCGCAGCGAAGAGTTGCCAAAACTTGGTGAGATGGCGCGTCAGGCTTTCCTATTCCTGCCGATCGTGATCTTAATTGGGGCCCTCTTTATGGGGTATTCTGTAATCCGTGCTGGCACATTGGCGACAGTTGCAGCTGCTGTTGTAAGTTGGCTAACACCTTATCGTATGGGGCCAAAATCCATTGCCAAGGCATTTGAGCTTTCCGGGTTAATGTCCATTCAGATCATTGCAGTCTGCGCTTGTGCCGGTATCATCGTTGGTGTTATCTCGCTTACAGGTGTTGGTGCTCGTTTCTCTGCACTGCTGCTTGGTTTGGCTGAAACATCTCAATTGCTTGCGCTGTTCTTTGCTATGTGTATCGCAATTTTGCTTGGAATGGGTATGCCAACAACCGCAGCTTATGCCGTGGCTGCTTCTGTGGTTGCGCCCGGATTGGTGGATTTAGGTATTCCGCTACTCACCGCGCATTTCTTCGTATTCTACTTTGCCGTTGTTTCAGCGATAACGCCCCCCGTAGCGCTTGCGTCCTACGCGGCGGCGGGAATATCGGGTGCAAACCCAATGGAAACTTCTGTTACGTCGTTCCGCATCGGGATTTCAGCCTTTATCGTGCCGTTCATGTTCTTTTATAATTCAGCGCTCTTGATGGATGGCACGACTATTGAGATTGCGCGTGCGTTCATCACAGCTGTTGCAGGTGTGTTCTTACTATCCTCTGGCATGCAAGGTTGGTTTATCGGCAAACCGGTCGTGTGGTTCAACCGTATCGGTTTGATCATTGCAGCCTTATTCTTAATCGAAGGCGGTATCTATACCGATCTGATGGGGGGCGGCATCGCAGCATTGGTATTCTTTGTGCAGCGTGTTGTGAAGCCAAAACCCGGTGCGATGATTGGAACAGCCGGGGCTGACTAGAAAGCAAATGCATTGTGAGGTGCGTAATCTAATTCGCACCTCATGATTTTTTATTCAATATTCAATTGAAATATTACGTGATGTGTTCAGATAGTTGCGCTGCGAAATAGTCTGGTTTTTTGCCCGGCCATCCGTGCCCACCATCTTTAACAAATAGATATGATCCATTCGGTACGATTTGGGTTAACCTTTCAGTTGATGATTTAATCAATTCATGTTCTCGATCACCTGAAACAAACTTTACTTTCGCCTGAATATGCTTGGCGTCATCTGGTGTGCGAAAATCAACAACATCGTTCGTCGCTCGCTTAAAAGCTGAAGATCGTGTTTGCGTAGCTGATTGGACATAATCCTCAATTTGGCTGGTTTCTACACCCAATGAAATTGCGTTTTTCCTAGCGAAGAAGGATGTCGTTGCAATGGGTGCGATAACGAAAGACATTAGCTTCATTAAGCCTTTCTTTTTCATGCCGCCAGCATGCATCCCGCTTAAAAATGCGGTGCGGAACCTTTCAGGATTTTGAGCAAGTAGCATTAATCCAACATAACTGCCCAGTGAAATGCCTACTATATTCACGCAGGTTGGCAATTCATTTTCAATTACAGTGTGAACTTGTTCAGCTGTATTTTCTAATGAAACCCAGGGTACATCGCGGCTTTGGCCATGCCCTGGTAGGTCGATGAGTAATGCTTTGATATCGGGTAGTTTTGGTAGGAATTTCTCCCACATCCAAGAACTAACACCAACCGCATGCAAAAAGACAACGGGAATGCCATCGTCGGGTCCTAATATCCTAAAGCTTAGTGGCGATTTATTGTTTTGGTTCATAAATTAACTTTCAAAGTATTCTGGTCCGCTTGATAAATGGAGTTGCTAATTAAGAGAGCCGGTTGATGGAATAAATAGCATTTGGCACTTACTCGATTCTTTTGGCGATAGTGTGATCCTTTTATGGCTTTAATGTTGAGTGCAAAGTTTTGTGCCTATATGAATAACACTCAAATAAATCAGGAGTTCACATGCGAAAATTTCGGGAAATTTATGAGATTGCAGCCGAACGTAAGGGCGGTTCTACCGCGCTTGAAAGTTTAATTATTCATGAGTTTTCACCCGCGTCGCGCTCCGTTGATGAACTCAAAAATATCCCGCATGATCGTTGGCTCGCGCAAGCGACCAAGTGTGTTTTTCAAGCCGGCTTTAATTGGAAGGTTGTTGAAAGCATGTGGCCTGGATTTGAAGCGGCGTTTGAAGGTTTTGATCTTGGTAAATGCGCGATGTTAAATGAGGATGATTTCGATCGCCTTGTGTCCGACACGCGCATTGTGCGTTATGGCGCGAAAATCCGCTCAGTCCAGGAAAACGCGCAGTTTATGATTAGCTTGGTTAAAGAGCATGGTTCGGTCGGAGAAGCGTTTGGTAATTGGCCACATACTGATTTTATCGGGTTGTTGGAGCTTTTGAAGAAAAAAGGAACCCGACTTGGTGGTAACACCGGTCAATATTATTTGCGTTTTATGGGGGTGAGTGGGTTTATTTTGTCAAAAGATGTAACAGCGCGTCTGATCGCTGAAGGGGTGGTTGATAAAAATCCTACATCCAAAAAAGATATGGCAGCGGTGCAACATGCATTCAACACATGGATGCAACAATCGGGTCGTTCGCTGACAGAAATCAGCCGCATTGTTGCAATGAGTGTGTAATATGGGCGTATATCTAAACCATCAAAGGTAGCAGATCTGCCGACGCAGAGTATGTCGGGTTTGAGTATCTTGCCGCATTTAATCGTCTGAATGCACTAAATTTTTTGGCAGTTCTTTCAGATCAACACCCATACTTTCCATGCGTTCACGCCATTTATTGCGTGCGTGCTTTTGCATGTCTTCAACCGTGTCGAGTTCATCCGTGATCTCGAGCCCCATGATGGTCTCAATGATATCTTCCAATGTGACAAGTCCCTGAACTGTCCCGTATTCATCAACCAACAAAACGATATGTGCTTTTTCGGTGATCAGCTGTGAATAGGCATCGTAAACAGTCAATTTGTCGGACAAGGCAACAAAATCTCGTTTGAAGGCAGTTAGCTTTTCATCGCCGTTATTATTTGCTTTGGCTGATAAAATATCGACCTTTAAGACGTAACCAACAATATCATCTTGTGATGAACTAAATATGGGAACTCGAGAGAAGGGTGAATTGGGATATTTGGTGAAATAGTCTTGTGTCGTTAGGTTCTCAGATAGGGAGAAAATCACCGAACGAGGTGTCATAATGTCACGAACTGAAATTTGTCGGATTTTCATCATGTTGGTGAAGATTGCATGCTCTTCGGTGTTAAATACACCTTCCTCTTTGCCGATTTCCACCATGGCTTTCACTTCATCTCGGCTGAATGTAAAGGCACTCGTTTTGCCGCCGGAAATCAGTTTTGTGAGTTTTTCAGACAACCAAACTAGCGGCAGCAAGCCCGTTACCATAGCTTGAATTACTCTCGCTGTCATAGGGGCAAGTTGCTGCCAGTAAGTAGCTCCGAGTGTTTTCGGGATAATCTCGGAAAAGATTAAAATAACGAAAGTGAGAACCGCGGAAATAACGCCCAAATATTGATTGCCGAATACCACGGTGGCCTGCGCGCCAACGCCCGTTGCGCCAACAGTATGAGAGATTGTGTTAGCTGTTAATATTGCTGCAAGCGGGCGATCAATATTTGCTGTGAGACCTTTTAGAAGTTTCGCGCTTTTATGATTTTGGCTCTCTAATGTGGCAATATAGGAAGGCCGAATAGATAACAGTACAGCCTCGCAAACAGAGCAAAGGAATGACACAAAAACAGCTAGGAAAAGATAGAAAATCAGTAAAGTCATGATTTGGTTTGAAAACTCTATTGGCTGGTGTTCTGAAATTTATCACACAGACCTAGCAGATTTTTCCGCATAAAGCATATTGGTTTTAAAGATTTTGGTTGATTAGGTCTCGTCGGGTGGTGTTGTAACTGCAAAATCTCCAGTTGCTTTGTCTTTTGCTGGTTCTCTGAACTCTTCGGTATGCAGGCCTCGGCTGATAAGTTCGCGAATGGCTGCAGCTCTTGAAGGTAAGCGATGTTCAAAGCGCCAGTCGTCAATTGCTTTGACTTCCTCGTCGCTCAGCATCAGCTGTAACTTCTCAGTGCGCTTGCTGACTTCTCTTGCCATGTTTTCACCTTTATCAATAAATCATCTTCTACATAACATACGTATGTTGAGTAACAAACATAAATCACTGCATAAGTGGTGGTTAATGTTGTTCCAATACTACATGAATGTATCTATCTTACGTCCATTAACTATCTGATTTTATTTGATTTTTTATCAAAAACTGATACCTTGAGAAAGTCATTTAAAGTCAATGAAAAGGACTGGATACATGAAGGCACTACTTTTAATAAACGCCAATGCACGTAAAGGTGATGAGGACGATGAATACCTTGTGGGTCTGTTCGAAGGTTCAAATATTGATGTTTCAAAACGCATAGCGCACAGCGAGGAAGAGGCTAAAACTATCTTCCAGTTGGTCATAGCTGATCATGATATGGTCATTTTAGCGGGTGGCGATGGAACAATATCCTGCCTATTAAGCGATGTTCTCGCTTCACGAAAACCTTTGGGCATATTGCCCTTGGGAACAGGCAATGACTTTGCGCGCAGTATTGGTGTTTCTGAAGACCTTAAAGTTGCAGCAGAGCTTATTAAAATTGGTTCAACCCGCAATGTTGATGTTGGCTATGCCGACGGCAAACCGTTTCTCAATGCACTTAATATCGGATTTGCTGAGCAAATTGCTCGTGACCATGGTGGCTTGGCTAAAAAGATTTTTGGAAGTTTGTCATACCCGTATCGTTGGTGGCGATCTTACCATAATTCGAAAACGTTCACCGCAGATGTTGTCATGGACAAAGAAAAACATAATTCATTTAGAGCGGATCAAATCTCTGTGGTAAATTCAAACAGCTTTGGACGTTATCTAACCATTGATAGCGAAAACTCTTTGAATAGTGGTGAGCTTTCTGTCATGGCGGTGAAACCGATCGGTGTGATTGGTTGGATAAAGTTGCTACCGAAAATGTTGCTCGGTGATCCCGAAACTTTGGAGGGCGTAGCGACATCACGCGAGCGATCTATTTCTATTGTGACCAGACCAAAGCAAAAATACACCATTGATGGAGAACCTGCAGGTAAAACTCCCGTGGATGTCAAAGTGCAAAAAGGTCACTTGGAAGTATTTGCTTCGTGATCGAAGAAAGGGGGATCCTTTGAAGCGGTATTATATTTTGGGAAGATAAATGCCAGCTTTGGGATCAGGCATCGGAGTGTTTTGTGGACAGTCCGGTGCCTAATTTGTTTCAAAAGTTCATTGATAATTCAAATTATATATGAACTGCTTTGCCTAATGCCCGCATACAAGCTTCTTGAAATCCTTCTGAGCGGGTGGGGTGGGCATGAATTGTGGCGCTGATATCTTCCAGACGGGCGCCCATTTCTAGTGCTAAAGAAAATGTAGCTGAGAGTTCTGAAACACCTTCGCCAACGGCTTGTATTCCAACAATTACATGATCTTGTTTGCGCCACACAACGCGAATAAAGCCCGTCTCATCTTCCGTGGTCAAGGCTCTGCCATTTGCCATAAATGGAAATTCGGTGGATTGGGTATTTTCAATTGTGCCGGGCAATTCGCCACATACAACGATTTCTGGGTCAGTGAAGCAAACCGCAGGGATGGATTGTTTATCCCAAATCACTTTTTCACCTGCAATATATTCTGCAACCAACTCGCCTTGTGCCATAGCACGATGTGCGAGCATAGGTTCACCGGTAATATCGCCAATGGCAAATACACCGCGCATGGATGTTTGGCAAACGTCATCGATTTGAATGAAAGGGCCATTTTTGGTCAAGGCCAATTCATCGATCTGAATTTTCTCAGTGCGGGGTCGGCGCCCAACTGTTACGAGTACTTTGTCGATCTCGATTTCACCTGAGCTAGTTTTTAAAATACCGTTGGAATATGTTTCAGCTTGCGTGTTTGTCAGTATTTTTACACCTAGATCTGCCAATCGTTCCTGAACAGGTTTTTTTAAGGCTTTATCAAATAGTGGCAATATTGAATCTGTTGCTTCTATGAGTGTGACATCCGTCCCTAGTTTTGAAAACACTGTGCCAAGTTCCAAGCCAATATATCCACCGCCAATAACCGCAAGTGATTTGGGAACGGATTTAAGTGACAAGGCTTGTGTCGAAGATAAGATATCACCACCAAATGGTAACGTTGGAAGTTCGACAGATGATGATCCGGTGGCGATGACAATATTGTCTGCTTTAATGGAGCGAATTTCATCATTGTTTTCAATGGCGACTTGTTTGCCGTCGATAAATTTTGCACGCCCCTTCACAAATTTGACTTTGGCCTTTTTCATAAGGCCCTCAACACCGCCGGTCAGACGTTTTACAATGTCATCTTTCCATTTTATTGTGTCTTCTAAATCAATCTCAGGAATGCTTGCTTTTATGCCAAGTGGTCCCTGAGAAACATGCGCAATTTTATGAAATTCATTGGCCGCGTGAATGAGTGCTTTTGATGGAATACACCCGATGTTTAAGCAGGTGCCACCAGCTGCGTTTTCGTCAACAATTATTGTGTCTATCCCAAGCTGTCCGGCGCGAATTGCACATACATATCCACCCGGGCCAGCGCCAATGATGAGCAGTTTACATTTGAGATCCATCATGAGCGCTCCACAAATAACATGGCTGGGCTTTCCAGCAGAGTTTTCAATTTACGAACAAAAACAGCCGCATCCCATCCATCTATGACGCGGTGATCAAACGAGCAGGAAATATTCATCATGGATTTGGGTTGAAAAGACTGGCCATCCCACATGGGGCGAACCTGCATTTTGTTCACGCCGATAATAGCCACTTCTGGATGGTTGATGATGGGTGTTGTTGCAATGGCTCCCAATTCACCCAAGGATGAAATTGTAATCGTGCCTTCATTTAACTCTGAAGGTTTGATTGTTCTTTCCCTTGCTGAGGTTGCAAGACGTTTGAGTTCTTGAGCATTGTCCCACAAGTTTTGCATCTGCGCATGACGCACAACTGGTACCGTCAAACCATTTGTTGTTTGCGTTGCAATGCCAATATGCACCCCTTCATATTGGTTGATAATTTCAGCCTGATCGTCAAAGCGTGCATTAAACTGTGGTTGCTCTCGGACGGCTTCAATAATGGCTTGCATGATAAAGGGAATAATTGTCAGTTTGGGTCGCTCACCTTCATGTTTTGCATTCAAACTTGTCCGCAATTCCATAAGCGCTGTCATCTCGATTTCTTCAACAATGGTAATGTGCGGTATCTGACGTTTTGACAGAGACATTTTTTCTGAGATTTTGCGGCGCATCCCGACGACGGGGATTTGCTCAACATGCTCACTGGCTCTGCGATTGTTTAATTGATCGGGGTGATCTTTTGTGCCGATCCAATTATCGATATCTTTGTGAACAATCCGCCCGGCAGGACCGCTACCAGAGACTTTTTTCAAATCAATGTTTTCTTCGCGTGCGCGTGCTCGAACAGATGGCGCAGCCAGCGGTTTTTGAGTTGGATCATGTGAAACTAATGCGATCTTGTCAGACGCATCATTGGGCGTTTTGTTGTTTGCAATTTTTACATCTTTCGGTTTTGCGATTGTTGGTTCTGAGTTGTCTTGTTGTGATTCATTAGAATGACTGGCTAATACATCATCTCCATCAATCTCAATTCTAATAAGAACCGCGCCCACTGGCATCATCTGGCCGAGTTCACAACCAAGCTCGAGCACCTTGCCATCAACAATAGAGGGAACTTCAACCGCGGCTTTATCGGTCATGACAGCTGCGAGAATATCGTCCTCACGCACCAAGTCGCCCGGGCTTACGTTCCACTCCACGACTTCAGCTTCCGCAATACCTTCCCCCACATCAGGCAATAACATTTCATAGACACCCATGATTAATCCTCCATAATCTTTGTTAAAGCTTCGCCGACACGTGTGGGGCCGGGAAAGTAATTCCATTCCTGGGCATGAGGGTAAGGGGTGTCCCAGCCTGTTACGCGGATCATGGGGGCTTCTAAGTGATAAAAACATGTCTCCTGAACAAGAGATATAAGTTCTGCACCAAAACCACTTGTACGAGTGGCTTCATGTAAGACTAAACAACGACCGGTCTTTTGAACGGATGCGATTATGGTTTCAAGATCAATAGGTGAAAGTGTTCTAAGATCAACAATCTCAGCGTCAATACCCGTTTCATTCACTGCAGCTTCTGCAACATATACCATGGTGCCATAGGTTAAGATGGTAACATCATTACCAGGACGATAGATCGATGCTTTGCCAATTTCTATTGTCTCATTGCCGTCTGAAACAATCCCGAGTGGATGTTTTTTCCAACTTTCGACCGGTCTGTCATGGTGGCCATTAAATGGACCATTATAGAGGCGCTTGGGTTCAAAAAAGATAACAGGATCAGGATCAGCAATTGATGCAAGCAGCAAGCCTTTGGCATCTTGCGGATTAGAAGGCATTACCACTTTTAAACCTGAAACGTGAGCAAAGAGAGCCTCAGGTGATTGACTGTGGGTTTGTCCTCCAAAAATACCACCACCTGTCGGAACACGAATTACTATGGGACATGTGAAGTCCGCGTTAGACCGATGCCTAAGTCTAGCCGCTTCTGATACTATTTGGTCAAATGCGGGATAGATATAATCTGCGAACTGAATTTCGATTACGGGCTTTAATCCATATGCCGCCATGCCGATTGCAGCACCGACAATGCCACTTTCATTAATCGGGCTGTCAAAACAACGGTTTTTACCATATTTTTCCTGCAGGCCTGCAGTGCATCGAAAAACACCGCCGAAGAAGCCAACATCTTCACCAAAGACAACCACTTTGTCGTCTGCAGCCATTGCCTGATCATGTGCATCGCGAATGGCTTCAATCATTGTCATTTCAGCCATTTTAATATCCCGCTTCTTGACGTTGGCGGACCAAATGCGGAGGCATTTTTTCATATACCCCTTCAAACATGTCGCGCGGACTTGGCGCTTGGCCTGTTCCTAAAGTGCCAACAGCTTCTGCTTCTTTTTGCGCTTTTTGAACATGATCCATAATCTCAGCTTCGAACTGTTTATGACGATCTTCGCTCCAGGCATCTAAGGTGATGAGATGTTGCTTAAGGCGCTCAATTGGATCACCCAGCGGCCAGGCTTGCCCCTCTTCTTTTGCACGATAAGCGGATGGATCGTCACTTGTTGAATGGCCGCCAGCGCGATACGTCACATGTTCGATAAGGGTTGGTCCATAACCATTTCGTGCGCGTTCTGCAGCCCATTTTGCAACGGCGTAGACGGCTAAATAGTCATTGCCATCCACGCGTAAAGCTGGAATGCCAAAGCCATGCCCACGTGCTGCGAATGTTCCCACTCCGCCTCTTGCAATGCCTTGGAATGTTGAAATTGCCCACTGGTTATTGACGATATTTAAAACCACAGGCGGGCGGTATGTTGAGGCGAATACCATTGCGGCATGAAAATCACTTTCAGCTGTTGAACCGTCACCAATCCAGCCGACAGATATTTTATCATCGCCCGATAACGCCGAAGCCATAGCCCAACCAACTGCTTGGATATACTGAGTGCCCAAATTTCCGGAGATAGAAAAGAAACCATGATCATTTGCCGAATACATAATAGGCATTTGACGCCCGACCAATGGATCATTTGCGTTTGAATAAATCTGGTTCATCATGGTCGTTAGGGGATAATCACCTGCAATCAAAAGTCCTGCTTGGCGATAAGTTGGGAAATTCATGTCTCCTCTTCGCAATGCCTTTCGAAAGGCGCAGCTGATGGCTTCTTCCCCCAAATGCTGCATATAAAAACTTGTCTTGCCCTGACGTTGCGCCATCATCATACGGGTATCAAAGGCACGCAACGTTAGCATATGTTGCAAGCCTTCACGGAGGTCTTCTACGCTAAGATCTTCCGCCCATTCACCCACTGCGTAACCATCCTTATTGAGTACGCGGACAATGGAAAATGCCATGTCGCGGATGGTGTCTGGGTCCACATCAATGGGTGGGCGTTTGACGAAACCAGCGCGCGGAATATCAAAGTTTGAAAAATCTGGTGCATCCCCAGGGCGGCACCCGGGTTCGGGAATATTGAGCGATAATCCACTTTGTTTTTTCATGGTTATGCAGCTCCTTCTTTGTGTGAAGCACTTAGAAGGATTTCATCCACCATTTCATCGGCAATTTGGATGGTCGTTTTCCCAGTCTTTTCACTTAATAGAATGATTTGGTGAATGCGTTCTTTTATTTGCTCAATACGCTCATCCCGGTATTGATGGCCTTGCTTTAAAATCTCACCTGCGGCGTTGATGATACCCCCAGCATTGACTACGTAGTCTGGCAGGTAGGTTATGCGGCGGTTTTGAATTTCTTGCGCGATTTGAGGTGTTGCTAATTGGTTGTTTGCTGCGCCACAAATTAATTTCGCACTGAGCTTGGCAACGGTCTCCTGCGTTAAAATTCCGCCCAAAGCGCATGGTGCAAAAATGTCCATTTGTGTGGCAAACACATCATCTAAAGCGCAAACCTTCGCTTTGAATTTCGACACAGCTTGATCGACCAAGGTCGGATTAATGTCGCAAACGATTAAGTCAGCACCATCAGCATGGAGTTTTTCAGCAAGCGACATGCCAACGTGGCCCAATCCTTGTACGAGCACGGGCTTGCCATCAAGGCTGTTTGTTCCAAAGACCTTTGTTGCGCCAACTTTAAGGCATTGAAAAACACCTTCAGCTGTAAAGGGTGAGGGGTCGCCGCTAGCAAAATTTCCCCCATCCAGTCCGGCAGCATATGGTGTTTCTTGTGCAACAATTGCCATATCGTGAGGACTAATGCCGACATCTTCGGCTGTGAAATAACTGCCCTTTAGTGAATTTACTACTTTGCCAAATGCTCTGAGCAATTCGGCTGTTTTGTCTGATTTCGGATCGCCAATAATCACAGATTTGCCGCCGCCAAGACCAAGGCCGGCGATGGCATTTTTACTCGTCATTCCTTTAGCTAGGCGCAAAGCATCTTCTTTCGCCTCTTCGAGACTATCGTAATCCCACATCCGGCATCCACCCGCAGCAGGACCGCAAGCTGTTGAGTGAATTGCGATATAAGTTTTCAATCCACAATTCTGATCCTCCGCAAAGATCAAACGTTCAAATCCTGGTGGGGTGGGCAGTTCATGGATGATCGGAAGCATGTTTTCTCCTTTGTTTGACGAGCATCAATAGAGTGACATGACTTGCACAGTTGATAAATTTGAATATTGGGTCTATTTTGAATTTCTTTAGTGATAATTATTGCAAAAATGAGAAAACTAAGTGATAAAAACTATAGATGAACTTGATCGTAAAATATTACGCATCCTTTGTGATAATGGTCGTGCGTCCATTGTTCAACTTTCTGAAGCCACTGGATTGTCCCAGACACCCTGTAAAAACCGCCTTCAAAGATTGGAAGCAATGGGTTTGATTTCTGGATATGGGGCGAAAATTGATCGCGCTGCAAGCGGCTTTGGTATAACGGCTTTCGTCAATGTAGAACTTGAATCTCACAAAGCAGAAGACATTTCAGGATTTCAAAAAGATATTGCTCATTTCGATGAAATTGTTACTGCGGCATTGATGACAGGCGGGCAAGATTTTTTGCTGGAGGTGGTTGTTTCTAGCCTTGAAGAATATGAGCATTTTTTGCAAACGCGATTGGCGCAAGTGGATAATGTGCGCAATATGAGATCCCGTTTCGCGTTAAAAAAGTTTATCGAGCGCAGCCGAATTCCATGAGGTTCGGCTACGTTGTTTCGTTTAATGAGTTGTTTTTAATAGCTACATCATCTCAATGGCTAAAGAGGTTGCCTCGCCACCACCAATACAGATTGAAGCGACGCCTTTTGATAAATTGTTTTGTTTAAGAGCATTAATCAGCGTCACCACAATGCGAGCCCCCGATGCACCGACGGGGTGACCCAGCGCACAAGCGCCGCCATGAATGTTGACCTTTTCATGCGGGATAGACAATTCCTTCATCGCGGCCAGTGCAACAACAGCAAAAGCTTCATTAACTTCAAAAAGATCAATGTCGCTAACCTGCCAATTTATCTTTTCGAGCAGCGCCTTTGTTGAACCAATTGGTGCTGTTGGGAAATCACATGGTTCAGCAGCATAACTTGTATGCGTGATGATCTTTGCAAGCGGTGTGAGTCCCCGTTTTTCCGCTTCAGATGCGCGCATCATTACAACACTAGCTGCACCATCTGAGATTGAACTTGAATTTGCGGCGGTGACTGTACCGTCTTTTGTAAATGCTGGCCGTAAGCTCCGGATTTTATCGCGTTTTGCCAATCTGGGCTGTTCGTCGGTGCTAATGACAAGCGGATTACGTCTGTCATTGTTTCCAAGTGTTACAATCTCGTCGTCGAACTTGCCGGATTCAATCGCTTTTTGAGCGCGATCGAGTGAAGAAATTGCATAGTCATCTTGTTCTGTGCGTGTGAAGTCATGGTCAGTCGCGCATTTTTCAGCGAAGTTTCCCATCAACTGCCCTTTGTCATAGGCATCCTCAAGTCCATCTAAGAACATGTGATCCATAAGAGCTGAATGCCCCATGCGTAAACCGCCGCGCGATTTGGTCGTTAAATAGGGAGCATTTGTCATGCTTTCCATTCCACCAGCTACGATGATGTTGGAGCTGCCGGCTAAGATTGCATCATGTGCCATCATGATTGTTTTCATACCTGAACCGCACATCTTATTAACTGTTGTTGCGCCAGCAAATTTGGGAATGCCAGCGCCAAGTGCAGCCTGTCTTGCCGGCGCTTGACCTAGACCTGCGGGCAAAACGCAGCCAAAGAGCACTTCATCAATGTCATCGGGTTTTATATCTGCACGTTCAATGGATGCGGCAATGGCAGCAGTACCTAAGTCTACCGCTGTTAGATTTTTGAACTCACCTTGAAAACCACCAATTGGTGTTCTGGCAATGGATACAATGACGATCGGATCTTGCATGTTTTCTACCTTATTTTGCTGCCATTCTTAATGAGCCATCGAGACGGATGACCTCACCATTTAACATACGATTGGTGATGATTGTTTCAACAAGTTTTGCATATTCTTCAGGCTTGCCCAACCTCGACGGAAATGGAACTTTTTCGCTCAACGAGGCTCGCACTTGATCCGGCATGGCGGCCATCATTGGTGTTTCAAATATACCTGGCGCGATGGCCATAACACGGACACCAAATTCAGCAAGCTCACGTGCGGCTGGAAGCGTCATTGAACACACGCCACCTTTAGATGCTGCATAGGCTATCTGTCCGATTTGGCCGTCAAAGGCTGCAATGGATGCGGTGTTAATAATAACACCGCGCTCACCATCAGGTCCGGGGGTGTTGGTAGACATTTTTTCCGCAGACAGACGCAACATATTAAAGCTACCGATCAGATTGATTGATACAGCATTTGAAAAACTCTCAAGGCGATGGACACCTTTTTTGCCGACAATTCTCTCGCCAGGAGCAATGCCAGCACAATTGACCAAGCCATCTAACTGACCAAACTCTATTGTGGCCATATCTATGGCTTTGGCTGCATCCTCGGGGTTTGTGACATCCGTTTTAATGTATATCGCATTGCCATTATGCTCTTTTTTAAATGCATCTGGATTAGTATCAGCAATGTCGGCGACAACAATTTTTGCGCCAATTTGCAAGAGGTTATCTTTAACTGCTTGACCCAAGCCAGATAAGCCACCTGTCACGATGAATGCCTTGTTTTTTATGTTCACACCAGTACCAATCTTAATTCCAAGTATAATCAAGTTCTATTTTGACACAGATTATGGAGTGAAAAAAATGAAGGATGGGCGCTAATTTAGAAATCTTAAGCGAAATTATCCGCATTTTTAACGTATTATGGTGATTATCACTATTGGGGCGAATTTCACTTACGTTATCAGCTGGTTTGTGGGGGAGGTCTGCGATGTAAATCACCGATTGGCAAAAATTCTGACAATCGGGACTTTGTGTAAAATGCTGTCGAAAATGAAGGACGTGATCTTAGTCTAATAAACCAATCACTTACATTAGGGGCATCTTCAGTCCAAAGTTTCGCTAAGCCAAGATCATCCAGTCGGTCTATTAATGGGGCCGCGATAAAATCAGCAAGCCCGAGTTCTCCTCCAGAAAGCCACGGATTATCATCCAAGCGTACTTCCATTCTGGAGATGGTGGATTTTAATTGCTCTAATGCGTTATTCACTTCGGTATCATCGAAGCCTTTGCGTCCCATTTTTTCGTAAAAGTGTTTGCGTAAAGGGCGGATGTCGGCCTGCTCTTTTTGAAATGCTTCATCATCCAAATTATCATAGCGTGGTAAGAATGCCATATTAAAGGATGGCACCCGAACAGCTGCCGTGGGGACTTCGTCTAAATATCGAATCCAAGCGCGAACGATGGCACGTTCTGCAGGATCTTCCGGCAATAGCGGTTTGTTCGGAAACACTTCCTCGAGATATTCGCAAATAACTCCTGAATCAGTGATAACAGCATCGTTGTGTATAAGAGTTGGGACGACACCATTTGGATTGAGCGCTAGATACTCTGGATCAAGGTGCTCATTGGTCGCAAGATTAATAAGTCTACTCTCCCACTCTAAGCCCTTTTCAGCCAACGACAATCTTACCTTCTGGCTGCATGTTGAATGATTGGCATGATAGAGCGTGAGCATCAGAACTTCCCTTTATTGATGAACTTGATTGGGACGATAAACGAAATTTATTCAAAAATAAATCGATAAAAGTTTGAATTTTGTAAAAATATCGATATATTTGAATTCTG
This sequence comes from Lentilitoribacter sp. JB5-8, assembly GCF_055693385.1. NCBI lineage: Bacteria > Pseudomonadati > Pseudomonadota > Alphaproteobacteria > Hyphomicrobiales > Rhizobiaceae > Lentilitoribacter > Lentilitoribacter sp. JB5-8. The sequence continues at coordinate 3,575,784 of NZ_CM146332.1, read as the reverse complement.
ACCGGAAGCGAGCAGGGAATATTACGGCGCTTTTGGTACATCATTAGATCGGGAGGATGATATGAAATACATTAAAAATATGGTTGCTGTTGCAGCCCTTTCACTTACAAGCATATTTGGTTTGCAAAGCGCGCAAGCTGATCAGGAACTGCGTATCGGTACTGCAAGTTTGGGCGGTGCATATTACCCAATGGGTCAGGCACTTGGTGTCAATGTTAATAATTTCGCTGATGGTTACACTATGGTTCCGATTGTAACGGGTGGTGGTCTTGAAAATCCGCGTCTTGTTGCATCTGGCGAAGTTGATGTTGCTTTGGCGCCTGCAAGCCTGTCGTTTTTGGCTGCCGGCGGCAAAGGCCCTTATAAAGAAGCGTTAGATATCCGCGGCATTGGTGCTTTGCATTCAAGTGTGTTGCATATGGTTACGCTGCCAGGTTCAGGCATTACCAGCATTGAAGATTTAAAGGGTCGCACAGTTGCCGTTGGACCTGCAGGTGGCGGTACGCTCAGCTTGATGCGCAATTTGTTTAAGCTTTATGACATGACTTTGGATGATATTACGCCAAGCTTTTTGTCTTATGCTGATGGTATGAGCCAGCTTGCAGACGGCAATGTTGATGCATCTTTTGCTTTGGCCGGTTTCCCAACAGGCGCTGTTTCACAAATTGCTGCGACGAATGAGTTGAGCTTTATTGAACTTGGTGATGAGAAAATGGCAGAGCTTGTCGATACTTTTTCATATTACACAAGCATTGAAGTACCAGCGGATGTGTATGGCAATGGCGAAGCGATCTCGGTTATTGGTTCTCCGAACTTGCTGATTACAAAAGCTGATATGGATGATGACTTGGCTTATGCAATTGCAAAAGCGATCTACGGCAATATGGATGCGTTGATTAAAGAAAACGCCTTGGCATCGAAAATTGTGCCAGCTCAGTCTCTTGAGCTTCCAATTGCACTTCACCCTGGTGCTGAGAAATTCCATAGAGAGTAATTTCAATTATTAATACGAATTAAAGTCGGGGCGGAATTATTCGCCCCGATTTTACCAATCCGCTTTTTAATAGAAGAAATGATCATGATGATGATTGATAAAATATTTGACCGCAGCATTGCGCTGGTCGCGTTTGCTATTGGATTATTCCACCTACTGAACGTGTCAGGCATATTTGTTCTTTCAACACGTGATATTCGAATTTTTCATTTGATGATGATGTTGGTGTTGCTGTTTTTAACGCGTGCCACATTTAAATCATTGGAACAGTCTTTGGCTGACAAAATCTTACGCATTGCGTTGATTGTGATCAGTGTTGGGTCATGCGGTTATCTTATGACCCGATGGAAAGATATTGCGTTAAGCGGTGGAGAAACCGTTGCGATGGATATCTGGGTTGGCGTTGTTGTACTGCTGTTGGTTTTAGAGTCTGCGCGTCGCGGTGTCGGCTTGGTTCTTGCGATTATTTGTCTGATATTTTTCACTTATCCTTTTTACTCATCGTATTTGCCGGGCGTTCTAAATGGCAGAGGTTATTCGCTTGAGCGTATGTCGGAATTTTTAACGACAACAGGACAGGGAATATTCGGTATTCCGCTTGGGGTTTCAGCAACCTACATAATTTTATTTTCAATTTACGGCGCGTTTCTAAGTGTGTTTGGCGCAGGTGATTTCTTCTTCAAACTGGCCGCAAGGATTACGTACGGCATGCGCGCCGCTGGTGCGAAGACAGCGGTTATTTTTTCAACGCTTTTGGGCATGATTTCAGGTTCAGCAGCAGGTAATGTTGCGGTTACGGGTTCTCTAACCATCCCAATGATGAAGAAGGAAGGTTATAAGCCACATCAGGCAGGAGCGATTGAAGCCGTTGTATCAACCGGTGGTCAGATCATGCCGCCCGTGATGGGTGCAGCTGCGTTTATCATGGCTGAGATCGTCGGCACGCCATATTCAAATATTATGAAGGCAGCATTGGTGCCCGCATTATTGTTCTTTGCATCTTTGTTTTTTGTCGTGCACCTTCAGGCAGCCAAAAGCGGGATTGAACCAAAATCCGTTGAAATCGATGATGACGAAACGACCCTTGAGATTTTGATCAAAGGTGGTCAATTTATCATTCCATTTGGCACTTTGATTGCAATGATGATCAATGGCTATTCGCCGTTTAAAGCCTCATTTTATTCGATCATTGTCTTACTAGTTTGTCATGTCATTTGGACCCGACGCATTGGTTTGGATATCTTCACCAAGTCTGCAAAAGCAATTACCGAAGGATCTAAAGCTGTTATCCCAATTGCAGCTGCATGTGCGGCAGCTGGCATTATTGCCGGCACATTGGGCATCACCGGATTGGGTTCGAAAATATCAGGACTTATTATTTATGCATCAGGTGGATATTTGTTGGCCGCGCTCATCCTAACAATGTTCACGGCAATCATTTTGGGTATGGGTTTGCCGACAACGGCCGCTTATCTAGTGTTAGCAACCGTGGTTGCACCTGCACTTGCAAATATGGGCTTACCGCTGCTCACGGCACATTTATTCGTTTTCTTTTATGGCTGTGTATCGACAATTACACCGCCCGTGGCATTGGCGTCCTATGTGGCGGCAGGGATCGCCAATGCTGATATTAACCGCGTGGGATGGACAGCCTTTTTCTACGGTATCACCTGTTTCATCTTGCCGTACATGTTTGTCTTTGGACCAGGTTTGATGCTCGATGGCGATATTGGTTCGATTGTCTTGGCAATTGGATCAGGCGCATTTGGGGTGTTTGCCATTGCTGCAGCTGTTGTGGGTTATGCTAAGGACAGACTTTCAATTCCAATGAGAGTAATCACAGCAATTGCTGGCATTGCTTTGCTTTACCAAGGTTGGCTCACTGATATCTGCGGATTGATCATTTTAGGTTTGATACTTTGGGGCACAAAGCTGCCTATGATCGCAAAACAAAAAACGGAAAGTTAGGAATATTCAATGGCGCGAGAATTTAGACGGGTCGTCACAGGTCATGATGAAAATGGTAAATCTGTTGTGGTGAGCGATGAAATCGCCAGCCAATATCTTGAGCGGCCAAATCGACCTGGTGTTCGGCTAACCAACTTTTGGCTAGAACGCGGTAGTCCGGCAGAGTTTGACGGTCCAACAGAAACTTGTACCGGTGATTTTGTTCTGCACCCGCCTCATAGGGGTAGCACATTTCGTTGTGTGGAATTTAAACCCGAAGATCCAGAGGTGATGAAAACGCTGGATGGGAAATCGGCTTTTGGCGAGATGGGCGCAAGTTCTAATATTGTTGAAAATGCGCGCCATCCCTTTATGCATCGCACGGATTCTCTCGATTATGCCATCGTGCTCACAGGTGAGATTTGGATGATGATGGATGAAGAAGAGGATGATTTGCTACTTAAGGCGGGAGATGTTCTAATCCAGCGCGGTAACAATCATGCTTGGTCAAACCGCGGGACTGAGACCTGCATCATTGCTTTTGTTCTCATCGATGGTGTTAGCCAGCGCGATGCACCCGAGGATAAGCGCAAAGGCATTCATAGATAAATGAAACTAGTGAATTAATGTCCATAGAACATCTTGTATTGGTCTGTATTACTTTCATCCTTGGAGGGATTTTAAAAGGTGCGACCGGAGTGGGGGCACCTTTAATTGCAATCCCAGTTATGGCGCTTCTCGTTGATTTGCCATTTGCTGTTTCGGTATTTCTTGTTCCGAATATTGTTTCTAATTTTTGGCAAACCTGGCGATTTAGAAAAGACCGGCCAGAGGGTAAATTCCCAATATTGTTTGCTATGACGGGCATCCTTGGCGCGGGTGTCGGCACAATGGTGTTAGCCGGGTTTAATAGCGATATATTGATTGGCTCAGTGGCATTGATCGTTCTGTTGTATGTTTCCTTTAAACTTGCAAATCCCAATTGGGCAATGAGCTGGAATTTGGCCAATAAGTTGGTGGTCCCGGTTGGTTTGGTTGGTGGTTTTTTGCAAGGTTCAACCGGATTATCTGCACCCATATCCGTGACATTTATGAACGCTGTGAACCTGCAGCGTGCGCAGTTTATTTTCACAATGTCGCTGTTCTTTTTATCAATGACCCTGATCCAGTTTCCGGCGCAATATGCTTTGGGAATTTTAACCTTAGAACGCTTTATCTACGGCGTCGTTGCTGTCATTCCTTTATTCATCGGAATGTCGATTGGTGGTTATCTCGGAAAGAGAATTTCCAAACCCGCTTTTGATAAGATTATCATCATTGTGTTGAGTTTGTTGGCGCTTCGCCTGCTTGTTTCCGTTTTTTATGGGTGATCTCAAATGCCCAATTTACTCACTATTTCATCTGCTCATTGATAGGATTTTCAGCCATGTCAGATCTTAAAATGTCGTTGTTTAAACATACAGATAAAGAGCTCACATTGGGCCCGGGTCATCATGGTGTTTTTGTCATCAAAGGTGAGATTAAATTATTTGATCAAACAGTTTGCCAAGGAGAGGGATACTATCTCGATGGGGCGCAGTCGCCTGTTTTAAAAATCGAAGCTGGCGTTGAGGTTTTACATGTATGCGTCAGTAATTCATCAGTGCAAGGAGACTTAGGCCCCACTTTGAGTGAAGCTGTTTTAGATTTAGATGAGGGCGCAAAGATCCTTCGTCTTGATCAGGTATCCTTTCCGATAGGATCGTGCGCGTATCGGCATGTTCATCATGGCGCGGGCTTTCGTTATTTAAAAGAAGGTGCGCTTGAAATTACATCTGATCACGGCTCTGAAATAATCCAAACAGGAGAGGCTTGGTTTGAACCTGCGCATTCACCGGTTCGTGCAACACCACAGAATGATGAGCCAGCCTCGTTTGTCCGCGCGATGATTATACCGCAGAGTTTTAAAGGCAAGCCGACAATTAAATATCTGAATAAAGATGATGAAGCGCGTCCTAAGCTACAAACAACTAAGCGCTTTTTTGATCAGGATATCTCGCTTTAAAATCGGAGTTAGCTTTTTGGCTTGTCCTGGTCAGACAAATAAGAGCGCGTCCAATCTGGATCGATCTCTGCAGGCTCTGTTGCAAAACCTGATTTATGCACGGCTTTGATGGCGCAATACTCATCCTTTTCAGATGTATCGCCACTTATGCCGACTGCGCCGATTGTAAAGCCGTCAGCATCTTCAATTAATACACCACCTGGAACCGGAATAAACCTGCCATCAGCTGCGCTCGCAATTGCGCTTTGAAACGCGGGTCGGTTGGATAATCGATCGCGAATGAGGCGGCTAGAGATCCCCATGCCAAGCGCGCCCGATGCTTTACCAAATGCAATCTCGAACCGCAGGTTGCCTGAGCCATCCTCACTTTTACAGGCGATGAGTTTACCGCCCGCATCAAGGACCACCACTGTCAGCGGATGCATGTTTTCACTGCGGCCTACTGCGAGTGCTTCATCGACAATAGCAGCAGCGGTATGAAGTGGGAGAACTGTTTTCATATGCATGTGAGTGAACCTTACTTATCCGCGCATTAACTCTGGCAACCAGGTTACAATTTCTGGGAACATTAGTAAAAGCGCAATCGTTACGACATCTGCAATGAAAAATAAGCCAACGCCTCTAAAGATGTCGCCCAATGGAATATCGGGTCGTACTCCGTTGACCACAAAACAATTAAGCCCAATTGGCGGTGTGATCAGGCAGACTTCCGCCATTTTTACGACAATAATGCCGAACCAAATTGAATCATAACCCAATGCCATAACCGCTGGATAGACCACCGGAAGCGTGAGTAACAGCATTCCGATGGCATCCATGAACATGCCTAAAATTGCATAGGCAAGTAGAATACAAATCATAATGACGATTGGAGGTGCGTCGAGATTTGTAATCCAACTGGTAAACGCTTCCGGTAGTCCTGAGAAACCAAGGAAGCGAACAAAGATCAAGACACCCCAAATCAGCGAGAAGATCATTGCGGTTAATTTGGCGGATTCCATGAGCGCTTGAACAACAGTTTTTGTTCTAGTGCCTTTGAATAAAGCCAGTAGGAACACTACGGTTGCACCAAGAGCACCGGCTTCCGTTGGGGTTGCCCAACCATAATAGATCGAGGACATGATGATTGCGATCACCAGAATAATTGGTGATATGCCGGGAAGGGATTTAAATCGTTCAGGCCAGGTAGATGGCTCCATTGCCGGTGCTTCTTTAGGGCGATAAAGCGCCCAAAGTACAATAATGCCACCGTAAATTAATGCGGATACAAATCCGGGCAAAAAGCCTGCGAGCAATAACGCGCCGACGGATTCTTCAACAATAATAGCGTAAATTACCAATATCGCGGATGGTGGGATCAGTGAGGCTAGTGTTCCACCTGCAGCGACCACACCGGCTGCTAGTTTGCGGTCATAGCCATTTTTTAGCATTTCGGGAATAGCAACACGCGAGAACACGGCGGCAGTTGCTGTTGACGCGCCTGATACAGCACCGAAGCCCGCGGTTGCCATCACTGTTGCAACAGCGAGACCGCCTGGTAACCATGCAAGCCATTTACGTGCTGCATTAAACAGCTGCTGTGTAATGCCAGCATGAAAAGCCAGAAAGCCAATGAATATAAACATCGGCAATACGCTGAGTGCATATGTTGATGATTTAGAATGCGGAATTGTGCCGATAATGCCGGCTGCGGGGCCCCAGCCCAATAGCTCGACAAGACCAAGTAGTCCGGTAATTGATGCGGCAAACACCACCCTTACGCCAGATAAGACGAGGACGAACATAAATGCTAAGCCGATCAGGCCGACTGTGAAGGGATCGTTAAAACCGATACCAAGAATAGAGCCTGCTTCACTCATGATTGCACGCCTCTCTTGTCGGTTATCTTGCCACCAAATGTTTCTTTGATTTCATCACTGGCTACTTCTGAAACATGCTGGATTTTTGCTATTCCAACGGGTTCTTTGTCTGGATCGACAAACATATTGATTGAGCCGATGAGTTGGATCAGTAAACGGAAAAACCACAATGCAAAGGCAACAGGTACGAGTAGTTTTGATGGCCAAACAATAAATTCGGCATCAATTGTGGTATCACCTGATTCATAAGAACGGACGAAATGATCCCAGCCGTAAAGAATGAGAACTGCGATAATAAACATTGCAACAAGTGTGCTAAATATTTCAAACGCCCAGAGCGCGCGCCCATTTAGGGAGCCAACAAACAACTCCATTCGGATATGCGCATTTAGCCGTTGGCAATAGGCAGCGCCTAAAAATGCCATTGAGGCCATCGCAAGCTGGACCAGATCGATATAGCCAGCGATTGGGGAGTTGAAGACAGTTCTTAATATGACTTGTGCTGAGCCCATGAACATTAAGATAAAAATGGCTAAACCAGCCAAAAAATTTGCGACATTTTCAATCGGCGTTGCCAGCTTATCCAATGCGGCAAGAAACCCGTTATTGTTTTTGTTTATGGTGTCGTTCACACGCCCGTTCCCCGCAAAAATATAGTAAAATGCGGGCAGAGTTATAGTTTCTGCCCGCATTGCAAAAGGTGTTTTTATTTGGCTTCTTCGGCAAATTTAAAGACCGAATCTAACACATCTTGTGCGTCAAATTTGTCTTTATTTGCAGCAACCCATTCGTCCCAAACAGGCTGTCCAGCAACTTCTTTAAACTTCGCCAGCTGGTCGTCTGTATAAGTGATTTCAGTTAGTTTCTCTTTGAACATAGGAAGGTTCTTTTCATCCGCTGCTGCATAAGCTGCAAGCTGCGTATCAAGCGCTAGTTCTTTGTTGTCATCAAGAAGCTTTTTATATTGATCAGGCAATGCATCATAAGCTGTTTTGTTAAACACCCAGCCGCATTCTGATGTGCCTGGTGCAAGATTAGCTGTAAACCAGGTGGACTCTTCATTGATCTTAAATGCAACATGCGCATAGGTGTATGGGAATGCAGCTGCATCAAGTGCACCGCGTTGCATGGCAGTTGATGTTTCACCCGCTGGCAAAGTTGTTTTGACCGCGCCCAGCTTTTCCATCGCAGTACCTAAACCGCCACCGGCACGAACGCGTTTGCCTTCCCAAGCTTCAAGAGAAGTCGGGGCATCGCCGTTTCCTAGGATCTCGTATTGTGGCAGAAGGCCAGAAATATATGGCACCGCGTTCCACTGAGCCATATCTGCAACAATCGCAGGATGGTCCATCATCTTTGTGCGAACATATTTATCAACTTGCGGATCACCGAGCGGTAGGAATGGTAGTGAGAACACCATCCAAGCTGGATTTTTTCCCGGGTGGTAAAAGTTACAAATTGCAGCGCCTTCAAAAGCATTTACTTTCAATCCATCCAAATTTTCTGTCGATTTGGAAAGCTGTGCACCATAGAAAATTTTGATATTGAAGTTGCCACCTGTCGCTTCTCGAACTTTTTCAGCCATAGCTTCCATTCCAGCTGATAAAGCGCGTGGATTGCCCCACATGGATAGTTTCCAAAATACCTTTGGGCCATCAACTTCAGCTGCTGTTGCAGCTGGTAATGCGCTCGCAAAGCTCGCAAATGCTGCAAGTGCAGCCACAGATAGTTTTGTCTTGGATAATTTCATTTGTTCCTCCTTCATTGTCGCTGTCGTTTTTTATCGACAGTCCCTCATTTCTGTAACATATCAGCAATATCGGGAAAATCAATAAAATGTATAAAATATCGATATTTTTTTATGTTGATACATGAATGACCTTTGCTCGTAATATTCGAGTAATCTCATTCAATGATTGGAAGAAAAAACAGATGCCGACTTGGCTTCAGGTCTAGTCGATCATAATCTAGCGTTAGTTCAAGGTTGGTATATTATTATTCTGTGAGGCTTCTTTTAGTGTTTTAATGCGAGCGAGCACAGCTTCTCGTTTTGTTTCAAGATCATGCCTTAGCTGATCGATGTGAGAGAGTTTTTCCATCATCAAGGCTATGCCGCCTTCACAAGGTCCGTCACCTTCATCAGCAAGGCAAGCACTCATGCTTAGAATTTCTCGTGTTGAAAATCCTGTCGCGATGAAATCTCGGATGCGGCGTGCCCGGCGCAAATCAGCATCGGTATAAACGCGATACCCATTTTCACCACGGCGGATTGTCATCAATCCAACCTTTTCATAATGGCGCAACATGCGCTGTGAAATGCCAAGCTTATCAGACGCTTCTTTGGCTTGCATAGTTAGCTCCCGTCTATTGCATGTATCAATTTTGTAGAACGCATGTGGTTGTTTAAAACGCTGTAATCAAGATGATGTCGGATAGGGGTGCCATTACTATCCGACATCATCGTTGTTTTTAACTGCGCAGTGACCAACCTCCGTCAATGGTTATGACTTGGCCTGTGAGCCATTCATTTGTTGCATCTCCCAGGCGTAAAATCCAAGGAACTATGTCATCTGTTGTGCCGCGGCGTCCAAGTGGTATTTGCGATGCTTCCTGCTCTTCAATCTGTTTTGCCATCTCGTCGGCCAAGCCCATCATGCCGGTTAGCGCGCCACTTTTAACAGGTCCTGGTGCAATGGTGTTTACGCGGATCCCATCTGGTGCCATTTCGACTGCCCAGGATTGGGTTAGGTGCTCTAAAGCTATTTTTGTGGCTGCATAATGAGCCATCATAGGTGCAGCGTTTCGAGATACCGCGGTTCCAATATTCACAATTGCACCTTTGGTTTTACCAAGGGCGTTATGTGCCTCTTTAACTAACAGAGAAGGTGCTACAATGTTAACAGCAGACATATTGCTAATGATCTCGGCGTCATAGGCTTCAGATGGCATGGGTTGACCCGCTCCTGAGTTATTGACGATGAAGTCTATCTGATCCCAGCGCTTTAATGCGGCTTCTACTATGCGTTTTGCCCCACTTGGATCTGCACTGTCAATTTGTAAGGCTTCAAGATTTTCTGTTCCCGCTATTGCTTGGTCCAGCCGTTCTTTATTGCGCCCGGTTATTAATACTTTTGCACCTTGTTTTAAGAGTGCATTGGCGGTTGCAAGTCCGATACCTGAGCTGCCGCCGGTAACAATTGCTACTTTATCCTGCCAATTTTTGTTGTTTGTCATTTCGCTATTTCTCCAAAAATTATTGTTGCATGAATTGATGCAAACGGCGGTCTAGCGCATTGACATTAGTGTCAGGGTCAAGCGGTTTTTTGATGAAAAATATGATTATGAAGACATCGCAGTTGCACAGCCGCTTGAAATTGGATTGCTTAAACCCACATATGAAAATAGTGCGTTGATTAGGAGAACTAGAAATTGGTATTGATGCTACTTATCTCGTTAGGCTGCGGTTTAATGTGTTCGCATATTGCATTTCGGAAGAATTTAAACGCCAAACTGCATTCATGTTTGGGCGTTATTTTTGGCCCGTTTGGGCTTTTATACTCTTTGCTTGTTCCTAAAAAAACTATCTGATTGCAATAACGACGAATGGGTCTTTATTTTTGAGTTTGTTTTATGTCGGCAAACCAAGCTGAACTTTTAATTTATAAAGTTGCAGAGTTTCTTCTCGCGGCCATTCCGGTGAGGAAAATACAATTCCATCTTCCCAAAATTCAGCTTTTTGCCAGTCACTTCGTTCTTTGCGGCGGGCTTGAAGGTGCTCAAGTACAATTTTCTGCATGTCACGCAGTTTATCCTGGCTTGCATTATCATTGATGAGATTATTCAACTCGTAAGGATCGTCTTCAAGATTATAAAGTTCATCATCATCTCCCCATACGGAGGTATATTTCCAATGATCCTGATAGAGGATTTTTTGAAACAGAATATCACCGGAATGACCGAAATGATCACAGATCATTTGCTTTCGCTCCACTCCGTCATTGATCATAGGCAAAAGACTCTCGCCATCGGGTTTTAATGGATGGTCAAATTGTGACGTTGCTCCAGCTGCATCTAAAATAGTTGCCGTCACATCGACGAGATTAACCGGGGATGAAACTTCAGTTTTTTCAGACAGACCTTTTGGCCAACGCATGACGAGTGGAATTCGTCCGACTTCTTCGGTGAACGAAGAATATTTATCCCAACCTGCACCGTGGGATGCAATGCCATCACCATGATCGGCTGTGATGATAAAGAGGGTATTATCTTTCAATCCCGCAGCATCGAGTGCATCGTTTATTCTGCCGATTGCGGCATCGGTCTGTAACCCGGCAGCGTAACAACGTGCCATAACAGTTTGCCATGTGTCCCAGTTTGGCCATCGCTCAAAAGCACGATGCTGGCAACGTAAATCACGTTGAATTCTAAAGCGCCAGGGTTTGTCATCCAATGTCTCATCAAAGCTGGGATATTTTGGAATATCATTTGGATTTATCAAATCGGCATATTCTTGGCTTGGATAATATGGGTGATGTGGACCCCACATGCTGATGACCATTGAAAACGGTTTGTTTTGCGGATTTTGTGCTAGTTTTTTGATTTGTTCAATTGCCTGATTTGCAATAAAGAATTGTTCTTGCGCTTCTGCAGATCCCAAAAGTACGCCTGCTCCATCCATATAATCCCATGGCTCGTCTGGGTTCATGAGCACTTCTTTGCCATCAAGCTCTGGTCGTAGTAAGTGGTGCTCAATTTTACATAAAGGTTGTGGCTCATCTATTTCGGCAAGATAATCTTTGTAGCGTTCAGATGCATAAAGATTGCCATATTCTGGTAGGCTCCAGCCTGTTAAACCATAATCGGCTGCCGTCTTATCAACACCACAATGCCATTTGCCAAAATAGTAATTGTCGTATCCTGCCTTTTTTAAATGGGCGTTATAGAGCTCTTCATCGTCCCTAAATTCCTTTCTGTTATAAGGAATTGGATATTCGCTGTTCCAACGCATTCCATGCTTGTCAGGTCGTTTTCCGGTTAAAAAACTTGCCCGGGACGGAGTGCAAATAGGCGTTATGGCATAGGCTTTGTTGAATTTTGCACCTTCATTTGCGATGCGCTCAAGATGTGGCCAGGTATAGGCGTATCTGTCAGTTCCGTAATGTCCGGCAAATGCGACATGGTCTGCCAGGATCATAACAATATTGGGCTGCTTATTGTTCATCGCTTATCTATCGCGGTATCGGGTTAATACGTCAACTAATCCGCCGTTAAAAATACCGTGATGAGAATGCGCTATCTCAGCGAAGCTTCGATATTACCGCCATCAACCGTCATGATATGTGCAGTCGTTCTTTCAGATTTGGCAAGGGCAACAAATGCGTCTGCAACATGATGCGCTTCAACTTCCTGTTTAAGGAGGTTCCCAGCCATATAATCATGCTCGGATACTTGTCTCGCTTCTGCGCGGGAAGAAATGAAATCATCAGTTAGCAAGCCTGATCTGATACGGTCTGCATTAATGCCGTTCACACGGGTACCTGTTGCGCCCAGTTCCAAAGCAAGCTGCTTTATAAGGAAGAATGTCGTTGCTTTGGGTAAGCCATAGGCACCGAAACCTTTTCCGGGATTAACAGCTTGTTTGGAGGCATTGAACAGCATTTGGCCAGGTCTGTTTTGTCGTTCAAACACTTTAGCGCAGGCTTTCGCCATGGCCATATGAGCAAAGAAGTTGACCTCAAAGGATTGGCGCATTTGCTCATCTGACAAATCTGTAATTTCACCTTGCAAGGCATAGCCTGCATTGGAAACTAAAATATCAAGGCCCCCGAAACGTGATGTTACAGCATCTATCGCTTTTTCTGCTGCATCAGGCAGGCTAAGGTCTGCTTCAACTGCACATGTATAAGGGCTAATTTCAGCTGCTTTTTTTGTACATGCATCTATATCTTTGTCGATCAAGGCGATGCTTGCACCTTCACTTGCAAACGCTTTTGCGATCGCTGAACCGATGGCACCTGCGCCACCGGTAATCGCAACAACTTGCCCGGTAAATGCTTTTGAACTTGATTTGGAAAGTTTTGCCTGTTCAAGCGACCAATATTCCATATCAAAATTGTCATCGGTTCCAATGGGAAAATAACCTCCGGTAGCTTCACCTAAAGTGATAACCTCAACAGTTTGCTCAGCTATATCAGCATGAGCAGATGCTGTTTTCGCATCCTTACCAATCCCAATAATGCCTAATCCTTCCACCCAAACAATTACCGGATGGGGTTCAATCATAACTTTATGGCCACCCACGCGTTTGTTTTGAGTTTGGAAAATTTGCTTATAATCTGCAACATAAGCCTTGATTTTTTCACCAATAACGTCTTGATCCGAATTGACATCACTCTGGCTGAAATAGAGCATTTTTCCTTTTGTTCTGATGACATGGTCGGGTGAACCAACACCACGACTGCGTAAGTCTTCTAAATCAGATCGCGCGAGGAACTCATTTATTTGATCACTTGATCGAATATCAAACACCGATGATTTTGCAGATCCATTGTGATGTTCTGTTCTAACGCGATCAATTTCACCGCGCAGTTTGTTTAAAAATGCTGGTATAGGAGCGGATGGTTTGACTGACCTGTTTTGATAAACTGATGTAGCAAAGGTGCGTCCGGATGTTTTGGCCTTGAACCATTCTTCGACTTTGTTGGTGTGGCTAATTATGCGATCATAGCTTTCTTTTGCTGTGTCGCCAAACGTGAAGTGGCCATGATTTAACAGCAACATACCTTCGCAATCGGGATTTGCATCAAAGATATCCGCTGCTTTCTTCGCTAGTTCAAAACCTGGCATGATGTAGGGGATCGCTATTATGCTATCGACAAAAATCTCTTGCATGATGGCCTGTGCATCAGGCAGGTTTGCGAGCGCGAGAAATGCTGTTGCGTGTGTATGATCAACAAATCGGTGGGGAAGATAAGCATGTAGCAGAGTCTCGACCGACGGATTAGGTGACGTTGTGTCAATGAGATTTGCTCTTTGAATATTGACCATATCTTCGTCAGAGAGTTCATTAAGCGTTCGCAGAGCGTGTAGTGGCTCCATTTTAACACCGGGCAAACCTGCAGCTTCAATGGTGTCTAGATCCCAGCCAGAACCCTTGACATGCAACACATCAATATCATTGCCAAAAATATCTTTGCGCTTTACTTTAACTGATGTATTACCGCCCCCGTGCATGACGAGGTCTGGGTCATTGCCAATTAATCTGGATGTATAAACGCGTAAGGCTAATTGGACATCTGCTTCTTGGGTGCCTGCTTTTTGAGCCCAAGTATTCGCATCGTTTTCATTCCAATTATTTTTACGCATTTCGTACTCCTTTGCAATTTAATTTGACAATAGTCAGAGGCTGTTGTCAAATGTTTATAAGGAGTATCCTGTATGGCAGTAAAGCGAAATCTAGACCAGCATAGTAGCGAAGATGTAATTGTTGAAGCTGCCTGGCTCTATTATGAAGAGGGCCTGAACCAAAATGAGATTGCGCAAAGGCTGTCAGTGTCACGTGCAACCGTTGTCAATTATTTGCAAGAGGCGCGGGAACGCTCTTATGTGCAGATTAGTCTTTCTCCAAAAGTTTTTGCCTCACACCAGCTAGCGCATGATTTGAAGAACAAATTTGATCTCGCTGATGTTATTGTTTTGCCCGATGATGTGAGTGATGAAAGTACTGCATGGCGTGTGGCTCGTGGCGCGGCGCGCTTGGTCCCCAGTTTGTTAAATGCAGGCGATCGATTAGGCATTGCATGGGGTAAAACCATTTATGATGTCGCCGAACATTTAGAGCATAAAGTTGTTGATAATCTAACCGTCCTTCAATTGGTTGGATCCATGGCAACGCCTTATGGGTTTTCAGCGGATGTGTGTTCATCACGAGTTGCCAGAAAATTAAGTGCACGCTGCATTAACCTGCATGTACCAGCGATACTATCGAGCAAGGAAGTTGCTAAACTTTTGCAGGAAGAAGAGCTGATTGCGCATCAGTTGGATGAGATTACTAGTTTTAATAAAACCGTCTTTGCTGTTGGGTCTTGCATGTCCGACAGTCATGTTGTCTCTAGCGGGGTTGCGACGCGGGATGAACTTCAAATTTATGTTGATCGCGGGGCAGTTGGTGTCTTATGCGGTCGGTTTATCGATAAAAATGGCTATGAAATATCTGGTCCTCTAGATGGGCGCATACTTGGAATATCTGCCGAGAAAATGCGTAATCCTGAAGTTGGCATACTTGTGTCGACAGGCAAGGAACGTGTGCGCCCGACGCTTGCGGCGCTGAAAGGTGGCTACGTGACACATCTGGTCACAAGCGCAAATTTTGCGAGTGAACTTTTATCTTTAGGCGACTGATTTTTGCTCTGGGAATAGTGCAAGCAAACCTTCTTTGCTCGCATCTGCGACACCTCTTTCCGTGATTAAACCAGTGACTAGATGCGCAGGTGTTACATCAAAAGCCGGGTTTCCACCGGGGGTGCCATCAGGAGAGATTTGAACAAAGGTATTTTCACCGTTTTCAAGCTTGCCATAGATGTGGGTCACTTCTTGACCATTGCGCTCTTCAATCGGAATTTCCTTTAAACCATCACCTATTGTCCAATCGATGGTGGACGAGGGAAGGGCAACATAAAATGGCACATTGTTGTCCTTTGCTGCCAATGCTTTTAGATATGTTCCGATCTTGTTGCAGACATCGCCATGGGCTGTGGTTCTATCGGTGCCGACGATCACAGCATCCACTTGGCCGTGCTGCATTAAATGACCACCGGCATTATCGACAATAAGATGGTGCGGAATATCATTGCCCACCATTTCCCATGATGTGAGTTGCGCACCTTGGTTTCTTGGGCGCGTTTCATCGACCCAAATATGGATGTTTATACCCGCTTCCATCGCATGATACATCGGAGAAGTGGCTGTTCCCCAGTCCACTGTTGCAAGCCAACCTGCATTACAGTGGGTGAGTATATTGACCGGTTCTCCAGGTTGTTTGGTAGCGGCAATTTTTTTGATGATCTCAAGTCCATGCACACCAATCATACGATTGGTTTCCACGTCATCATCGCAAATCTCCGCCGCCTTTTTAAATGCGGCTTCCTGTCTTTGATTTTCAGGTAATGCGCTTAATGTGCTGCTCATAGCATCAAGGGCCCAACGCAAATTAATCGCAGTTGGGCGTGTAGCATGCAGAAAATCATAAGCTTCGTTAAGCGCTTTATCAGAAGGGTCTTGGCGCATGAGCTCGGCAATACCATAAGCAGCAGTAGCGCCAATTAATGGTGCGCCTCGCACCCACATATCACGAATAGCCGTAGCAAAATCATCTAACGACTTAAGCGTAACGACACGAAATTCATGAGGTAGCCATCGTTGATCGATGATATTGACCTCATCGGTTGAGGTGTCTAGCCAGATGGAGCGGTAATGTTTGTCGCCGACTTTCATGTTAAATCTCCATTTTCAAATTTTGCTGCCAAAGTGATGACCTCAGCAATACATGGAATAGATTTGCGGTTTAAAACGAGCATCCTGCCGAGTGCCAACGCTTTCGTTTCGCTCTTTGCGCGTTCGTCTAAATCTTCAATTGAATCAAGCTCTGCTACATGTGCTAGACCTAAAATTCTTCGATGCATTTCAATTCCTGCAAATCCCAACAGATCTGCAAATATTTCATCCAGTAGCTGCTCAAGTGCCATAACGCTTGCAGCGTCATGCCCCTGATCTTCATAAAGACTGCTTGGATATAAAATGCCATTGCGCTCTGAATGCCAAAGTTTTGAAAATTCATCGCAGAAACTGGTCCATGTGTCGCGAATAACATCAAGTATCCATGCTTGATAAGATGCGCATTGTGCCGGTTCTTTGATGTGCGAACTCATTGAGTGATAGGCCATCAGGTAGTTGCCGATTAGCATTCCAATATCGAATCCAAATGGACCATAAAATGCAAATTCAGGATCAATGACCTTTGCTTCCTGCCCCGTGACCATGATGGATCCAGCATGCAAATCACCATGGCACAAACACTCAGCTTTAGCGCTGAAAGCCCTTTTCATGTGCTGAACTTCAACTTTTAAGCTTTCATCAGCGCGGAGTTCTTGCACGTAAGCATCAAGTCTTGGCGCGTTATGTTGGTTCATCTCAGCGTCAAAATAGGGATCAGTAAAAACAAGGTTTTCAGTAATGTCGCAAAGTTCAACATTGTCGCTGAACAAAGCAACATCGGCCTTTTTTTGTTTAGTGATCATGGATAGATCTGAGCTTCTAAATGCGGTGCGCGCACAAAATTTTCCAATCACAGATCCCAGCTCGTCAACTTTATCACCAGCCATCATTTGGTGGCGCAGGATGATGTGCGGGGTTAAAAATTCCATGATGATTAAAGCTTGCGTTTCATCAAAATACAGGATTTGTGGTACGCGACCCGGATCATGCGCGGCTTGTCGGCTCATCGCATGGTATTCAAAGAAAGCACGTTTGAGTGGTAGTGGCCATGAATCTCCAACAAGGCGTACATACGGCAGAGCTTGTTTGACAATCACAGTTCCTTGGGTGCCCTTTACAATAAAAACCAAATTTAAGTTGCCATCACCAACTTCCTGAACGTCCCAGCTCTCAAAATCGCCGCCGATTTTTTCAACCATTGCATTTAAACCACCCAACCTTTGCGCAAGGGATTCCGGTGTTAGCGCTTCATACTCAGTCAAAGTTTCCTCCCGATCCAATGTTCTGCCCGATGCTTTGGATAGCTTTTTGACATCAGTCTCACCTACAATAAGAACCGTACATTGCATTTGTCAATCACTATTGACATTTGTCGTGTCTGCTGATGTTATTAAATCAGGAGGACGCCAATAATGGCTCACACATTGTGCAAAATCAGAGATATTACGAAAGCATTTGGTGAAAACCAGGTGCTTCGTCGATTGAGCCTGAACCTTGAAAAAGGCACGGTCACTGTGCTGATGGGCGCAAATGGTGCGGGGAAATCTACGCTGGTTAAAATCTTGTCGGGAGTTTACCAACGTGATTCTGGATCGATTGAACTTGACGGAAATATTTTTACCCCCACAACTCCTGCTGAGGCGATCAAGGGTGGCGTTGTTACAGTACACCAATCCATCAATGATGGTGTGATTGCAGACTTAGATGTCGCTTCTAATTTGATGATCGATCGTCTGGCTGAAAGTCAGTATGGCTTCATGCTCAAACGTGATCATTTGTTTAAAGAAGCGCAAAAAATTGCTGATAAGATGGATCTTAAGATTGATGTCCGTCGGCCGGTTTCTGAGCTCGGCGTTGCGGATCGACAATTGATCGCAATTGCACGTGCGATGTCTCATGAACCTTCTTTAATGATCTTGGATGAACCCACATCCTCATTGTCAGCATCAGAAGCTGACAGACTTTTTCAGCTTATTGAAACTCTAAAAGAGCGTGGTGTAGCGATATTATATATCTCGCACCGCATGTCAGATATTCGCCGAATTGCCGATACAATTGTATCAATGCGCGACGGTGAAATTTCCGGCGTCTTTGAGGGTGAAAATCTAGATTATGAAGGCGCTGTTAATGCAATGCTTGGTCACACTATGACCGATGTTGATATCAACGTCCAAGCAAGCAAAGGCAACATTGTTGAGATCAAGGCTTTAAAGCTGACGGAAGCATCCCAACCTTTTGATTTAAGTGTGGGTGCCAATGAAGTGGTAGCAATAAGTGGCCTGCTCGGCAGCGGTAAAACAGCGCTTGCACAAATTCTGTTTGGGATGCTCCAGGCATTTGATGGCGACGTTAAACTATGCGGTGAACGCTATGCGCCTCAAAGCCCATCACAAGCTATTCAGTCCGGTGTATTCATGTCTTCCAAGGACCGGGCAAGCAATAGTGTGATTGCCGATTTTGATATTGCCGGTAACATGAGTGTCCCATTTTTAAAGTCCATTTCCATTATGCATTTCTTGCAACGTGGAAAGGAACGCCAGCAATCACGCGAGGCGATCAGTGCGCTCGATATCGTGTGCCAATCTGAAGGTGATGGGATCAACACTTTGTCCGGTGGCAATCAACAAAAGGTCATGCTTGCGAGATGGCTTGCGCAAGATTGTCGTCTGCTTTTGCTGGATGAACCTTTTCAGGGTGTTGATATTAAATCGCGTCGAGATATAGGGCGTAAAGTTCGGCAAACAGCAACGCATCGGGCAACAATCGTTTTTGTTGCAGAATTGGATGAGGCTTTGGAGATCGCCGATCGCATTGTGGTTATGCACGATGCGTCCATCGTTGCTGATTTTAAAAACGAAAATGTCGACATCAATCAAATTCTGGCAGCCGTCACGGGCAGCCAATCTGTTTTAAGTGAAAGTGCATAAATGAAAGCCGACGTTGAACATAAAAAAGAAAACGAAGCTGTGGTGAGTTCTGCTGCGCCATCGGGCTTTTCAATGATTGATGCTGCGATCCGATATGGGTTCTTAGCGTTGTTGTTGGGACTTATTGTGTTTTTCTCCGCATTTGCCCCCGGGTTTGCGGGACCAAGATCGGCTGTTTTTATTTTCCAATCGGTGGCCTTCACAGGGATCTTGGCGCTGGGTGTTACCTTTACTTTGGTTGTGGGTGGTTTTGATTTATCAATCGGCTCAGTTGCGACCTCATCTATGATGCTATCGGCCTATGTGATGGTGGTTATGGAGCAGAATGCTGCGGTCGCCATCATCGCTTGTCTCATCATGGGCGCTGTGATTGGACTGGTAAACGGCATTTTGATTGTTAGGTTCAAAGTACCTGATCTTCTTGCCACGTTGGGCATGATGTTTCTGCTGGTTGGCTTGCAGCGTATTCCAACTGAAGGTCGGTCCATTTCAACGGGTATGACATTGCCAAGTGGCGAGACTGCTGACGGAACATTTTCACCAATTTTTCTCGCCATGGGGCGGCATAGGTTTGATTTTTTTCTTGAAAATCTCATTCCAATTTCAGTCGTATTTTTGATTGTGATCGGCATTTTGGTTTGGATTGTTTTGGAACTGACCCGTCATGGCCGCTTAATGTATGCCATTGGTTCAAATGAACGTGCAGCGGCTCTTACGGGAACCGATGTGAATAAATACAAAGTCGCGGCTTATATGATTTCTGGAATGTTGGCATCCGTGGGTGGATTGCTACTTGCCGCACGCCTTGGTCGCGGAGATATCGCTTCTGGCACCAATTTATTACTTGATGCTGTTGCTGCTGCATTGATCGGTTTTGCCGTTTTAGGAGCTGCTAAACCAAATGCGTTTGGAACAGCAATCGGTGCATTGTTTGTTGGGATTTTGTTGCAAGGATTAACGATGATGAATGCACCTTATTACACTCAGGATTTCGTGAAGGGCGCTGTCTTGGTTGTCGCGCTTGTTTTCACATTCTCGCTTTCGGCAAAACGTTCCGGAAGCCACTAAAGACCATGCACAGGGAGGAACTACGCATGAAAATTACACGTAGACTAGCATTAGGACTCATTGCGGGCATTACCGCGTCAGCCTCTTTTGTCGGATCAAGCTTTGCTGAATCGATGCCAGCGCCGTTGGATAATCCAGGTGATGTAAAAATTGCTTTGGTACGATATCTTTCAACAGGTGACTTTTTCCAAGCCTATCTCTCCGGGGTGGAAAAACAAGCTGAGGCGCTTGGCGTTGATTTAAGAGTGTTCGACAGCCGTCAAGACGCCGCACTTCAAGCTGACATGGTCGATCAAGCTATCGCATTGGGTGTTAATGGAATTATCATTCAACACGGTTTGACTGAATCCATGAAAGAGGCCGCTCAACGTGCCGTTGATGCGGGTATCAAGGTTGTTGCTTTTGACGTCAATGTTGAAAATGAAGCCATCCCGCAGATTGAACAGTCCGATTATCTTCTAGGTAAGTTAGCGCTTGAACAAGCGATTAAAGACAATGGTGACACATGGGATGCGGGCTATGTTTATGTGCCGGGTATCGCACCACTTGACCGTCGTCATGTTGCTTGGGAGGAAGTTAAAGCTGCTAATCCGGGTATTAAAGAAGTTGCGCAAATGGGCACATTGGATAACCCGATTGCCAACTCAAATGCGAACCAGGCACGTTCTGTTTTGCAAGCTAACCAAACGATCTCGGTTTTCTTTGCGCCTTATGATGAATTTGCAAAAGGTGTAAAAATCGCAGTGGATGAAGCTGGTCTTTCAAGTGATGTCAGCATTTACTCGGCAGACGTTTCAACAGCTGATATTTCTGCAATGCGTGAAGCTGGCAGTGCATGGAAAGCAACTGTCGCGACTAATCCCGCGGTGGTTGGTGAAGTGTCAGTGAGATCGCTTGCGATCATGCTTACTGGTGGAAATCCTGGCGCCCAAGTTGTTGTACCGCCGACACTGATTACGCAACAATTCCTGAATGATAAAGACATCAAAAACATGGAAGATCTCTCTGCGAACATGCCGCAATTTGCGCATGCAGATGTTGCTATGACAGGTTGGATGCCGCTTCCGGCGCGCTAAACTTATAACACTTAAGGAGCCGCCTTTGTGTCGGCTCCTTTTCATATTTGATAATTTAAAGATGAATAGATGCTTAAAAATATTCACCCACATGTAACACCGCAATTGATGAACTGTCTTATGGAGATGGGACATGGGGATGAACTTGTAATTGCAGATACGAATTTTCCAAGCACGTCTACCGCCGATAATTGCAAGATTAAAGAACCGATCAGATTGCCGGGTTTTTCAGCTCCGGCTGCCGCTGATTTGATAACAAATTTAATGCCGCTCGATGGTTTTAGTGATTACGCAGCGTTGCGCATGCAAGTTGATGGTGCACCTGAGCAATTAAACGATGTCCATGAAGAGGTCTTTGAAATATTGCGCGCTAACAAACCGGAAGACGCACAATTGGGCTCAATAGAGCGACAAAGTTTTTATGAGCAAGCTAAATCTGCCTATGGCGTTATCGCAACTTCAGAGGCGAGACCATTTGGCTGTTTCATACTTAGAATGGGCGTGGTTTTTGATAATTAACTCATTGAAACCAAATTAAAAACTGGAAAAATAATGCAAAACAGAAAATCTACTGAAGACGTTGCATTTGGCATTCGTCGACGTGTTTTTGAGCATTCAATGCGCAATAATGGCGGATATTTATCGCAAGCGTGCTCTGCTGCAGAACAATTAGCTTGGCTCTATAACGAAGAGCTTAATCTTGGTGAGCCAACATTGCCGATGATCCCCAAACCATTTGGTGGTGTGCCGTCTGCTGAGAATAAAGAATATCACACAGGGGCGGGTTATAATGGCCCAGCTGAACCCGACTATGATCGCCTATTTATCGCACCTGCGCATTATGCGCTCGTTGCTTATGCGACTCTAATAGAAGTTGGAAGAATGGCGCCTGAGGGACTTGAAATGTTCAACAAGGACGGCTCATCCGTTGAGATGATCGGTGCTGAACATTCGCCCGGGATGGAAGTGCATAATGGTACACTTGGTATTGGCCTTTCAACCGCTGCAGGGCTTGCATGGGGGCGCAAACGCCGCGGAGAAAAGGGAAACGTGTGGGTTTACATGTCCGACGGTGAGGTTCAGGAAGGGCAAACTTGGGAAGCCATCCAAGCCTGTGCACATCATAAAATTGATAATGTGAAAGCCATCATGGACGTTAATCGCCAACAATGTGATGGTGCGATGAATTCTGTCATGGAAGTTGGTGATCTTGCACAAAAGATGGAAAACTTCGGTGCCAAAGTCGTGAAAGTCGATGGGCATAATTTAGATGAAATGCGCGCGGCAGCTAAAACCTCTCACAGAGGTAAGCCGCTTATAATTCTTGCTAATTCAAGCCCTTTCAGAGGCATGCCTTCCTTGCAATTGCGCTTTCCAAGATTGCATTATGTTCGGTTTAAATCTGAACGTGAGCGGGCTGAAATGAATAAAGATATTGCCAGATCTTTAGGTATCGAACCTATTGAATATCAAAAGCACTAGGGAGAGTGAAATGGTTGAAATGGTAGCTCGCCCTTACGAACGGGCGTTTGAAAAATATGCGTTGGAAAATCCGGACGTCTTGTGCCTGTCGGCAGATTTAACCTCATCATGTGAAATTGATAAGTTTAGAGATAAGCATCCTGATCAGTTTTTATCCTTAGGAATGGCTGAGCAAAATATGCTCTCATTTGCTGGTGGGCTCGGTCTTGCTGGCTATCGTCCATTTTTACATACTTTTGGGGTGTTTTTATATCGACGGCCATATGATCAATTAATGGCGTCGATTGCTTATCCGCGCCGCAAAGTTCGTCTTATGGGCTTTCTTCCTGGTATTACCACTCCGGGCGGAATGACACATCAGGCGATAGAAGATATTTCGGTCATGCGGTCGATCCCTAATATGACGATTTTGGAAACTGGCGATGCGACAGAAGTTGAAAGCATTTGCGAGGCTGCAGATAGTATTGATGGTCCGGTTTATTGTCGTGTGTTGCGCGGAAACGTTCCGCGACTATTTGATACGCCCATTGAAGTTGGTAAAATGCGTGAATT
Organism: Lentilitoribacter sp. JB5-8; assembly: GCF_055693385.1. Taxonomy (NCBI): domain Bacteria; kingdom Pseudomonadati; phylum Pseudomonadota; class Alphaproteobacteria; order Hyphomicrobiales; family Rhizobiaceae; genus Lentilitoribacter; species Lentilitoribacter sp. JB5-8. Next base: position 3,552,343 of record NZ_CM146332.1, on the reverse strand, counting down.
GTCTTTGGGTGAAGATATATTGATTGTCACATCTGGTATTACGACCGAAGAAGCATTGCGCGCAAAATCAGCACTTGAAGGGGCAGGTATTTCAATTCGACACCTGCATTTGAATACAATCAAACCATTTGATGAAGAAGCGATGCTTGATCATATCCATTCGGTCAAAGGTGGAGTTATTACGCTTGAAAACCATGTGACTGAAGGTGGTATTGGTTCGTTATTAGCTGAAATTATTGCTGATCATGGTGTGGGTAAAAAACTTGTACGACTAGGTCTAAAAGACACTTATGCCCATGGGGGATCGCGTCCTTACCTTATGAATTATTATGGTCTAGATGCGATCGCACTTGTGGAAGGTGTTGAACGATTGACAGGGCAAGTTCTAAATATTTCAGAGGAAGATTTAACCGGTGCTCGCGTTGAGGCTGTCCATTCAACTGTGAAAGCAGAAGGGCTATAACGGTGGATAGATTTAGTGTTATCTATCGGCTATTTGCAACTTCTCTCTCAGAAGCTGAAAGTTTTGCTGGTGCGATTGCGCTGGAAAATACGGTTGAAATACCGCGTGATGTTGTACCAAATGGTTATATAGAAGATGTGGTGCTGGGTCAGGTTGTTTCGGTTGCCAAGGAAACCGAGCAAACATATCTTGGCGAAATTAGTTATCATATCGATGCTGTTGGAACTGAATTACCTCAATTATTTAATGTGATTTTTGGCAATGCGTCTATCCTCAAGGGCGTGAAGGTTATCGGTTTTAATTTTAATTCTGATGTGCGAGATCTCTTCCCCGGTGCTCGATTTGGGACAAAAGGTGTGCGAACACTTATTGGAAAAGACACCGGTGGATTTGTGTGTCCGGTGATAAAGCCGCAAGGGTCTACAACGCAAGAATTGTCAGATTTATGTTATAAGACGGCTGTCGCTGGCGCGGATATCGTCAAAGAGGATCATGGGCTATCAAATCAGAAAAATTCTTTGTTCAAATCACGTATTCCGGAATGTGCGGAAGCCGTTGCGAAAGCAAATGCAGAACGCCGAGCGATGGGTAAACCCGGGCAAGCAATATATTTAGCAAACATTGGTGGTCATGGTGATGAGGTTGAAGAGCTTGCATTTTATGCCAAGGAACATGGGGCAGGTGGCATACTTCTAATTCCCGGATTGTTTGGTTTTGATGCGATCCAACGCCTTGCTCGAAACGAGAGTTTTGGACTGCCGATCATGGCGCATCCTTCATTTTTAGGCCCTTATGTTTTGTCTGATGATACAGGTTTTAGTCACGGCAGTTTGTTTGGCGATCTCATGCGGCTATCAGGCGCCGATATCAGTGTGTTTCCCAATTATGGTGGTCGCTTTGGTTTTACCAAAACTCAGTGCCGACACATCATTGATCGTTGTCGCGCATCAGATGGGATTGGTAAACCAATCCTGCCAAGTCCCGGCGGCGGCATGACACTTGATCGCCTTGATGAATTATACGCTACTTATGGCGAAGATAGCGTTTATCTCATTGGTGGATCTTTATTGCGTCAAAAAGAAAATATTGGCGATGCTATTCGGCAAATGTTGGAAAGTTTAAGGTAAGCAATATATTACGTCCTTGAAGCTTCAAATTTTTGCCAGATGTCTTCAAACTCTTGGTAGGTAATGCGTTTGCCGCGTGTTGGTTCTAGAACGATGTTTTCTGTCTCGAGCAGTTTGTTGATCGCAGCTTGCAGCGTATCAATCACTTCATTTGGGATCACAACTGCGCCATGCCGATCTGCATGAATGAGATCGTTGTCATGAACTTTCATCGAGAAAATCTCGACAGGTTCTGCGATGGTTTTGACATGCACAAATCCATGGCTTGGACCAATAGAACCAGCTATGACGGTAAAGTCATCGGCTAAGTCATCGAGATCGCGCATGACACCGTTTGTTAATGCACCTGCCATCCCAAAGGCTTTGTGAATATTGGTGTTCACTTCACCCCAATAGGCACCAATTGCGTTTGGATAATCTAAATCTTCAACAACGGCTATGGTTGGAATTTCAAATTCAGCACCATTCGGTGTGGACATGTGTTTGTAATACGCCATGCGGCGCGCGCGGATGACATCTTTGGGTTCTTCAGGCGGAGCTAGAGCCGCAATTTGTGCGGTGCGCGCATAGCCGACAATTGCGCCTGCTGTCGCATTTGATGATAACATAGTCCCGCGTGTGAAATCACTGAAGCCGCGTTTCCCCTGCGCAACCTCAATTGCATTGCAAACTGTTGGCGTATCAACAGATTTAAGCAGTTTGAAAAGTTCAGGTGTCATCTTTATCTCATTTCATTTTTTATCGGTTTTTCGCAAGCCATTTATCAAGGGCTTTATTGACTATTTCGGGTTGTTCTAAAGTTGGGAGATGTCCAGCATTATCAACAATATGCAGCTCCGATCCGCTGATAAGTTCGTGCATTAATTCATGACGTTCGATGGGACATAAAACATCTTCGCGCCCGCACATGATGAGCGTTGGGACATCAATGCCTTTTAGTACGTTTTGATAGTCTGGGCGATCGCGCAGGGCGATGGATTGGTTGATAAAAACCTGATCTCCCAAATCTTCTGCCATCACCATGCATAAGTTTAAGATGTCTAGTTTGTTGGGACTATCAACAAGGTAGTTGGGCTTCATCTCATCGCGCATAATTTGCGATAATCCACCGTTTTTCACCCGCTCTATTTGCGGACCACGACGTTGTTTAACAACATCCAGTTCTGCCCGGGGATTTGTGTCCAATAAGGCAAGATGGGTGATACGTTGCGGCGCTTGGTCCATGATTTCCATCGCCAGGATGCCGCCCATAGAAAGCCCTAAAAGTGCAAATTCATCAGGAGACTGCGAAAGCACATTCCTTGCTAAATCGGCCATGTTTGCATGTTCATGGATCGACATGGTTTTAACATGGTAGTGCTCTTTAATATGTGCAATTTGCGGCGCAAAGAGCCTTTCATCGCACATCATTCCAGGCAACATAACAATGGTTTTCATCGTGTTTAGCTCAAACTAAGCGTCCAAAAGTTTTACACCGTCGGACATTGATTTAAGCTTTGCATAAGCAATGTCTGGATCAACCGTGCCAAAGCCTGCGAAGGTTCCAAACCCACAATCAGATCCGGCAATCACACGATCTGCACCCACAATGTTTACAAATCTTTCAACGCGTTGCGCGACAAGTTCTGGGTGTTCAACAAAGTTGGTCGTTGTATCAAGTACGCCTGGTACAAGCACTTTGTCCTCAGGGATTTCAGATTTACGGTCGCGGAATACCGTCCATTCATGTGCATGGCGAGGATTTGATGTTTCAAACAAGACATAGCGCGCTTTCGTCTTCATCAATGTTGGGAAAACTTTTTCCATATCGATATCGCAAACATGTGGGCCTTCATAATTACCCCAACAAATATGGAGGCGGACATTTTCTTGCGGTACATCACGCAAAGCATAATTGAGCGCTTCCACATGCATATCGGCGATTTTGATAAATTCCTCGTCGGATAAATCTGCAAACAGCATGTGACGAGACAAGGCCAGGTCGGGACAATCAAGCTGTAGATCAAGACCAGCACCAACGATTGTTTCGTATTCAGCTTTCATTGCATCGGCCAAAGCTTCCAAATATGCGGCGCGATCTTTGTAATATTCATTTTGCAAAAAGAGTGAGATCACACCCGGAGATGCTGCGTTCATGAACCCGCGTTCAGCTCCGTGCTCAGCCATTGCGTTTTTTAGATTGCTGATGTCTTTTTGCAGCTCACCTTGCCCTTTGGATTTAACTTCTCCAGTGCATTTTGGGCGGGCATATTGTGGTGTGCCACCATCATCTGCAAGACGTTTTAAGAAGCCAGGAAAGAGCTTTAGATCACCCGGTGCATTACGGTCGCTGTCTCCAGAAAATCCTGTGTAGCGATCTTTGACATAAGTCGCGTATGAGATTTTTGATGTCTCGCCATCAGAGACAATATCGACACCTGCTTCGACCTGACGGCGCACCGTTTCAGAGCAAGCGGCTGTCATGCAGGCATCAAATTCTGCCTGGTCAAAAGGTTTTTCATGTTCTCTTGCGAAGATGAAATCTACAACGTCTTGGGTGCGTGGCAATGAGCCAACGTGAGTGGTTTTTACTTTTGTCATTTTTCTTCCTCGCTCGCTCAATCGGCCTGTGTTGCACCGGCTGGATCATCATTGCTCATGATGCGATAAAGACTTGCTTCACCGCTCATTGCAGGTTCTAAACTATGTGAAAGATTTGGGGGCACAGCGCATGTATCGCCGGGCGCTAGGACGCTTGTTCCGCCATCCCAGTTAAGCTTCCAGTGACCGCGCATGACCATCAAAATTTCATGCTGGTCTGATGAGTAAGGATCAGCGCTAATGGAATTGCGTGATAATAATTCAATATCAAAGCCCGGCTTGTCTTGTAGAACTGCGCCATCACCGACAACTTTGACCGGCTGCTTGTCAGACAACGCCATCAAATCCCAATAGCGTGCGACGAATTTTGGCACCACGTCTTGCGTGTTCGGCTCCGGAATTTTTGCAAGTTCTTCCGCTGTCATAAGCGGCATTGGTTTGATGTTATCAGGAAGAGCTTGACCCTTTTTGGTATCGTAAAGCTTTCCGTTTTCACCTAATACTAAGCCGTGACCGGTTGCATCTTCAATGACTTGCGGCGCCCAGTCGACACCACCACCGGCATCATCACCACCCAGCACAGCCATGATCATACCATAGTCGGTTCCGATGTTTTCAAACCCACGAAAAATGCCTGTTGGGATGTTAAAGATATCGCCTTCTTCCAACACAACTTCGCCAGCATTGCCCCAGCGTCCCCAGAAGAAACGCCAACGTCCTTTTAGAACAAAAAACACTTCTGCTGTTGTGTGCGTATGAAGTGAGTTGCGGCATTTAGGTGGTTGTCCTGCTGCACCAATATTGAACCCAGGGGTTTCTTTAATATGCACATGTTGATCAGGGCTTTCTGAAACGCCACCTCCGATGATCGTGAAATTTTCTTTCTGATCAGATCCGGGGGTATGTGCATCAATAAAGGCTGTTTTGCATGGTTTTAATTCACCATAACGAACGATACGTTGTTCCATTTCTGCAGGTGTCATTTTATTCTCCACACACATCAGTTACTTTGCATTAAAATTTGTTTCCAAATGGCGACTTCGTCATAAAGCGCGTATTCGCGTCTGATCGATGCACCATCCTTGCCATAAGGGCCGTACTCGGCATGGCACATGCCCATTACATGAACATCGGCGCCTGTTGGTTTTCCAAATGTGCCCCATCCATCGTGCTTACCATCAAGCGACCAGCGTATCGCAGCACGTGGCGATAACATGTCACCATCAAGGCCGATTTGATGGTGGATTTTAAATTCCGCATTTGGGAAGGACGAACGTAGACCCATCCAAAAATCACATACCGAACCATGGGAAATCCCGGATTGAGATCCGGCATATTCGCTTAGAACCGCCCGATCGTAGTGATCAGGGATGATATCAAATTCATGCGCCATCATGCGTGACAATGTAGCTGCATACTTTGCGCCCCATTCATTGTCATTGCCGTTAGATTGATATTCGCCTTTGACATCAATCGCGGGGGTAAAGGGTTTAACACAGTTTTCAGGACCGCCTTCAGCTTTGATCAGCTTTTTCGCAAATTTACGCGGGCTATAACCCAATTGACGAACGATGCCGCCATAATCGCGGATCAACCATTCATCAAAAATCGTGTTATCTTTTGCTGCGCAATCAGCGATAATCCGGTAGGTTAGTTTTTTGCCAGTTGCTTTGCCAAAAACACCGTCGCCGCTATGTGTTGCAGTGGAGATAATGCGATGTGAGGAGAGCATTGCTGTTTCTGGCGTACCGCTCCAAATAACATCCTCACCAAAGAGTGTTCTGTCAGGAAATTCATGTAATGTTGCCATGGTTGCCGCCATGACGGGTTGGTTCCCTACAGAGATACCCATCGGAGAGCGAACCGGAATATCCTCAGAATAATAGTGGTTGAGGGTGCCAATGCCGCGATCTTCCCAGATCTCTTTTGTGATACCAATGATGTAATCTGGAAAGTCTTTCCAACGATTGTTAAAGCCTTGCATTATCTTTTCCTAAAGTCATTCATTCACCCAACCTTGAGGAATTCTTGCCGAAGTTCGGATCATCAGGGGGCTTTCAATTTCAATTTTGTGAGGGGTGATATCTTCACCGCGAATGCGCTTCATCAGCGTCTTAACGGTTTCGTCCACCATTCGATTGGCTGGCTGACGGATGGTTGTCAGCGAGTAGCTTGGCCAGCTTGCTATTTCGACATCATCGTAACCGATAATGGATACGTCTTCCGGGATTTTGAGTTTAAACTCGTAGCGTAGGCATTCCATCGCCGCGATGGCCATGTGATCATTGGTGACAAACACGGCGTCAGGAACAACGTCTTTGTTGAACATTAAACGCGTCGCTTCTTGCGTTTCATCAAACTGGAAATTGCCAGTTTCGCGCGCGAATAATTCAACGTTTTGTTCTTTGAGCATAGAGAGAAAACCTGCCTCGCGATCGCGTTGCGTTGAAGCGCCTTCCCAGCCTGCAATATGTGCAATGCGTTTGTGTCCACCTGCAATGAGGAATTCAGCTGCTTTGCGGCCACCATCATAATTATTCGATGTTACAGACGAAAATCTGTCGTCATCTTGGTGGCGGTTAAAGAGGACGACAGGTACGCCTGCAGCATCACATCGTTCTGCAAGATTTGATGATACAGCAACGGATGCAAGCACAATTCCTTCAACCTGATAATCCAAAAGGTCCTGCATGAGTTTATCAATGTCATCGCCATTTGAGGCCATGAATACGAGAACGTGATATCCTTCAACCTGAAGAGATTTAGACAGTTTCTCAACTGCTTCTGGGTAAAACTGATTATCGAAATAGGCGACCACGAGCCCGATAATTTTTGAATTCCCGGTAATCAGCGAACGCGCCAAAACATTTGGCCGATAGCCCAATTCGTCAGCAGCTTTTCTAACTTTTTCAGCCATTTTGGGCGAAGCGCTCGCACCGGGTGAAAACACGCGCGAGACCGCGGATTGGCTGACACCAGCGCGTTGGGCAACGTCAAAAGATGTAACCGTCTCCTTACCCAACAGTCCAACCTCCATCGACCAACAAGGATGTGCCTGTCACTAGAGAGGCTGCATCGGATGCAAGATAGACAACTGAGCCCATGATATCTTCAACCTCACCCACGCGACCGAGTTTGATTTTTTCTTCAATCCAAGCAACGCGCTCGGGATCATTAAATGTCGCTTGTGTCATCGGAGTTTTGATGAAGGTCGGGCAAATTGTGTTAATTCGAATGCCTAATGGACCAAACTCCATGGCCATTGATTTGGTAAAACCTTCAACCGCATGTTTGGTTGCGCAATATACAGCGCGATCAATCCCGCCCACATGTGCCATTTGAGATGAGATGTTGATCAATGAACCTGGTTTTCCAGCTTCTTTTAATTTCTTGGCGACCGCTTGAGTTAAGAAATAGGCCGATTTCACATTAAGATCGTTGACGAAATCAAAGTCATCTTCTGTTGTTTCAAGCGCTGGGCTGTGACGCCCGCCACCTGCAGAATTTACCAAAATATCAAACGCATCTTGTTGAGCTAGAATGTCCCCCATTTGCGCAATGTCAGAGACGTCTAATTGTAAAGCTTCAGCGCTTAATCCTTTTGCGCGTACGGCCTCCACAGCTTCATTAAGTTTACCCAAGGTGCGAGCTGCCATGACGACATGTGCTCCTGCTTCAGCCAGAGAGACCGCAGCGCCCAATCCGATACCGGAGGAGGCGCCTGTCACGAGTGCTCGTTTTCCATCAAGACGAAACGAAGGTGTGGTTGGTAATTGCATTATTCTGCTGCTACTCCATTATCTTGCTGCGGCTCGGCGCCCTCACCATAAGGTACGTTGCGGCCACCATATCTGCGAACACGAATGTTGCATTGTTCAGCATGTCCCACAAATCCTTCGAGCATGCAAAGGCGTGAGCCATATTCTCCAATGGTAACTGCAGCCTCATCACTTGTGACCTTCTGATAAGAATGTGTTTTGAGGAATTTACCAACCCAAAGACCACCCGTGTAGCGCCCGGCTTTTTTCGTTGGCAGCGTGTGGTTTGTACCGATGACTTTATCGCCATTGGCGACATTGGTGCGTGGACCAAGGAACAGCGCTCCATAAGAATGCATGTTTTCTAAGAACCAGTCATCGCGATCCGTCATCACCTGAACATGTTCAGATGCAATGTCATTGGCAACATCAAGCATCTCATCGTAGGTATCACAGACGATGATTTCTCCATAATCTTCCCATGATACTTTGGCGGTGCCGGCTGTTGGGAGGATTTTTAAAATTCTATCGATTTCAGATAGTGTTTCTTCTGCCAGCTTTTGTGAATTGGTCAACAAAACGGCTGGTGAATTGTAACCGTGTTCTGCTTGTCCTAATAGATCGGTTGCACATAGTTCAGCATCAACTGTTTCATCCGCAATGACCATCGTTTCTGTTGGGCCTGCGAACAAATCAATTCCCACGCGACCAAATAATTGTCGCTTTGCTTCTGCAACAAATGCATTTCCTGGGCCGACCAACATATGAACAGGTTCAATTGTTTCTGTGCCAATTGCCATGGCACCGACGGCTTGAATACCGCCAAGCACATAGATCTCATGCGCGCCACCTAAATGCATTGCAGCGATCACAGCAGGGTTGGGCTCACCATTAAATGGTGGTGTCATAGCAACAATGCGCGGCACGCCAGCGACTGATGCAGTTGCTACCGACATATGCGCAGATGCCACCATCGGGAACTTGCCGCCAGGAACGTAACAGCCAACGGATTGCACCGGGATATTTTTGTGACCCAGAATAACACCCGGCATTGTTTCAACTTCAACGTCTAACATTGAGTCGCGCTGCACTTGCGCAAAATTACGAACTTGCTCCTGCGCAAACTTAATGTCTTCAAGTTCGCGTGGTGTTAAGCGAGCGATTAATGCATCGATCTCATCTTGGCTCAGCTTGAAACTTTCCGGCGAATATTTATCAAAATTTTCAGACATGGTTCGAACGGCTTTATCACCTTCGTTTTCTATCTGCTTGAGCGCATCGCCAACGATTTTTTCAACCTTGTCATTTTCAATTGCGCGCTCGGTTTCTTCCATGCCACGCTTTAAATACTTGATCACTTTCGTCTCCTCCTACGCCCGTTCTTTGGGGTGTATTGGCGTTTTCTTGCCACTATCAAAATTCTCCCAACCTTGGCCATTAAATGCATCGACACCTAGCTGTGCGAGCACCATGGCAAAGTCTACAGAAACCCAATTGTCTTCGATGCGCCCGTCGGTCACTTTCCAAAAATCCATATAAGGAATTTTGACGCGTTTTCCGGTTGCAGGAATACCCATAAACTCCCCCGTATGGGTGCCTTCAATATGCCCAAAGCATGAAGCCCATTCACCATCAGCTAGAAATTTTTCGGTCTTATATTCGCGATCAGTGAATGCTGCACGTAGCGGCAGCTGCCAATTATTGCGAAATTCCTTTAGGTTGTTTTTCGTGCCACAACCTTGGTTGCCCATCCATCTAAAACCTTCATGGAAATGGTCTTCCATGGTGTTTGAGTTTGCAGCTAATGCTTCTTCCATCGCTTTGATGGCGGCAAGTGTTGCTTGGCTTTTTGCAACATGTTCTTCTGCTGATAATTCGTTCGACATTTAGGCCTCTATGCGTTCGCCGGATTTTGTATCAAATAAGTGGCACATTTCAGGTGTGATGGAATAATGAACATCATCACCAATATTGGCGCGGTATTCTTTGCCTGCTTTGACCGAAAGCAACACGCCGTTGATGCGCACTGTTACCATGGTCGCGTCCCCCAATAATTCCATTGAATAAACAGGCGCATTGATTGAGCCATCTTTGTCTGTGATGCTGGCATCTTCAGCGCGATAGCCCAAGGTCACATTGCCATTATGCTTTTTTGTAAGACCTGAAATTTTCACCCCATTTGTGGTGAAAGTGCCATCTTTTAAATCGCCTTCAATAAGGTTCATTGCGGGTGAACCGATGAAGCTAGCAACAAATGTATTTTGCGGTTTGTCATAAATATCAACCGGTGTTCCAACTTGTTGGACGATACCTTTGTTCATCACCACAACACGATCAGCCAAGGTCATGGCTTCAATCTGATCATGGGTTACGTAAATTGTCGTCACCGCTAATTCGTGATGTAAGTTTTTTATCTGTGCGCGGGTGGAAACACGAAGTTTCGCATCAAGATTTGATAGCGGCTCATCCATTAAAAACACTTGCGGTTTACGCACAATTGCACGTGCTAGCGCCACGCGTTGGCGTTGGCCGCCGGAAAGTTCTGCTGGGCGGCGATGGGTGAACTCATTAAGTTCAACCATATCAACAGCGCGCTGCACACGTTCTTCATGAAGGGCAGGGTCAACTTTGCGCACCTTGAGTGGGAAACGGATGTTCTCCCAAACCGTCATGTTTGGATAAAGGCCATAGCTTTGGAACACCATTGCAATGTCTCTATCTTTTGGCTCGAGATTGTTGACCATGCGATCTCCAATGTGGATTTCGCCTTTCGTCACATCTTCAAGGCCAGCGATCATGCGCATGGTTGTTGTTTTACCGCAACCAGATGGCCCAAGCAGAACTAGAAATTCCTTATCGGCAATCTCGAGATTAAAATCATGAACGCCGACGAAGTTTCCCCAACGTTTGTTGACTTTGTTTAGAGTAATATTGGCCATACCATTAACCTTTAACTGCGCCAGCGGTTAGTCCGCTAACAATTTGACGTTGGAAGAACATAACGAGGATGAAAATTGGAACTGTTGCAGAGACCACGGCGGCAACAGCGAACATAACATTACCCTCAGTTTGTGTTGTGCCTAGGAAGCTTGCTATCTTTGGAACCATTGTCTGGTTTTCCTTTGAAAGTAGCATCGCTGTTACGGCAAAATCATTGTATGCGAGCAAGAATGAGAACAGACCGGTGGTGATCACGCCTGGCCACATCACCGGGATGATGACGTGACGGAAAGCCTGAAATCTTGTACAGCCATCAACCATCGCACTCTCATCAAGATCTTTTGGAATCTTTGTGAAGAATGAATGCAGCATCCAAAGTGTGAAGGGTTGATTGATCGCAACAAGAACGATGATTGATGTTGGTAATATGCCCCAAAGGTTCCACTCAAAAAACGGCAATAGGTAGCCGGATACAAGCGTGATTGGCGGCATTGCGCGGAAGATTAGCGCTGCGATCAAAAGCCAGAAAGCATATTTAAATGTTGAACGCGATAACGCATAGCCGCCGAGTGTTCCGATTGTTAAGGATGTGATGACTGTGAAGAAACACACGATAAATGTGTTGATCACAGCTTTCCAAAATTCCTCTTGAACCCAAGCACCTTCATAACCTGCACCGGTAAAAGCACTTCCGGTTTCAGCTAATGTTCTGGTGCCGGTGATTGCATCGGTCCAATCGGCGATGGAGAAGAAATCCAACTCGACTTTAAATGAGCCCCAAAGTGTCCAGATAAACGGGAAAGCTGCCAGTACCAACCAAATGGCCACAAACCCATAGGACATGATTTTAACAGTAGGTGATTTGCGCATTGCAACAGAAGACATGAGATCACACCTTTCTAGTAAAGTCGCGCCAAGTGCGAACAAGGACTGGTGAGAGTAGGATTGCAACGCCGATAATGGTAAGAACAGACGTTGTTGATGCGGATGACAGCAGACGGGTTTCCCCGGCAAGGTCGTTAAAGATAATCCACGATAAAGATTGCGCATGCGCTTCCGCATTAAAGCCGACAATTGGTTCAAAGACTCGGAAGTTATCCATCAGTTGAATGAGCGCCACAAAAGTGACGAGTGGCATAATATGCGGGATCACCACATAGCGGATACGCTCCCATCTTGATGCACCATCAATCATTGCAGATTCTAACGTATCTTGCGGCAATGTTTGCAGGCCTGCATAGAACACGACGAAAGCAAAAGGTGCAGAGTGCCACACGCCATAGACCATCAACATGATCCAGGTGAGGGTGGTTGATGCTTTTAGAGATAATGTCGGGTCATCAAATAACCATTGTAAGCCTGAGCCGAATACCCCGCGGGCATCCACCATCCAAAATAGAATGAGTGAGCCAACAAGCGGGTTGATGATCATCGGTAATAAAGAGAAGAATATAACCAGACCCTTGATCGCACCATTGAGCGAATTAACCGCAATCGCGATCATAAAGCCAAGGATAATGAGCAAGGGGGTGACAATAAATGTGTAGCTTAATGTAAAGCCCATCGCCCGATAGAACGGCAGATTATTGATGGTTGAGAAAAACTCACCAATGCTGTCGCTACTTGTCCAGGCATCTGCAACTTCGCTGACAGCCAAATGCCCGCGGTCAAAGTAAATTGCAAGACCAGCAAACTTTCCAAGTGGTTTTTCTGCATTCAGATCGGCCATCGCTTCATTGTCGATGATGGTTTCTTCTTTACATCCGAAAGGGCCACAATTTTCCACCACTTTGAACACTTGATCATGCGGTGTGAAAAGCGATTGCGTTACAACCGATACAATCGGCATCGCAATGAATAAAAGCATGGCCATTGCTGTGGGCAATATAAACCAAAAAAACGTTTTATGCTTCATTTGCTTCCCCTTGAAACGTTTAATACCTGTAGCGTTCGAAGCTGCTGATTAAACGCAATCCACCCGTTTAGTGATGCACCATTTAGAGCATCGCTATTGAGAATTTGCGGCCAGGCCGCCTGAATATCGTTTTAAAATTTATTGAAGAAGGAGGCCCGTTTTCAGGCCTCCTTCAGAAAGCCAGCTTTATAGGTAGCCTTTTTCTTTTGCTGCTGCATTGTATGCAGCTTCGATGTCAGCAAGTGTTTTTGCAGCATCTTCTTTGCCTTGTAGGTAGTCAGGAATTTCTGCACCTAAAGCTGTGTGCAAAAGGCCCTGGAATGGCAACATTGGGTATGGTGTTGAGCCTGCTTCTGCAGCAGCAAACACGCCCTTTGCTTTATCTGTTGGCTGGTAACCATCAATGAGCCATACAGCTTGTTGTGTTGTCTCATCGTTTAGGATTGCCGGTGCAATTGCGTTTTTCAACGCAAGGAATGTTGCTTCCGCATCAGCGTCTGAAATGTTTTTAGCAACAGTCCAGCCATCCCACCAAAGTGTTGTTGCAGGCGTGTCGCCACCAGCAACAGTCATTGGACCTGCGATCGCAAAACCAGCCTTCACTTCATCAGAAACGCCATCTGCTTCAGTTAGCGTAGCAGCACGAGAACCCCACATATTCATGAGTGCAACATTACCTGCACGATATTCAGCGTTTGTCGCATTTGAATCATGCGTTAGGTAGTCTGGGTTCATGTATTCTGTGAGTGCTTTAAGCATCTCAAGCGTTGCAATACCCTTTTCGTTGTTGATTGTAACTTCAGCTGTGCCAGCTTTAAAGAACTCGCCACCATGTCCGATGAACATGTTTGTAAATTCTTGAGCCAAATTCCAACCAGCTTTGTAAGCACCGCCAACTGGGTTTTCCATAATTCCCATTGAACGGATCTTTTCTGCTGCTGCCAACATTTCTTCATATGTTGTTGGAACTTCAACGCCAGCTTTTTCCAAAACGTCTGCGCGATATACCAAGTGTTGAGCGTTGGCCATAAATGCAACAGCCATGACTTTGCCGCCAATTGTGATCAATTGGTTTTTCTTGATGTCAGAACCGTGTTTTGCAACAAGATCATCAAGTGGACGGATCACATCATCGTTCATCAAAGCAACGATAGAAGAGTTTGCAACAATTGCTGATGTGTATTCAGCAGGATTGCCAGTCATACCAGCAAGGTTGATCTTCTGGTGGTCAGCTGTGAGGTTTGTCTTAACTTCAACACTACCTGTTGCACAAGCTTCAGCGCCTTTACCCACTGTTTGAATAGCAGGGAACTCATTACCAACGATCGAAACACGACCATTTTCAATGCCGCAATCTGCATGAGCAATTGCTGTACTGCCTAATAGTGCTGCAACGAGCAGACCAGATTTTAGAATTTTATTCATATGTTTTTCTCCCAATGAAACCATCGAATTGCATTAATATTGAGGTTGTTTTGTGCTTTTTTGCATTCGTATGCATAAAAGCTAACACCACTTGCATACGAATGCAAGTCTGGTTATAGATTACGTGGATAAGTATGATTGGAAGTGTTTTGGACCAGGCGATTAGATCTAAGTTTTACCATTTATTACAAGACCTTACAGAATCCACATTAACGGATTCTCCGAGTGTTATTAAGTCGATGTTTGCAACAGACTGCGAGTGGCGCGGCTCGTATCCATTGAATGAAATGGTTGGTGTTGACGCAATTTATGAAACTGCATGGCAACCTTTGAAAAAGAGTTTCCCTGATCTAGAAAGACGAGATCTTATCTTCATGGCAGGCAGCTATGAAGACCGAGAATACATTGCGACTATGGGCCATTATTGCGGTAACTTCGAACAGGATTGGTTAACCATTCCTGCGTCAGGAAAGCCTACTTATATCCGCTATGGTGAGATCCATCAGATTAAAGACGGTAAGATCGTTCAAAGTAATTGTTTGTGGGATATTTTGGATGTGATGCGCCAAGCGGGATTTTGGCCAATGCCGCCAAGTTCTGGTGAAGAGGGCCGCTGGGCTGGGCCTATCACTGGAGACGGTATCCGGTTTGCCGCAGGAGATAAAGACTTATCAGCTGCGAGTTTAGAACAGACGCTTTTGATGCAGAAATCTTTAGGTGACAACAATGGACCGGAGCACTTCACGCGTGAAGGTTTGATCAATATGGAGCAGAAGAAATACTGGCATCCCAAAATGATGTGGTATGGTCCAAGCGGTATCGGCACAACGCGTTCGCTTGCTGGATTTGTTGATTATCATCAATTGCCATTTCGTTTAGCGTTCCCAAATCGAATGAGTAGTTCGTTATGGGAAGGGCACGAGGATTTAATGAAAGAGCTTAATGCGGGGCATTATATTCGCGTCGGTGATGGGTCTTTATCAGTTACCGGGGGATGGCCAAGCGTGGTTTCACCTCATGACGGTGAATTTTTAGGTTCCGGTGCAACAGGTAAATTACTGCAGATGCGGGTTATGGATTTTTATCACCATCACGAGGGTTTAATCCGCGAAAACTGGGTGCCGATTGATATCATATATATGATGAAGCAAATGGGTGTTGATGTATTCCAGCGCATGCACAAAGAGTGGATCCGCTAAGCTATCGGTACGCCATATTCGGACATGTTTGCTTTGACCTGTTCGATAAACTTTAGTCCTACTGACGATATAGGGCGGGATTTATGATGAATGATGGCCATGTCCAAATAAATCGATGGTTTGAAGGGGCGCACGACATATCCCTTGCCATCGTCATTTGCGAGTGTAAATGGATCAATCAGTGCAACGCCCAATCCTGTCTTTACAAATTCCAATAGTGATCTGAATAAGTGAGACTGGCATTTAATGCGTAACCGTGCATTGGAATCCAAAAACAATTGCCTGATCCTATGGCTGATAATATGATCTGCACCCATTTCAATAAACGGCACGTCATCAAGGTCTTTTGGTGAGATTTCACTATGTTCAGCAAGTGGTGAATTTTCAGGAATTGCCAACTGACAAACAAAGCGTAGTGGATGACTGATCAAGTTTTCGTTTATGATTGGCATTTCTGAGACGCCGATTTCAACCAAGCCAGATTCCACCCATTCCTGGATATTGTGTGAATAACGCGTTTGATAAAGAACGTCTATATTTGGATAGTCGCGCACGAATTCTGATACTAAGCCTGTCATAAAACCAAATGAAACAGCGTGCGTAACGGCAATTTGCAGCGATCCAACCCGTTCGTTTTGTAAGTTGGAAATCAAATGATCAACACGGCTTAACCCGCGGACAACCGTATCAATTTCTGTAAATAAAATGCTGGCTTCCGGGGTGGCGACAAGTCGTCCCCGATCTTTTTTAAATAGCTCTAGATTTGTTTTCGCTTGAAGCTGCGCAAGCAAATTACTAATCGCAGGCTGGGAAATTCCTAAGCTTTGGGCTGCTGAAGTCACGGTGCCTTTTTCGATAACAGCGTGAAAAGCCTGTAATTGTCTAAATATCATGATATCACTTTTTATGATGCTTCTATAAAATAATAGTATTTGTAATTATACCTCAGTCAAGTCAAACTCACCCCAGGAGAATATGCGTGACTAAAGAAGATCAACAAAGTGTAATTGTCGTTGGTGCGGGGATTGTTGGCGTTTCTACAGCCATTTGGCTGCAAAGATTAGGGAACAAGGTGACACTTGTTGACCGCCAGGCTCCGGGCGAGGGCACGTCATATGGCAATGCGGGCATACTTGCATCTATTGCTGTTGTACCTGTTCCGACACCCGGTATTTTGAAAAAAGCCCCTGGGATGCTGTTTGATCCGAACCAGCCATTATTCGTCAAATGGTCTTACCTGCCAAAGCTATTCCCATTTCTGAGACGCTATCTAAAACATGCCAATGATAGCTCGGTAAATCACATATCCTCAGCGCTGCAAGAATTATTGCATGATTGCCCTGATCAGCACCTGGCTGTCGCTGGGGATAGTGATGCAAAAAAATATATCAGCACCGAAGACTACTGGTTTGGTTATGACGATGAAGCTGCATTTGCGGCAGATAAATATGTTTGGAAAGTAAGAAAGAACCGCGGGTATTCCTATGCTGTTCGTAGTGCAGAACAGATTGCTGAATATGATGAAAATTTAGCTGGCCGTTTTGGCTATGGCGTTCAATGTGCGAACCATGGACGCATTTCCGATCCCGGGGCTTATGTTAAAGCGCTAGCTGCCGAATTTGAGAAAAACGGTGGTACGATTTCCCAAGCAACGATTACAGGCTTCGATATTAAAGACGATCATTGCGAGGCGATAAAAACAACTGATGGCGTGCTTAAGGCTGATAAATACATCATAACAACTGGTGTTTGGACCAGCCAGTGGAACCAAACCCTTGGAATATCCGTTCCGATGGAATCTGAGCGCGGATATCATGTTGAATACCATAATCCGTCGATAAAGCTCCGTTCGCCCATCATGGTTGCAAGTGGAAAATTTGTCGTAAATTCAATGGATGGTCGCATGCGCTGTGCGGGTGTTGTTGAATTTGGTGGCCTTAAAAATGGTGAATCCAAAGCACCTGTTGAGCTGTTGAAGAAACAAATGGCTAAATTGTTTCCAGATTTAAAATATGACCGAATTGAAGAGTGGATGGGGCATCGTCCTTCTACTGTCGATTCATTACCCGTAATCGGCGTGAGCCCTAAAGTGAAAAATATAATTTTGGGATATGGGCATCAGCATATAGGCTTGTCTGCAGGGCCAAAAACTGGCCAATGGTTGGCAAGGCTTGCATCAAATCAACCGATAAATACTGATCTTTCTGCTTATGCAGCGGATCGAAAACTATAACTTACAGAGCAGAAAAAGGGAGCAATATCATGAGAAACTTGAAACTAGCACTGGCAACAACGGCTGCAGCATTGGCGCTATCAAGTGCTGCATCTGCAGAAAAGTGGGATATGCCAATGGCATATGCTGCAACAAACTTTCACTCTGAAATGGGTGTGGTATTTGCCGAAAAAGTTAAAGAATACACCAATGGCGCGATTGAAATTACTGTGCACCCAGGTGGTTCACTGTTTAAAGGTGGCGAAATTAAGCGCGCTGTGCAAACAGGACAAGCTCCAATTGGCGAGCGCTTTATGTCAGCACATGCGAATGAAGCACCTTTGCTTGCATGGGACAATGTTCCTTTCTTAGCAACAACATATGAAGAAAACGAAATGCTTTGGAAAGCTGCAGCGCCTAAAGTGAATGCGCAGCTTGCTGATCTAAATCTTGTTTCACTTTATACATGTCCATGGCCTGGTCAGGGTTTTTACTTCAAAAAAGAAGTGGGTTCTTCACAAGATACGCAAGGGATTAAATTCCGCTCATACAACACTGCAACTGCAACATTTGCTGAAGAACTCGGCATGGTACCTGTACAAGTAGAAGCCGCTGAGTTGAGCCAAGCGCTCGCAACTGGTGTGGCTGAAGCGTTTATCTCTTCAGGTTCTACTGGTTATGACCGTAAAGTTTGGGAACACCTGACACATTATTACAAAGTGAACGCATGGCTTCCACGTAACTCTGTTATTGTGAACAAAGGTGTTTGGGACGGTTTAGCAGATGATGTCAAAGCTGGTGTTCAAAAAGCTGCGGATGAAACAGGTGCTGCATGTTCGGCAAAATCAGCAGAGCTTGCTGGCTGGTATTTCGAGCAACTTGAAGCCAATGGGATGAAAGTTGAAGATGCTGGTCCTGAGTTCTTGGCAGAGCTTCAAGCCATTGGTGAGAAAATGACTGCTGCATGGCTTGAGACAGCTGGTAGCGAGGGTCAAGAAATTCTCGACGCTTACAAAGCAATGAAGTAATAATACAGAGGCCCTTTTATAAAGGGCCTCATTTCTTGTTTAGGGGTATATTATGGATTGGAAACCATTCATTGGTTTGCCGCTTTGGTTTTGGCTCTTTGTTCTGCCAACAATTTTAACCGTCGCGAGCTGGGTCCTGAAGGATAAAGCTCGGAAAATCTTGACGCCGATTTGGCGTATTCTCAATGTGCTCTACACAACAAGCGGCATGATTGCCGCGATATTCATGGTCATTATTTTGCTGCTCATTGTTGCGCAAATGATCGCGCGCTGGTCAGGGATTACATTTCATGGGTCAACTGAATTTGCCGGATATGCGATGGCAGCGACATCATTCTTCGCGCTCGCACACGCACTTAATCGCGGAGCACATATCCGCGTTTCAATTTTGTTGAATATGAATAATTTTACCAAAAGATGGGTCGATATATTTGCGCTTTTTGTTGCTGCAATTATCGCAACTTACTTTGCTCGATATGCTATCAAAGCAAACATTTTCTCCGAAATGTTAAATGACAGAACCCAAGGGCAAGATACTGTGCCGGAATGGCTTTTAACTTTGTTTGAAACATTAGTTACAAGCCCGACACAATGGTCCGCTCTATGGGCACAAACTAGCTCTGAGATGGTTTATACACCTTTGTGGCTCCCTCAAATCCCCATGTCGATTGGCACAACATTGCTCGCGATTGCGCTATGGGACAACCTGATCCGGTTTGTCGTTTTGGATAAGAGCAACATTAAAGGCGAGATGGTCTGATGACAGAAATATATGCAACTATTATCTTTTTGGTCGTCCTGTTTGGCTTGCTGGGAAGCTCCGTGTGGGTTGGGCTCGCGCTTATGGGTGTTGCCTGGGTAGGGCTTGAACTCTTTACGTCGCGCCCAGCGGGTGACGCGATGATTACAACCATTTGGACCGGAGCTTCGAGCTGGACATTAACCGCGCTGCCTTTGTTTATCTGGATGGGTGAAATTTTATATAGAACGCGCTTATCGCAAGATATGTTTCGCGGTCTCGCACCCTGGATGAGATTGCTCCCGGGCGGATTGCTTCACACAAATATTTTTGGCTGCACGATTTTTGCAGCGGTTTCTGGTTCATCGGCGGCAACGCTGACCACTGTGGGCAAAATGTCTATTCCTGAGCTGCGACGTCGCGGTTATCCAGAATATATGATCATTGGAACACTGGCTGGTGCTGCAACACTTGGACTGATGATCCCGCCTTCACTTACATTGATCGTGTATGGTGTGACGATAAATGAGTCTATTTCAAAATTGTTCTTGGCTGGCGTGATCCCAGGTTTAGTTTTGGCCACTCTTTTCATGAGCTATATTGTTGCTTGGCACTTTGTGAAAAAAAGCGAACGACCAGAAGCTGATAAAGCTATGAGCTTTGGTGAGATGTTCGCTGAAAGTCGCTTCTTAATTCCGGTTCTAGTATTAGTGTTTGCTGTGATTGGTTCAATGTATTTCGGTTGGGCCACAGCAACAGAGGCTGCTGCCGTTGGTGTTATTGGTGCACTGGTATTAGCGACCAGTCAAGGCTCGTTAAATTTAAGCACATTTTACGAAAGTTTAATGGGGGCAACACGCACATCTGCGATGATCGCGTTAATTTTGATGGGTGCTGCATTTTTATCTCTTGCGATGGGTTTCACAGGTATTCCGCGCGCGCTCGCATCCTTTATTGATGGGCTTAATTTGTCGCCGATTGCGCTCATTGCAATGCTAACGGTATTCTACATCATATTGGGTATGTTCCTAGACGGCATTTCATCCGTCGTGTTGACTATGGCGATTGTTGAACCGATGATCCGCCAAGCGGGAATTGATGTTATCTGGTTTGGTATTTTCATCGTGATTGTCGTTGAGATGGCTCAGGTGACCCCGCCGATTGGATTTAATCTCTTTGTTCTTCAGGGTATGACCACGCATGAAATTTCGTATATTGCAAAAACTGCAATACCGATGGTTTTGTTAATGGTGGTGATGGTTGTTATCTTGGTAACTTGGCCTGAATTAGCCACGTGGTTGCCGGATAATATGCGTTCAACACCTGGATAGCCGGACCAAATAGACATTTAAGGACGGGAATGCGACTTCTATCCTATATTGGGCAGCATTCTGGTGCCTTTCTGATTATTGGCGTTGTGGTAGCTGGATTGTTGCCAGAGGTGTCCTCGGTTATGCGACCAGCATTGCCTTTTCTCGTGGCACTTATACTCGCTGTTGGTTTTGCGCAATTTGACTTTCGTCATGCTTGTCTAGAGTTGTTAAACCCGAGGTATTTTTTCAAAACACTTTTAATTGTCGTTATAGGCACTGTGATTGCATCTGTTGCTATTCGCGTGTTGTCTTTCATCTTTGAAATACCAGACGAATACTTATTGCTGGCAATCGTGTTTGTTGCAGCGCCGCCCTTGAGTTCGTCGATCAGCTTAAGTGTTTTGATGGGGTTTAGCGCGCGGCTAACCTTGCAAGTTGCATTGCTAGGCATGCTGCTCGTACCTGTTCTTGGCCCGCTTTGTTTTGCGATAGCAGGTATTGAGATATCCGTTGCGCTATGGATGATGGGTTTTAACATTGCGATGATGATCATCGGCGGATTTATCATGGCGCTGATTATCCAAAGCGTAGTTGGTCGTGATCGGATTACTGCGAACAAAAACACCTTCTCAGGTGTTGCAGTGATTACGATGATACTGTTTTTGTTTCCGCTATTTGATGGCGTGATCGCCCAAATACGAGGCGCGCCTTTGCAGGCCTTTTACCTTCTCATTCTCGCGCTTTTATTAAATTTAGGTGGTCATGTCAGCATGCGTTGGCTGTTGCGAAAACAAATGCAGTCAGAGCAAGCGGATGCGCTGGCGTTTATGTTTGGAAACCGCAATGTATCGATCTATCTTGCCGTATTGCCATTTAATCCATTGCTTAGTGTTTTCATTGCTGTTGCGCAAATTCCGATTTACATATCACCTGCAATTTTCACCAAAAAGCTGAACGCCAATAAAGAAAAAGACCTTTAATTTTATGGATCAGAAACTTGGCATATTGATGTTGGATACGCAGTTTCCCAGAATATTGGGAGATGCAGGGAACCCTGATACTTATACAACTGATGTTGTTATTCATATTGTTGAAAATGTCAGCAGCTTGGATGTTGTCAATGATCAGCAGATGCCGCCAAATATCCTGCAACAGTTTATCGATGCGGCTCAGTCATTAGAACAACAAGGCGTAAGCGCCATTACCTCGACATGCGGATTTTTGTATGCGGAACAGGCGCAAATTGCCGATGCGGTTAATGTGCCAGTGATGGTTTCATCTTTGTCACTTTACAAAGACATAAAGATAAAAATCGGGGCGCAGAAAGTCCTGATATTAACTGCGTCTAGCACTGATCTTACATCTCTTATTGTTTCTTCCAAGGATATACAATTGAAGGATGTTGAAATCATTGGAATGGAAAATTGTACCGCATTCTCAGAAGCGATTTTAAGAGACAAACAAGACCAGTTAAAAGATTTGCGCAGTGATGAGATTGAAGAATTTATCAAAAGCAGGCTCATCGAACTGTCGTCAGCTCGCAACGATATCAGCGCGATCCTAATAGAATGTGGGAACCTGCCGCCTTATATACCTGCCATAAAATCTGTGACTGATTTGCCAGTGTATTCCATTTTAGATGGTGTCGAACAAGTCATGTCATAATGGCTTGAAGGTTACCCGGTTAGAAAGCTTCCCGGCATCAGCAGATGAGAGAGGTAGTGCAGGCTTGATTGAAGTCTGTCTCTATCCACCGTGCCGCCCAAGCATAATCTCACATGTTCATCTGCGTTACCGCCAACCGTGAATGCGTCCGATGGGATGATGCCGATATGTCGGCCTGCCATATTCGCGATGATTTCCGCTCTGGCTGAACCTTCGGGTAATCGCAGCCAAATGTTAAAGGCATTCTCTGCAGAATTAAAATCTAGACCGTCTAACGCTTTGGTTGCCATGTGTTGGCGGATAGCCGTTTCCGAGCGAATAAAGCGTCTGATCTGATCCGCTGTTCCATCCTCAATCCAACAAGTAGCAAGTGCCATAGACATGGGCGAGGGCATCACTGTGAGCGCTTTTAGAGACTGCGCCAGCGCAAGAGTATGTTTTGCAGATGGTGTAACTGTGTAAGCAATACGAAGACCAGCACCAATGCATTTTGCCAAACCACCTATGTGCCAGGTTAGATCCGGCGAAGAAACGGCTAAAGGTGCAGGGGCCTTTTCCGGAATGAAGCCGTAAGCATCATCCTCTATTAGCTGCAATCCGTGTTTATTGATAATCTGTGAGATGGCAAGGCGTCTGTCTGTTGGTATGGTAATTGTTGTTGGATTGTGAAGTGTCGGGTTTAGATAAAGCGCCTTAGGTTTGTGCTGTTGAATTGCGCTTTCCAATGCATCCGGCAGCACACCATTTTCATCCATCTCAATTCCTATTAGTGATACCCCGCGCAGCTTTGCTATATGGCGAATACCTGGATAAGTGATTTTCTCACACAGGATACAATCACCTTGATCTGCGATCATAGATAAAATTGCAGTCATAGTCGCATGTGCGCCGGGCGTGACGGCTATGCGTTCCAATTTAGGAACCATGCCACGTAGTGACAGCCAGCTCGATGCTGCAATCTTATCTTTGTCACCCCCAAGTGCTGTCTGATATCGCAGAAGGCCTAGAAGATTTGTTGAAATATAGTCCAAGCCTTGTTGCATGGCCTCAATCAATTTTGGATCCGTGGGTTCTGGCGGCATGTTCATCGATAAATCTTCCGCACCTGAGCGCTCTAAATCGGGCTGCGCACCATGCCGGGATGAACGAGCGATAAATGTACCACGCCCGACTTCGCTTCTTACCAGTCCGCGGGATTGCGCTTCAGCATAGGCGCGGGTGACTGTGGTGAAATCAATGCCAAGTCTTGATGCTAATTTGCGTTGTGGCGGTAGTCGCGTTCCCACCTTTAATACCCCGCGTCTCACATCTTCTGAAAGAGCATCGGCGATGGCAAGATATCTCGGTGTGCCATCATTTGGAAGAATCGGTTTCCAGTCCATTATATTTCGTCGCCCCCGCGCATATTGTTTAGGCCAATTGTTGCACAATGTATGGATCATTTTTTTGAGTGTTTCAAGGCGTTGTTGCTTGAAAATTTGATCAAAATTAGATCAGGCCGTGCATATAAAGTGTCGTTTTGCATAAGTATTGTGCGGTTTGTATTTAAATTGACTTTTTATTGTATGTATATTGCACTTATTATTGACACATACAATTAGCTTAAATTAGCCTTTGGTTGTCATTTAAAAGGAGTTTAAAATGCCAGCTGTAGCTAAAGAAGCTCACAAAGACGGCGATTATTTCGTCGATTATGAAGAGAAAGTTTTTGAGGATGTAAAGGCCGATGAAGGTGAAAAGGCATTGGTGACTTTTCACACGGTAGCCTTTGAAGGTTCTATCGGATTAGTTAATATTCTCAATGCGATACGTTTAAATCGAAAAGGCTATGAGACATCAATCTTGTTGTATGGTCCAGGTGTTACATTGGGAATTCAACGCGGTTTTCCAACCTTGGGTGATGAAGCATTTCCAGGTCATCAAAACTTTGCTGTGAATTTGAAAAAGTTCATGGGTGAGGGAGGCAAAGTGTATGCATGTCGTTTTGCTTTGCAAGCGCTGTACGGTCATGGCGAACCTTCGCTTTTGCCTGGTATTACACCGATTGCACCCCAAGATGTTTTGGACTGTATTCTTATCCACAAGAAGGCTGATGCCGTTATCTTGGATACGTGGACTGTCTAACTTTGCCATTGTCAGGCCGTGCTCTTGCGGCTTGGCAATTTAACTAATTTTGTCTCATCAGAGTGTGAAGTTTATGCGAACCGATACTGTTAGAGCCGCAGCTGTTCAAATCTCGCCTGATCTCTCAGGTCGTGATAAAACAATGGAACGGGTGTTAAACGCAATTGATGATGCAGCACAAAAGGGTGCTGAGTTCATTGTGTTCCCTGAAACATTTATTCCCTATTATCCATACTTTTCGTTTGTTTTGCCGCCACTAAAACAGGGTAAGCCACATCTTGATTTATATCATGAAGCCGTTGTTGTGCCTTCAGCAGAAACCAAAGCATTGTCAAATGCTGCGCGCAAAGCAAATGCTGTCATCGTGATGGGCATAAACGAACGGGATCACGGTTCATTATACAACACCCAGCTCGTGTTTGATGCGAGTGGTGAGATTGTTCTAAAACGCAGGAAAATTACTCCGACTTACCATGAAAGAATGGTCTGGGGACAGGGTGATGGTTCGGGGCTAAAGGTTGTTGACACCAAAGTTGGACGTGTTGGAGCTTTGGCATGTTGGGAGCATTATAATCCCCTTGCGCGATATGCACTTATGGCGCAACACGAAGAAATTCATGCAGCCCATTTCCCAGGTAGTTTGGTCGGACCGATTTTTGGCGAGCAGATTGAAGTCAGCATGCGTCATCATGCATTGGAAGCTGCCTGTTTTGTGGTCAATGCAACAGGGTGGCTCACGGAAGAGCAGATCCATTCCATACATCCAGATCCATCCCTGCAAAAGGGGCTTCGCGATGGCTGCATGACGTGCATCATTTCTCCCGAAGGGCGTCATGTGGTTGATCCAATCACCGATGGAGAAGGGATCTTAATCGCCGATTTGGATATGAAACTTATCACAAAACGAAAGCGCATGATGGATAGTGTTGGGCATTATGCGCGCCCAGAGCTTTTGCATTTGGTTCACGATCAACGTCAAACAGCCGTTCATCATTTGCATGAAACGGAATTTGTAGAAACCGATACGCCCAAATTTGCAGATATTGCATCGAAGGAATTTGCTCATGACAATCTCTGAACTCATCAATGATTTACAAACTCAAGGCATGCGGTTGGATGATCCTACTGCGGGTCATGAAAGTCGCCGCGGCGGTGCGGGCCCATCTGATCATAAAGCTCTCACTATCGATGGAACCACGGTGATGGTTCCCGTGCATACAGCGCCTGCATTTAATAGCCCATTTAAGGTCGACGCACCTGAACAGGATGGTTCTTCGCGTGTTACCAAAAATGGTCAAGAAGTCGCGCGTGTTAGATTTCCCGGTCGTCCAAAATTCTATGATTTAAAAACCGCTGATGGTATACCGTACAATCAAATTGCAACTCTGCACTCGCGCAATGTTTTAGCAACGACGGTATTGCAAACATGCATTCGCTACGAAAGCCGCAAGAAAACCTGCAAATTTTGCTCGATTGGTCAAAGCTTAGCGGCAGGTAGAACGATTGCACATAAGACGCCCCAGCAATTAGCTGAGGTGGCCAAAGCCGCTGTTGAGCTTGATGGTATTGAGCATATGGTCATGACAACAGGTACCCCTGCAACGGATGATCGTGGGGCCTCTGTTTTGGTGGAAAGTGCGAGAGCAATTAAGGCGGCTGTTGATATTCCAATTCAAGGGCAGTGCGAACCACCGGCTGATGATATCTGGCATCAGCGCATGTTCGATGCGGGCATTGATAGTTTGGGTATGCATCTAGAAGCGGTAACACCACAGGTGCGTGCTGATATAATGCCCGGAAAAGCCACAGTGCCCCTGGAGAAATATTTCTCATCATTTGAAGCTGCGGTCAAAGTGTTTGGGCATGGACAGGTTTCAACCTATATCCTTGCCGGTCTTGGGGATACGGTGGAAGCGATATTGGACATGTCTGATCGCTTATGCAAAATGGGCGTTTACCCATTTGTTGTTCCGTTTGTACCTATCTCTGGTACTCCGCTTGAAAGTTTGCCAGCTCCGAAAGCTGAGTTTATTTCTTCCATTTTGGGCCCATTGAGCGACATGATTGCGAAGTCTGGCATGCGTTCTGAAGACATCAAAGCAGGCTGCGGTCGATGCGGAGCTTGTTCTGCACTTTCCACCTATGAAAAACTGAAGATTTGATCATGGATATAATGGAATTACAGGGACAAAATGTATTCGCATTTCAATCGCCAGGATATTTTATCCGTGCTGCATCCACAAATTGGGAAGCATCGGGTGCTTATGATCTGCGCAAGCGCGTCTTTGTTCACGAGCAAGGCTTGTTTGAACATCATGATCGCGATGATATCGATGATATTGCAACGCATCTTGTCGCTATATCAACGTTGGCGCATGAAGCGCATTCGGTTGTTGGTACCGTTCGCATTCACCAAGCCGAACCCGGGGTTTGGTGGGGGTCGCGATTAGCAGTTGATCCCGCTTACAGAAATGTCGGTCGCTTGGGTGCGGAGCTCATCAGTCTTGCTGTGCGCAGTGCAAATGCGCGTGGGTGCCGATTGTTTAATGCAAATGTTCAAATGCAAAATGTGATTTTGTTTAGGCGTATGCGCTGGAATAGTCTTGAACAAATTGACTGCCATGGCGTGGCCCATATGCGCATGTCAGCTGATCTTTCCCATTATCCGCCGACATATCACCCGGAAGATGGTTGGTATCACAGACCCCATAAAACAGCGGCGTAGCATTATGGATATTATCCGGATAGCAAATGCGTTGCGTTCCCACCCTTCTATCACATCAAAACTGTCAATTTGCGACGCCGTCGGGCAGCTCGAAATTGGGCAAAAGGATTTAGGGCGTCCAGGTGATGATGCAGCATTTATCATGCGAAATGACGGTGGTTTTGACTTGCTTGCAGGTGAGGGTTTCATTCCGAAATTTGTAAATGATGACCCATGGTTTGCAGGCTGGTGTGGTGTCATGGTCAATATCTCGGATATTGCTGCAATGGGTGGGCGGGCTGTTGGCATCATTGATCAAATATGGTCGCCAAATGCTGAAATCGCAAAGCCGCTTCTTAAAGGAATGCGCGATGCGGCAAAAGCATATGGTGTTTCGATCCTAGGTGGTCATACAAATTTTAATGCAGATGAGTTGAACATGGCCGTATCGATATATGGTCGAGCGAATTCTTTGATTACCAGTTTCGATGCAAAGCCGGGTGATGTTTTAATTGCCGCCATTGATCATCATGGGAGATATCGCAACTACGATAACTTTTTTGCAGCAGAGCACAAATCATCATCTGAACTTCGGGCAGATTTAGAATTATTGCCGCAACTTGCAGAGGCTGGCTTGGTATCGGCTGGTAAAGACATCAGCCAAGGTGGCATTATAGGGACCGCCTTGATGTTAGCGGAATGTTCAGGTGTGGGAATAGATATTGATCTAGGTCTCATTTCACCGCCCGATGATATCGACATTGAACGTTGGATGCGTTCGTTTCCAAGTTTTGGATTTTTATTAGCGGTCTCACCATCGCATGCCGAAAAAGTCCTCAAACGATTTGGTGCGCATGCCATTACCGCGCAGATCATTGGTGCGGTAAATGAAGGCGCATCGGTAACTTTGTCTTTTGAAAATCAATCTGAGAAGTTCTGGGATTACCAACTATACCCTTATTTGGGTCTTGGGAAAAAGGAGGCGTGTTATGCCTGAAGTTTGGTTTACAGTTCAATGGCCAGATGACAGCGAGGAGCGGTGCTATTCTCCTTCCACGGTTGTTATCAATTACCTTTCAATTGGAGCGACTTATTCGCTGTATGATTTTCAATTGCGTATCACCACCGCATTAAAATCTGCATCAGATCGAGTTGAGCTCAAATATGGCCATCCTTGCAGTCGCGCCATGGGGCAGCTGGCGCGCGTTAATGAACAGATCAAAAAATTTAAAGATGAAGATGACCCAAAGGTCACATGTTTGACCATGTCTTCATAAGGGAGTGTTAAATGACATTTGCAAGTGAAAATGAGAATGAAACCTATATTCCGGTTGTGATCATCGGCGGTGGTCAGGCCGGATTAACTGTCAGTTGGTATCTCCAGCAAAAAGGCATTGAGCATATTGTTCTAGAGAAGAATAAAAAGTTTTATTCCTGGCGTGAAAATCGATGGGATAGCTTTTGCCTTGTTACACCAAATTGGCAATGTCGACTGCCCGGTTTTCCGTATCAAGGAAGCGATCCGAATGGGTTTATGCTTAAAGACGAGATTGTTGAATATCTTGATGGTTTTGCGGAAAGTTTCAATCCGCCTATCTATGAAAATGTTGAAGTTAAGAGCGTTCGACAAAATGAAAATGGTTATGATGTTCAAACATCTTCAGATCATTGGAGGTGTGAGCATGTCGTGATCGCAACAGGCGGATATGATGCACCTATTATTCCACCTTTTGCAGAAAATCTTGATTCGAAAATTATGCAGATGCATTCGCGCGATTATAGACGCCCAGCACAAATCCCGCAGGGTGCGAGTTTAATTGTCGGTACTGGGCAATCGGGTGTACAGATCATGGAGGATCTCGTTCGCGATGGACGAAAAGTGCATTTAGCTGTGGGTCCCGCACCGCGCAGTCCGAGGCAATATCGTGGCCGCGATGCAACTGATTGGCTCTATGATATGGGCCATTATGATATTACAATTGCGGAGCATCCAGATCCACATAAAGCGCTCAGCCAAACAAACCACTACATGTCAGGTCGAGATGGCGGCAAGGAAATTGATCTTAGGCGCTTTGTGGTTGAGAGTGATATCAGCTTATATGGCTCTTTATCGGATATGGAGGCAGAAAAAATTCAGTTTGCACCAGATCTTGGTAAAAACCTTGATGACGCAGACAAGAGTTATCTTGGGATTTGTGACGCGATTGACAGCTATATTGCAAAAGAGAATATTTCTGCACCTGAAGAAAAGCCGTTTGAGAAATTGTGGCAGCCTGATACCGAGATTACAGAAATTAATGCTTATGAACTGGGTGTTACGTCGGTCATTTGGTCGATTGGTTTTAGACCAAATTACGATTGGATTGGGGTCGATGTTTTTGATGAAAAAGGACGTCCCGTCTATGATCGCGGGGTATGTCATGTTCCGGGCTTTTATTTCATTGGTCTTGGATGGCTTAACAAATGGGGTTCAGGCAGGTTCTTGTCGATTGATGAAGACGGCCGCTATTTAGCCGACCATATTGAGAAAAGTTTACGTCGAGATACGGTGGTTGCTGCGGAATGAACAAGGTTGCAGTCTTCGCACAATCAAAGCATCAGGCCATATTCCAGTCTATGGAATATACGCTGGGGATGGCGCAATTGCAGCCCGATGGATTGTCAGAGCAGTGGTTTTTAAAAACAGCTGGCGATGTTCACTGGTCTTTGATTGCAAAAGCTATGGGGCAAACCCAGGCTTTATTTGAAGATGTGAATGGGAATGCAGTTTACGCAGCGTTTTGCACAACATCTCTTTCTCTTACCCCAGTGGTTAATCTGCTCGCGAAAAAAGTCACAATCAGCTCTCATCTATACCAAGTATGTGCACATCAAATTGGCTCACTTCATAATGTTTTTTGCTGCGGTAAGGTTATTGCTTCGTTGCAAATGATTTCCACATTTGTTTCCCATGGCAATGATAAATCTAACAGATCGATTGTCCGAAATAAGTTTATGCCGCAATTGTTTTTGGAAACTGCGCCAGATTCACTAAAGGCACTTGCAAATCGCGCTAGGTCCATTGCAAGGGAACCAATTGGCAATATGAGTCTCGCAAAACCAGTTTTTGACGTAGCTCCATGCAGATCATTGGATTTTAATGCGGTGGGGCTACTATATTTTCCTAGCTTTTCGAAATATGCCGAACGCGCTGAAAGTTACAACAACGCCGACATAAAACCTTTGCTACGGCGAAATGTCATTTATCTAGGTAACGCTGATTACAACACTTCGCTAAGTCTTTTCGCAACTGAGCGTGATGTATTCATAAAACGAGATGATGGGCAATTGATCGCGAAAGTTACGACGTTGCGATCGGATGAAAAACTTGGAACGATATAATTTTTACGCGTCCATGCGTAAGTTTTCAAGGCTCTCCTCAAACATGGCCATAAATTCCAACGTCAGTTTTGAAGGGTGACGATGAATGGGACGCACGAGTGATAATTTGTGCGGTATACTTGGTTCAAATGGGCGAAAATCTACCCCCTGTCCAACATAACTTTGCGCATCAAGTTCACTGACAATTGAAAGTCCGGCTCCATTTTTAACCAGCTCGCAAGCGGCTGTAAATTGCCTGATCTCAATATGAGGTTTTAACGGAACCCCTGCGGCTTTAAATGCCTCATCGATTGAACCGAAAAAGGTGCTATCGCGTCTTGTGTGAATAATCGGCTGATCGCGCAGATCTTCGGGAGTAATCACTTTGCATTTTTCCAACTTATGCCCTTGTTTGAAAATGCAGACTGAACGCACCGAGATTGTTTCGTGTTCAATTGCCGGGTGTCCATCAAAGCCATCGGTTATGCCGCAATCAAATTGTTCGCCGACAATCCATTCCAAAATACGTTCAGGTCGATCTGGTTCAACGGTGATTGTTACTCCGGGGCGATCAGCCATGAACTTTGCAATGATTGCCGGTAGGTGACTTGTTGCAAAGCCGGGAAGGCAAGCAATGCGAATATGGCCAGCCTTCTGGTTGGATAGATTGCGCCCTGCTTCTGTGATGAATGACATGGATTCCAATACCCGGCGGATGTCGGGCAATAAGAATTTGGCTTCTTGTGTCAGGTGTATTCTGCCGTCTTGGCGGTGAAACAATTTAAAGCCTAAATCTTTGGTTAGATCGGCTAATAATCGGCTGACAGCAGGTTGTGAAATCTTGAGCGATTCCGCTGCTTTTGTCATGCTTCCATGGTCTGCAAGTGCATTGAGCGCTTCCAGCTGTCTTATTCGGATTGGACCTTCCAAAACTGCCTCCCAAGGTCTAATTATGGTAGTTTTATAACATTATGTTATATAAAATGCAATAAAAACGCCCTTGAATTATACATTTTTCTGAACTATGGTCACGTATCGATACCGCAATATGGCGTTTTATTTCGAGACAAACTTTTTATCTGGGAGGATACTTATGAAGAATTTAGTACTGGGAGCTGTGGCTCTTTGTTCAACTGCGCTCACGCCAACTTTGGCTGTGGCTCAGACAGAAATTCAATTCTGGCATGCGTTTACTGGTCGTCTTGGTGATTTAGTTGCCGAGCAAGTTGAAACGTTCAATAGCAGTCAAAGCGATTATAAAGTTACAGCTTCTCACAAAGGTAATTACTCTGAAACACTCAATGCAGGTATTGCTGCATTCCGCGCTAGCGAGCAGCCAAATATCTTGATGGTGTTTGAAGTCGGAACGGCCACAATGATGAGTGCTAAAGGTGCGATTAAACCTGTGTTTGAAGTTATGAGCGATGCTGGTGCAACTTTTGATCAGGATGCGTTTATTGGTTCTGTTAAAGGTTATTACACATCAACAGATGGGCAAATGCTCTCTTTGCCATTTAACTCTTCAACACCGGTTCTTTGGGTCAATAAGGATGCTCTTAAAGAAGCTGGTATTGCTGGCGATGTTGACTTGTCTACTTGGGAAAAAGTCGGTGAGGTTCTCGATACGTTAAAAGCATCTGGTTCTGAGTGCCCACTTACAACTGCTTGGCAGAGCTGGATCCATTTGGAAAATTTCTCTGCTTATCACAACACTCCATTTGCTACGAAAGACAATGGTTTTGCTGCTTTGGATACAGAGCTTTCATTTAATAGCCCGCTACAAGTTAAGCACATTCAAACAATGGGTGACTGGGCTAAAGAGGGTAAATTCTTCTACGCTGGTCGCCGCAATGAAGGTGGTGCAAACTTCCGTGCCGGCGAATGTGCACTCTTTACTGAAAGTTCAGCAGGTTACGCTGGTATTAAAAGCGAAGCTGAATTTGAATTTGAAGTGCGTCCATTGCCATATTGGTCAGAAGCTGCTGGCGCGCCGCAAAATACAATTATCGGCGGTGCATCATTATGGGTCATGGAAGGACATGATGCTGATGAATACAAGGCAACTGCTGCATTCTTAAACTTCCTGTCTTCAACTGACATCCAAGCCAAATGGCACCAGGATACAGGTTATCTGCCGATCACATCAGCTGCTGGTGACAAGACCAAAGCTGATGGGTTCTACAACGATAACCCGGGAACTGACATTGCCGTTATTCAGATGACTGCAAAAGAGCCAACTGCAAACTCAAAAGGCTTGCGCTTAGGTTCATTTGATCAGATCCGTGGCATTATCGACGAAGAGTTGGAAGCCGTATGGTCAGGCGACAAAACTGCTCAAGAAGCACTTGATAGCGCCGTAGAGCGTGGCAATCCATTGCTACGTCGCTTTGAGCAAGCTAACCGCTAGTCTCCCAAGCATAGGGTTGCCGGATTATTTGGTTTAGTCCGGCAGCCCGCAAAATTGGATCAAGCTTATGGAAAAACGTGTTCGTTTTAACGGCTGGTTGTTGCCGCTTTGTCTGGTGTTCCCGCAGATTTTGATTTCAGGGATTTTCTTTTTTTATCCGGCAGGGCAGGCCATTTGGCAGTCAATGTTTATACCCGATCCTTTCGGGCTATCATCCCAATTTGTTGGGTTTGGTAATTTTGAATTTCTATTGACTGATAAATATTATCTGACGTCGTTTGGGACGACCGCACTTTTCTCAACCCTTGTGACTATTGTTTCTATGGTGCCGGCATTGTTTCTTGCCGTTTTAGCAGATCGATTGATTAAGGGTGCAGCTACGTATCGAACATTGCTCATTTGGCCTTATGCGGTGGCGCCGGCCATTGCGGGTGTTCTTTGGTTGTTTATGTTCAATACCCGTGTGGGTATTGTGTCCTGGTATTTGGGGCAATTGGGTTATGATTGGAACCATGTTTTAAATGGCGAGGAGGCCATGGGGCTGGTGGTTGTTGCATCAGCTTGGGGACGCATTAGCTACAATTTCTTGTTTTTCTTCGCAGCGCTACAAGCAGTGCCGCGCTCGGTGATTGAGGCTGCGGCGATTGATGGAGCCAGATTTTGGCGCAGATTTTACACAATCGTGTTGCCACTTTTATCTCCAACCACGTTCTTCTTATTAGTGGTGAACATCGTTTATGCCTTCTTTGAAACATTTGGGGTTATTCATACCATCACATCAGGTGGCCCGCAGCAATCAACAACAATCTTGGTCTATAAAGTCTTCTCCGATGGGTTTGTTGGTCAGGATCTAGGTTCTTCTGCTGCACAATCTGTTATCTTATTACTTGTTGTTGGCACGCTTACTGTTCTGCAATTTAAATTCGTTGAGAAGAAGGTGCATTACTAATGAGCAAGATTGTAAAAGAACCAGCACCTGGAATGGTGGAAAACAGAGGTGGGTCATTGTGGCTTACCCACGCGTTGATGATCTTTGGAATTTTGATTATCTTCTTCCCGATCTGGTTGGCTTTTGTAGCTTCCACAGTCACGCAGCCTGAGATTGTCAAACCACCAATGCCGCTACTGCCGGGTGATCATTTCATTGAGAACTACACACGTGCGTTGTTTTCAGGTGTGAATGTGCCCGTTGCAACTATGCTGTTTAATTCTCTTGTGATGGCTATCGGTATTGCTGTTGGCAAAATCATCATTTCGCTTTTGTCAGCGTTCGCCATCGTGTATTTTAAATTCCCCGGCCGTACGACTTTCTTTTGGATGATCTTCATCACGTTGATGCTGCCAGTAGAAGTTCGTATTGTCCCCACATATGAAGTGGTGGCTGGATTTGGCATGCTCAACAGTTATTCGGGCTTGATATTTCCGCTTATTGCATCAGCAACAGCTACATTTTTATTTCGTCAGTTTTTCATGACAATTCCGGATGAATTAGCCGAGGCTGCCCGCGTGGATGGCGCGCGACCGATGCGCTTTTTCATTGATATTATTATACCCATGAGCCGCACCAATATCGCTGCGCTCTTTGTGATTTTGTTCATTTATGGTTGGAACCAATATTTGTGGCCTTTGTTGATCACAACAGAACCTGACATGAACACGATTGTGATGGGTATCAAGCAAATGTTCCCTTCTGGCGATGATACTGCTGATTGGCCGGTCATTATGGCAACTTCAATTTTAGCGATGATCCCTCCAGTTGTTGTGGTGATTTCTATGCAGAAATTGTTCATCAGCGGACTAGTAGATAGTGAGAAATAAATGGCAACTGTAAGTCTAAATGACATTAAAAAACGCTATGGAAAAACTGAGGTTATTCATGGTGTCAGCGTCGATATTGAAGATGGTGAATTCATTGTAATTGTTGGGCCATCAGGATGTGGTAAATCAACACTTTTGCGCATGGTTGCAGGTCTTGAAACTATCAGTGAGGGTGAAATCCAAATTGATGGGAATCGGGTGAATGAAAAAGAACCGATGGATCGCGACATTGCAATGGTTTTTCAAAACTATGCGCTTTACCCGCATATGTCTGTGCGCCAGAACATGGCCTATAGTTTAAAAATTGCGAAAGTGTCAGCCACTGAAATTGAGCAAAAAGTGCAACAGGCTGCAAAGCTGCTACAACTTGAGCCTTACCTTGATCGTAAGCCAAAAGAGCTTTCAGGCGGGCAGCGTCAACGTGTGGCGATGGGGCGTGCAATTGTACGTGAGCCTGCAGTGTTTTTGTTTGACGAGCCGCTTTCTAATTTGGATGCAAAATTACGGGTCCAGATGCGGCTTGAAATTAAGCAACTTCAGGCCAATTTGGGTATCACCTCTTTATACGTTACTCACGATCAGGTGGAGGCCATGACGATGGCCGATCGTATGATTGTGATGAATGCAGGGATTGCAGAACAAGTGGGATCGCCGCTTAATGTTTATGAAAAGCCTCAAACATTATTTACTGCACAATTCATTGGTAGCCCCGCAATGAATATTGTTTCAGGCAGCGTAAAATCTGGCAAAGTATGGGTTGGAAACGCTGAGATTTGTGGCACGACTACCGCTGATGGTGCGGTATCAGTCGGGTTGCGTCCAGAGCATGTAGTAATTGATCCAAATGGGTCGCTTGTCGTTAATGTGTTTCAATCAGAGCCGCTTGGTGCAAACACTTTGTTACACGGTAAATTGGGGGATGAGCCCTTTACTGCGAGCGCTCCGGGAGTGCATAAAATTTCGAATGCTGGCGAAGAAATCCGCCTCTCAATTGATGCGCAAAATGTTCATATGTTTAATACAGAAACAGGAAAGCGGATTGGATGATCCACTCCCAATTTCTTCGTGACAAGTTACTCGGCTCGTCAGCTAAACCGCTGATTTACGGTCATCGTGGCGCGCGTGGCGAGTTGCCAGAAAATACGATGCCAAGTATTCGGCATCTGGTAGCGAATGGAATTTATGCGGTTGAAATTGATGTTCAAAATACGGCTGATTCTGTTGCTATTCTCCACCATGATCCGGAAATTTCGGTCAATCTGGCCAAGGATAAAAATGGCAAATGGCTTGATCAAACAGGTCCCAAAATTATCGAAAGCACCTATTCTGATTTAATGCGATACGATTTAGGTGCGTTAAAACCAGGT
The DNA here is from genome assembly GCF_055693385.1 of Lentilitoribacter sp. JB5-8. Taxonomy (NCBI): domain Bacteria; kingdom Pseudomonadati; phylum Pseudomonadota; class Alphaproteobacteria; order Hyphomicrobiales; family Rhizobiaceae; genus Lentilitoribacter; species Lentilitoribacter sp. JB5-8. The sequence continues at coordinate 3,516,199 of NZ_CM146332.1, read as the reverse complement.
ACCGATTATCAGAAAAAGTTTCCAGATCAACTTGTCTTAGATGATGTGAGCGTTCCGACTTTAGAGACATTTTGTGAATGGTTGAGCGAGCAATCAGACTTCGTTGCAAATATTGAAATCAAATCATATGCAAACCGCTCCGATTTGGGGGATAGTCCGTCAGGTCTAGCACGAACTGTAATAAATACACTTGAGAAATTTAATGTAAGTGAACACGCAATCATTTCGTCCTTTGACTGGCGTGTTTTGACAGAATGCCGTCGTTTAGATGGCCAGATTACTTTGGGATTTTTGAGTTATTTCGACCGGCCCAATCCACCTATGCAGCCGAATATTTATCCACACTCTCCTTGGATGGCAGGCGCTGATTGGTCTGGTCGGGATAGTGTTTTGCCAAGTATAGTAAAGGGGCTTGGGGGGCAAATTTGGGCGCCCTTTTTCCAAGATATTACAAAAGACCATGTCGCTTTGGCACAGCAACTTGGATTGATCGTAAATGTTTGGACTGTCAACGAAGAGGCAGACATTTTAAGAATGATAGAATTTGGTGTTGACGGCATCATCACTGATTTTCCCGCCCGAACAAAAGCCTTGCTTTCAAGCTGATAATTTTTTGAAAGCCTTGGCGATTTTCGTCTTGGTATTACCTTATTTCAATATTGAATAATTTTGAAAGAAAGCATGTTTTATTGGCAACTTTAATCAATATATTAGGCTCTGTTGCGCTGTTGTTATGGGGGCTTCGTATGGTTCGCACGGGAGTGATGCGATCATACGGACCTGTTCTTAAGCGCTGGGCAAGACGCGCCGAGGGTAAGTTGTTTGCTCCGTTCATATCTGGTTTGATTGTCGCGGTGGCATTACAGAGTAGCACGGCAACAGCAATGATCGCGGCTTCTTTTTCAGCGCAAAATGTTATGGCGACCGCAACGGCTTTTTTGATCATGCTTGGCGCTGATGTGGGAACCGCTTTGGCTGTGTTGGTCGCGTCTCAAAAGATAACCGAGCTTGTTCCTATATTGTTCATAATTGGCGTGTTTGGATTTTTATCAAGTCAGAGCAGTAAAGTTCGAGGTATATCTCGAGCTTTTACGGGCTTGGGTTTGATCTTATTGTCTTTGTCCTTAATTTCCGCCAGCGCCGCGCTCTTAACTGGAAATGCTGAGTTTGTAGCTATCCTTGATATTTTATCATCTCATTCAGGTCTGCTGTTGATTATTGGTCTAATGATGACCTACTTAGCGCATTCCAGTCTTGCCATTGTTCTGTTGACTGTGGGTTTGGTCGCTGCAGGATCATTTAAGGTTGAGGCGGGGATATATTTGGTGCTGGGCGCTAATGTCGGCAGCGGCTTGTTGCCTGTTATTGCCAATTGGCAATCATCGAAAAATGCGCGTATTCCGGTTACAGCGAACCTCATGATCAGAACGATTGGCGTGATGATTGCATATTTTTGTGTTGATCTATTCGTAATGCAATTGAGCCAACAATTACCGTTAAATATGATACCGATCGCGGTTCATATTGCTTTAAATGTTGCGGTCGCATTGATAGGGCTTATCACATCACAGCTCTTTCTGTTTATCGCGGATCGTGTTTTACCTGATGATCAGATTGACCATGCCCAATGTGGTCCTAAATATCTCGATGAAAATCTTTTAAGCTCAACGGGCGAAGCGTTGGCCTGTGCAAAGCGTGAAGCACTTTCTATGGCTGATAAGACGCAAGATATGTTGCGCGGGGTCAATATTGTTCTGAAGTTTGACAGTGATGATAAGCGCAAAGCGATATCTGAAATGGATGATGACGTTGATCGTTTGTTTGATGCGATTAAGCTTTATACAGCACAAATTTTGCAGCGAGAGCTAAGTGAAGATGAAACCAAACGAGCTATGGATTTGTTAAGCTTTACCGCAAACATGGAACATATTGGTGATATCATCGATACTGGTTTGATGGGTTTAGCGGCAAAAAAGATCAAGCAACATTCACAATTTTCAAAAGAGGGATGGGCAGAAATCGAAGAATTGTTGGAGGCTGTATCGCACAATTTTGAGTTGGCTATCAATACGTTCATATCAGATGACGCGGATCTTGCCCGCCAACTGGTTCAAACCAAACCAATCGTGAGCGAGCTTGAACGCAATTCCATTGAGACACATTTTCAGCGGTTAGGATCAGGTCATACTGATACGCTGACCACAAGTAGCTTGCATTTAGATGTGTTGAGAGATCTTAAACGCATAAACTCGCATCTGACATCTGTGGCCTATCCTGTTTTGCTTAGCGCAGGTGAAGCGCCGCAAACGAAATGGCGACGCGACGAAGGCTGATGCTAGTATAGTTTATATTGCCGCTAGTTCTTTGCGAGTGACACACGTTGTGCTGAAAGACCTATATTCAGTGAAAACGAACCTTCATTGACCAACCAACGGCGAATTGTGAAAGTGCGCCCACCTTTTTTATGCATAGGATCGTTTTCCGTTATTTGGGTTGCTTCTTCTAAAGAACTTGCATTGTAGACAATCATACCGCCTCCGCTCATTTCTTCACCTGTCGGGTCAGAAAGCGGTCCGGCAAGAAACAGCTTTCCTTGCGCTTCCATTTCACCTTGATAGGCTAAATGTTCTGGTAGGATTGCGAGCATCTGTTCAGGGGGTAGGGCAGGTGTTGATTCTACAATATATAACTCAAACGCAAGCGATCCGCGCTCTTTTGATGTTTGTCGGTAGTCTTTCCAACTTGGCATTTTTCGATTTCCTCCACATTCTCTTCAAAACCATAGTTTATAATGAAGCTGCGTCAAATAAAAAATATCGATATTTATTGACGAATGGGTATAAATGTGGGTATTTTTGAAAATCAGAAAATTGAAAGTTAATTTTCATATGAGTTCGGGAAGCGTTTAATGAATATGAATGTGCCAAATAGTGCACCCACCGGTGAAGAGTTGTCAAAGCTGCGCGAAGCGGCCCAGCAGGATGCGCGGGATCTAAAAGCTAAAATCAGTCATTTGGATGAAGCATCTATTGAGCTTATTCTATCTGGTGCTCGATCCCATTACGCTTGGACAGAAAAACCAATCGCCGATGATGTTGTTCATAAATTGTACGATATCGTTAAAATGGGTTCGACAAGCATGAATGGGTGTCCCGCACGTTTTGTTTTTGTCAAAACGCCTGAAGGCAAGGAAAGAGTTGCTACATCTTTAAAGCCTGCAAATGTGCCGAAAATGATGGGAGCGCCACTTACAGTTATTGTCGCTTATGACACTGAGTTTTGGAAAGAATTGCCAAAGCTATTCCCGCATGAAGATAGACGACATCTATTTAAAGACAAGCCAGAATATTCAGAAGAAACGGCATTTAGAAACTCCACATTGCAAGGTGGATATTTGATGATTGCTGCACGTGCTCTTGGTCTTGATATCGGTGCGATGTCTGGTTTTTCAAATAAAATCATTGATGAAGAGTTTTTCAAAGGCACAACAATTAAGTCGAATTTCCTCTGTAATATTGGTTACGCTGATGAGACAGCTTTGTTCCAACGTTTACCGCGCTTTGATTTCGACGACGTATGTGAGGTTGTTTAATGGTTGATATTAAACCGCAAATGACCGTTAAATTAAGAGCGAAGGCAGAGTGCCCATCGCATTCCTTATCAAATGTTGCGGTGCGTGATTTAAATTTTGCCATTGATGAGCCGGAAGCCCGTGGTGGTACAAATAAAGGGCCCACACCAACCGATACAGCTCTTTCTGCACTGATTGGATGTACCAATGTCATTGCCCATAAATGTGCAGAGTCACTTTTAATAGATATTGGCCATTTGGATATTTCAGCAGTTTGTGATTTTGACCGTCGCGGTGTTACGCTTCAGGAGGAGATCGATGTGCCGTTTGTCAAGATCAAGCTTACGGTTCAAGCTGATGGTACAGCGACCGATGCTGAATTATCTAAACTAGCAGAAGAAGTTTCAAAATATTGCCCGTTATCTAAGCTTTTCAAGCAGGCGGGTACTGAGATTGAAGAGAATTGGATGCGCAAAAACGATTAGATGAAACACAAGATTTTTGAAGTGGTCTGAGGAGGCTCCGTTTCATCAATTTATATTTAGTTTGAAGTCCATGTTGAGTTCGGACACATTTCGGGAGGAAAAAATGTTAAAACTCGTAAAACAAATAAGTAAGACAAGTGTTGTGCTTGCAGCGTTGGCACTGGGTGCAAACACTGTTGTTCACACAACGCCGGCATCAGCTGTTGAGACGATTAATATGATCGCGATCGACGGCTATCCAGAGCGCTCTATGTGGGTAAAGGAATTTTCGGGTTTCTTCATACCACGGGTAAATGAAGAGCTAGCAGCTGGTGGCAAATACGAAATCAAATGGCAAGAAGGATACGGTGGTACAATTGTTAAGCCTCGTGGTGTTCTAGAGGGCATTCAACTTGGTTTGGGCGACATTGGCATTGTGACAACAATTTTCCACAACTCAAAACTACCGAGCCAAGGTATTTCTGCGGTAACACCGTTTATTGCAGCTGATGCGCGTGTCGTTGCTAAAGCCGTTGACGAGATCGCGCGCGAATATCCGCAAATGGCAAAAGAACTTGATGCTGAAAACCAAGTTTATTTGGCAACAGGTGTGGTGCTTGATACCTATCAGCTGTTTTCAAAAACTCCGATCAACTCGCTTTCTGACCTTGAAGGTAAAAAAGTTGCAGGTGCTGGTTATAACCTAAGATATCTTGAGGGTATTAACGGCGCAGCTGGTGTGCGTGGTGGTCTTCCAACATTTTATAACATGATCCAAACTGGTGTGACAGAAGCTGCAATGCTGTGGCCTGAAGCTGCGAAAACATTTAAAATCGCTGAAGTTGCTCCTTACATGCTAAAAGTGGATTTGGGTGCTGTGAATTCTAAAACAGTGACAATCAACAAAGATGTTTGGAATAAACTTCCAGATGATGTGAAATCAGTACTTCAACAAGTAGCTCTTGAGTATCGTGACCATGTTGCAGGTATCGCGATGGATCGTGCAGCTGAATCCATTGAAGCCTTTAAAGCAGGCGGCGGTACAGTGGTTGAAATGAGTGACGAGGCACGTAAAGCCTGGGCTGATTCAATGCCAAACATTGCCGTTGACTGGGCAAAGAAGCTTGATTCAGAAGGTGCTCCTGGCTCTGATATGCTGAAATCATACATTGGCAAGCTTAAAGACGCAGGTTTCACACCATTGCGTGACTGGGCAGCAGAACTTTAAGAAGCTGATCGGCGGAGGAAAAATTTATGATTACAGCGTTCTTTCGCCGGTTTTTCACTGGGTCAATTAATGTTGCAATCGTCGCAAATACAATTGGCACGATGTTGATTTTCGCACTCGTTGCGATCTTAAACGCTGATGTAGTTGCCAGAGGCATTTTCCATGACCCCATTAATGGTGTTGTAGAGCTTGTGATATTTTCTCTGGCACTCATCGTTTTCTTGCAATTACCCGATGTTGTCAGGTCAAATCGTTTAACGCGGTCTGATGGGTTTTTGCATCTTATGAATGGTTTTAAACCAAAATTGGCACGGAATATTTCGCGGATTATTGATTTTGTTGCGGGTATTTTCATGGTGCTGATTGCATGGACAGTGTGGCCTGAATTTGTTGAATCATATGAGACTTGCTCGTTTTTCGTCGCGCCGGAATTTGGCCCACCTTTGACGGGTAATTTTATGCAGGATTTATCCGATGCATTTGGTCGTTGTGAATATGCGGGTACGCCTGGAATTTTCACCGCGCCAACCTGGCCTGTTAAGCTGGCAATAGCTTTCAGCGTAACGCTTTGTGCTATTATTTTTATCCTGAAGGCTCTTCTTGATACTGAACAAGCTCAATTGTTCGGCAGTCATCAAAAAGCAATGGCTAATGCAGCAAAAGATGTTGAAGCCTAATGAAGAATAAACTCCAAAAAAGAAGCTTGTCATGACCCCTGTAGAAATTGGTGCTTTTTCAGTCGTCGCAATCATCTTCCTCGTTTATATCGGTATGTATATTCCGATCGCGCTGGGGTTGGTTTCGTTTGTATCTATTTGGTTGATTTCAGGCAAATCTATCCTTGCCTTTAACTTCTTAAAAGTTGCTGTGGGCGACGGTGTGGAAGAATATGCCTTTGCAACAATTCCGTTGTTTACTGTTATGGGCTTGCTCGTCTCAAGGGCGGGGTTAGGCACTGATATCTATACGGTTATGAGCCGCGGCTTTCGCAAAATTACCGGCGGTATCGGTATGGCAACCGTGGGTGCAAACGCAGTGTTTGCGGCCGTTACTGGATCATCAATTGCATCTGCATCTGTGTTTACTAAAATCTCAGTGCCTGAGATGAAGAGACTAAACTATAATCCTCGATTTGCAGTGGGCGTTGTTGCAGGTTCGTCAGTTTTGGGGATGATCATACCGCCAAGTGCGATGCTAATTATCTATTCCTTTGTGGCGGAGCAATCTGTCGGCGAGATGTTCCTCGCTGGAATTGTGCCCGGTTTGGTGCTGACTGCTGCATATATTATTGGTATTTTGTTAGCGGGTAGATTTTGGCCATCTTTCATCGGTCAAAACGTTAAAAGTACTGAAATTGATGAGCTAACATGGTTTGAAGTCTTTGATAAAACTGTTCCGATATTATTCCTGATTACCGTCGTTCTGGGTGGCATATATACAGGCTGGCTGACACCTGTTGAATCTGGTGCAGCAGGTGCGTTTGTTGCATTAATCATCGCACTTATGCGTAAAAAGATTACCTGGAAAGGTTTGTGGCAAACAGCGATTGAAACAGGTCATATCACAGCCTCTATTTTGTTCCTTATTCTCATGGCATCGCTTTACAGTCGCATGCTTGGTTACGCTGGTTTGCCCAACGAATTGAACGCGTTCTTGCAGGAGTATAATTTCGGTTTTGTCACCGTCATGATCATCTATGTTTTATTGATGCTATTCCTGGGAACCATCTTGGATACAGCCTCGATCATTTTGATTGTTGTGCCATTGTTTTTAACACTGATTGAATCGATGGGGCTGAGCCTAGTGTGGTTTGGGATTGTGACCGTAATCGGTGCTGAGATCGGGCTGTTAACGCCGCCGCTAGGCATCTCATGTTTCGTAATCAAAGCAACGCTAAATGATCCAAAGATCTCTCTCAAAGACGTCTTTATGGGAGCCTTCCCATTTGCGGTGATCATGCTGCTCGTTCTTATTCTCATTATTAAATACCCAGTTCTATCTATCGGGATTTTGAACTAGAAAATTGGAGGCCTTAAATGCGCACAGTAACAAAAGATACAATTACCCAAGCATTTTTGGATTATTGCGAACCGGAAACAGATGAACGTTTAAAATTCATTTTGGATCGTCTTGTGCATCATCTGCATGATTTCGTTCGTGAAACAAATCTATCCCACGACGAATGGAGACGAGGGCTTGAGTTTTTACGCTTTACCGGTGAGATGACCGATGACGAGCGCAATGAGTTTGTGCTTTTATCAGATGTTTTAGGACTTTCGTCCCTCGTTGATATGGTGCATTCCCCTGAGGGCGTTACACCTTCAAGTGTGCTTGGGCCGTTTCATATTCTCGGCGCACCTGATCTAGCTGTTGGCGGAGATTTAAAGCGCGATAATGACGGAGCAACCGTGATTGTTGAGGGTAAGGTAACTGACCCAGAGGGCAATCCTATTGCCGGGGCTGAGATCGAAATCTGGCAAACAGCGGATAATGGTCTTTATTCAAACCAGGACAACGAGCAGCCGGAATATAATCTTCGTGGTCACATGGTGGTTGGCGAAGATGGGGTTTATAAGCTTACAACAGTTCGCCCAGCGCCTTATACTGTGCCGATTGATGGATCCGTTGGTGAGATGTTAAAGGCCACCGGTCGCCATCCATGGCGTCCATCGCATTTGCACTTTATTATCACAGCGCCGGGTTATCGCTCATTGGTAACAGAGGTGTTCCCAAGCGATGATCCTTATCTTGATAATGATGCAGTCTTTGGTGTGAGAGAAAAACTCATCATGGAATATGTTGAGCAAACTGATAAGTCAAAAATTCCGGCAGGTTTGGAAATCGGTGAAAATGTTACCATGCCGTTCTTCACAGTTGATTTTGATTTTGTGCTTGGAAAAGAACAAGCCTAGCGATCGATTTAGATATGGCTGACTTACTAATTAGTCAGCCATGTTCTCCTTCAAGAAATTGCCGGTATTATCATAGTGATTGATGAGCAGTTTAGCTGCTAGATCTTCATCTCGTGCGAGCACTGCATCGCAAATTGCACCATGTTCGGCAGTTACATCACGCATTGGGTAAGCTGCTTTTCCGGAGAGCTGGCGATATCTTACATTTTGATCATAAAGCTGGTCGCAGAATTTAAGCAAAAAGCTTGAGCCGCATGCGGATATCAATGTCATGTGAAAGTGTTTATGGCGCTTTTCCCATTCAACATTTGCGATGAAATGATCACCATCTTCTGTGCGAGGAACGCGCGATAAACGATAGGTGGCGAGTACGACTTGCTCTTCCCAGCCGCTTTGGCCATTTTTGATGGATTCACGAAGTGCTCGTTCTTCAAGCCAGCAGCGGGTTTTAAGTAGTTCCCCAAACTCAGATGCGCTAACGGATGCAACACGGAACCCGCGTTGATCCATACGTTCAACAAAGTGATCTGAAGTTAAAAGACTAAGTGCTTCGCGAACCGGGCTTGAACCGACCTCATATTCCTGACGAAGTTTTTCAACTTTCAATTTTTGTCCGGGTTTTAAAACCCCTGAAATGATATCATCACGTAATCGAGAATATGCTCGGCTTGTCATTGATTGCGATGACGTGACATCGCTATTATTAGCCGCTGATGCTTGTTTGTCCAACTCTTCGATTTTTCTGTCTACGTTTTTCAAATCAATGCTCACATCTCGTCAAAGGTTCAGGCCGGGCTTAATCCAAATGCATAGCTCCATTTTGATTGTCTACGCAATATCATTGATAGCGGTTTCCAACAAGATTAGGTTGTTTTGAAAGGTTTTTGCCGACCGAGCTACGGTTGAAGAGGCAGAAATCTCACCATTTTCAACAAATCGTTCATGATTTCGTTCAATTTCGTTGAGGCGATAGCCATAATTGACCATTGCACCAAATGAATTTTTTAAGCCGGCTTGAGACAGATCAGCAGGCCAATTGGTCCGTTCTAAACGTGCACCATTGCCTAAATGAAATTTAGCAACTGAATCAAGTGGAAGATCCCGGCGATCTTTTTCTAAGGTAATGTAGTAAGCGATCGCTGAATGCACAATTGGGGTTATTCTTGCAATCGCGTTCTCATCGTTGAGCCATTCGCCTGTTTTGAGTTCCCACAATGAAGATTTTACATCTGACGGCAAGTCGATTGCTTCATTATCTAAAAGGGTGTTGAGCCATTTTGCAAATCCAGGGATCGGAGAGAGCGTGACGAATTCTTCCAAAGCTGGGAAGGTTTCGCGTAGATCCTCGACGACTTGTTTGATTAAAAAGCTTCCCAATGGGATGCCCCTTAAGCCCTTTTGGCAGTTGGAGATGGAATAGAATGTGGCGGTTTTGGCTGTTTCAGCCTCTAAAAATACCCGCTCATCCTCTAAAATAAATCCAATTTCCTGAGGTTTGTCAGTGGTCAGTGCAACCTCGACAAAGATCAGTGGCTCTTCTTTTAGGCGAGGATGAAAAAATCCGTAGATATGGCGATCTGGTGGATCAAGGCGTTTACGCAAATCATCCCATCCAGCCATATTGTGCACGGCCTCATAACGTATGATCTTTTCCAAGATAGAAGCTGAACTTGACCAATCAAGACGCTTTAAATTTAAGAAGCCGCCGTTAAACCAGGATGTGAATAGTTTTTTGAAATCTCTATCAACATCTTTAAGGCTTGGATCATCCTTGATGAATTCTAACAGATCTTCGCGCATTTTAATGAGCAATAAAGTCGCATTATCTGCTTGATTAAGTCTTAGAATAAGACGTCGTCGCATCGGTTCGCTGATTTCGGACAAAAGCGCTAAATTGCTATCAGAAGGGCTTTCTAGATAAGCTTGAGCTGCGTGAACCGCCAATTCTTGCGGCGCAGAAAACTCGCTGAGCAAGGCTTTAAAGAATAGAAATTTTTCTTCTGGCGGTAGATATTGATAACAATCGAGAATTTCAAATGACAGGGCTATGCCCGATGCTTCACCCTTACTTGAGAGAAGTTTGTGACACAATTCGATAACTTTCTCGCTTGTGACGAGTTTTCTGTCCTCGCGGGACATACCAATAATGTTCCGTCCGCGGTGCGCGACAGCTGATAAAAAATTAGATATGGCAAAAGAATTTGGCATCATGAGGCAATAATATCGATATTTTGTGGATATTACAAGTTGCTATTTTACGAATAATGAGACTGCCTAATTTTCGTTCAAATTCACATTTATACAGCAAAAACAATAAGATATTTGCTATTTAATGATACAAGTCTTAACTTTTTATCTCGCTAATTGCCGCAAATTGATTATTTTAAAGATTTAAAAATATTGATATTTTTGGTTGAAATCCTAAAATATATGTGAAAAATAGCTTCTAGAATTTAATTTGAGAGTCCACGCTAACAATAAATTGGAGATAAAAGTGCGCGAAGATCATTTTGAAGACGGCAAATATTGGGTAAGTCCGTATAACTTCGTGCCAGAGGTTAGAAAGTCCCTAGACCTTCCGGAAAAAGTAGAGATTCACGACGCAACGCTTCGCGACGGTGAACAGACACCTGGTGTTGTGTTCTCGGTCGATGATAAAATCGCAATTGCGCGGAAACTGGACGAGGTTGGGGTTGAGCGTATTGAGGCTGGTATGCCCGCGGTTTCACCTCAGGATGAGGAGGCCATCAAACAAATTTCTAAACTCGGCTTGAAGTCCAAGATTTACACATTTGCGCGAGCAATGAAATCCGATATCGACAAAGCTCTGGAGTGCGGTGCGGATGGTGTTATCATTGAAGTGCCAATTGGTTATCCGAAATTGGTCACACAGTTTGGCTGGACATGGAAAGATGTATTGGCCAAAAGTGCGCCGATCATTCGTTATGCGAAGGAAAATGGTCTGCACGCCGTATTCTTTCCCTATGATACGACACGAGCACGCGCGGATGATCTAGAAAATCTTTGTAAAGGTATTATGGCTGAATCGCCGCCGGACTCTATTGGCATTGTCGATACAATGGGTTGTGCAACACCTGAAGCGATCAAGTATATGGTTCGTTGGGTGAAGGAAATGACGTCACTGCCGATTGAAATCCATACACATAATGATTTCGGTATGGGCGTTGCAACTGAACTTGCAGCTGTGACCGCTGGCGCAGAATGTGTTCATTCTTGCGGAAATGGTTTGGGCGAGCGAACTGGTAATGCAGCGCTGGAAGAATTGATGCTCGGTCTTGATCTTCTTTATGGTTATGACACGGGTTACCGTATGGATAAATTGCCGGAACTGGGTGATTTGTTATCGAAACTTTCCAACATCCCAATTCAACGCAATAAACCTATTTTGGGTTCTGGTAATTTCACGCGTGAATCGGGCATTGGTATTAATTTTGTGATGCATGACCCGTTGGTTATGTTTGGTACCCATCCTGCACTTACCGGCCGTGTAGGCGAAGTTGTTCTGGGTAAGAAAAGTGGCAAGGCTTCAATTCTTTACAAACTTGAAGAGTTAAATCTCGGTGCTGCTAATGATGAACAAGTTGCTGAAATGTTGGCTGAAGTGAAAAAAGCCGGTATCCAAAAACGTGATATCCTTGATGATGCAGAATTTACTGCAATTGTTGAAGGTGTCCGTTCAAGCTCTGCAGCTTAATCTTAACTGATATTGGAATGGTCACATGGTGAAAAACAGTGACATTCCAATACTGTATCATTCGAAAACCTCTGTTTGCTCACAAAAGGTTCGGCTTGTATTAGCCGAACTGAATGTTGAGTGGCAGGGGGTTTTTCTTGATCTAAAAAAGGGTGAACAATTTCTGCCGCAATATTTGTCGCTGAATCCAAAAGCGTCCGTTCCCGCTTTTGTCGATGGTGATAGATGTTTGACTGAATCTAACGATATTATGTTGTATTTAGTTCAGAATAAGAATGTCAGCAAGCACCTTAATATTGACCAAAAAAAACTCAATGACGTGTCATGGTGGCTTGATCAATCTGTACGTTTCCATCAAGCAGTCCATGTATTGACGACTTTGTCATTAAATCGAGAGAAGCTTTTGGCTATGTCGCCAGAAGAGCTAACCGAGAAGTTTAATCGCGTGCCAGATAAGGCGCGTGCTCAGCGTTTATATGATGTCGTTCAAAATGGCCTTGAAGGGATTGCTGCAAGTTCGGCTGTCATTTACCTTCAGAACATATTCCAAAGACTAGAAACGCAACTGCAAAACTCGGAATTTTTGTGTTCAGATAATGTCACCTTGGCTGATCTGGCCATTTTACCGTTTGTGATGAGAATTGAGTTTTTGCATTTAAAACCTGATTGGTCTGAAAAAAGGTTCAGTGCATTGGAAAATTGGCTGGACAGGCTTAAACAACGCTCATCATTTGAAGATGCTATAATGGCTTTCCACAGTGAACAAGCGATAGAAAAGTATAAAACTTCGGGCCTGAGCATTAGGCAAGAACTTGAAAACTTGTGAGAATAGACACCCGGTTGGTCGCATTTTTAACGTTGTTAAACAAAATTCTTTAGCTGTGAAAATAAACTTCGAGTTCTATGTAAAACGCTTTTTTGGCGCATGCTTCACATTAACTTCACAATTTTGTTTCAAATGCACCAACCTAATTGGTCGCAACGTAAAATGTATTTTGTCCTAGTCATGCGTTGAACCGAGAAACTAGTTGTAAGCTATTAGCAATCAATTTTGAAAGGAATTTTGATATGCGAAAATATATAATGGTCGTGCTTTCACTATTTGCATTTATGAATGTGTCTTCTGCGCAAGCAGAGAAAGTTGAAATTTATCTAGCGGATATCCTTGATAACGTACAAAATGGGTATTGCCTTGATATTGCTCGGGCCCAGGGTGACAAAGCAAACCCAGATGATGGTCTTCAGGGACACACATGCTACAGCCCATCAGGTGAGCTTGGTGTAGATCAGGCCTTTGATTCTGCAAAATTCGCTGATGGTGTTTTATATATGCCAGAATTTGATGTTTGTGCATCTGTTGCTTCAAATGATGCCGGAACATCCATTGATCTTGCTGCTTGTGATGGAAGCGATGCGCAGTCGTTTGCCTTTACAGGTGAGGGTGTTATCTCTCCGGCCTCAGCTGAGGGGATGTGTTTTACACTTGCGGAAGCCACGCGTACTGGTCGCAGCGATGCAAACCAAATTAAGGTTCTTAGCCTTGAGGCTTGCAGCGATGCGCTGGCAGCTTATCAAACATGGACAGTGCGTAGTTCAGCAAACTAATTTTGTTTGATAAAATTATGTCGCCCGGGCCCTTTATTTTATAGGGCTCGGGCTTTTTCTATTCGGTGCATGCATAAAATGTGCTTGTAACGCCTTTAATTTAGCGATTAAAATTACGGCAAGCGAAAGGCGGTGCGAACTTGCAAAAAAATTGGAAAACTATCTCTGAAGATACAGTCTTTGCTGCTGAACCTTATCTAAAAGTTGTTCGCCAAAAAGTTCAAATCGATGAGACATTAGTCATTGATGATTTTTATCAAATTCATCTTCGCCCATTTGTGATTACGGTGCCATTTATGGAGAATGGCAATGTTTTGATGATGCGGCAGTATAAACATGGTGTGGGGAAAACATCATTGACATTTCCGGGAGGTTTCGCAGACAAAGGTGAAGCTGCTGAGCACGCATGTGATCGGGAATTGCTGGAAGAGACCGGGGTCAAAGCGACACATACTCATCGGTTAGGTGAGTTCACAGACAATGGAAATCAAAGGGGCTGTGTCGGAACATATTTCGTTCAGACGGGCTGCCGTCAAGTTCAAGAACCAGATTCTGGTGATTTAGAAGAGATGGAATTATTAGAACTGAGTATGGAAGACGTTGATGCTGCTCTGTTTTCAGGTGAAATTGCAATTACACATCATGCAGCGGCATGGTCGATGGCAAGACTGCACCTTATCACCACTCAGTAGATATTTAGTTTTAAGATAAATGGTCCGGCCACAATGCAGCCGAACCAATATTTGATTAGATAAAGATCATCATATCGCTTTGCAACGAATCTAACTGACAGTCTTTGATGTTAAGACATTCATCAGCGCCGTAATCAATGGAAACATTACTTCCATCTTGGCTTGCAAGATCCATAAGCTCATCAAAACCTGTGATTTCGAAACCTGAGAACGTGAGGGTGTCATCAAGCGCAAAATCATAGATCCAGTCGGTGCCCAAACTGTCGCTTGAGTTTGTGAAAATGAAGTTATCTGATCCGCCACCGCCGATCATTTTATCATTTCCGCTACCACCTTCGATATCATCATTGCCGGAACCTGCATTGATGTAGTCATTGCCTTCATCACCCTGGATGGTGTCATTGCCAGATCCGCCATAAAGACGGTCATTATGTTCACCGCCGCTTAAGGTATCTGCTCCGCCACCGCCAACAAGACGGTCTTGGCCTGAACCACCGTTCAGCTCATCATCACCTGAGTGACCATTTAGCGTATCGGCACCAGAATCGCCATTCATGACATCATTGCCACTATTGCCATTCAGAGTGTCGTCACCAGAACCACCTGATAATGTGTCATCACCAGATCCTGCAGATAACGTATCATTACCTGACCCGCCATCCATTGTGTCGACGCCTGAGCCACCGATGAGGATATCAGAGCCATTACCACCGCTAAGGGCGTCATCACCTGACCCGCCGTTTAGGCGGTCATTGTTATCTCCACCAAACAGCTCATCATTTCCGGAATGGCCGTTGAGTTCGTCTTCGCCGGCATTTCCGTGGAGTTGATCGTCGCCTGAGTTCCCGTTCAGCTCATCATTGCCATTACCACCAAAGAGTTGGTCATTGCCTGAATTGCCGTTAAGTAGGTCGTTTCCGTCATTGCCATAAAGAATGTCTTCGCCGGAGTTTCCATTTAACTCATCATTGCCGTTACCACCGGAAAGCATATCGTCACCGCTGATGCCATAAAGCGTGTCATCGCCATCACCGCCATAGATGATGTCGTCATCTGGTAAAACGCCACCGTTTCCAGATGATTGAGGCAACATGCCAACCACATTTTGTTGGCCAAGTTCGACAGAGATAACGGTGTCATCAAAGTCTTTGTCACCGCCGCCATAAAGGTCCTCAAAGCCGATCAATACTTCGCCGCTAACTGTATTGGCACGTCCAACAACATGACCAAACTCATCTGGGTTTGGTTTATAATCGTTTTCAGCTGTACCAATAGAGTGGAACAAAGAATAGCCGTACTGGCTGCGAATGGCTGTTTCTGCGCCATTGGGATCAAGGTAGAATAATTCTACACTGCGATCTGATGTTGAGCCAATTTCACCATTTGAATTTCGTAGTTCAAAGTGGCCAGTTTCCGCTGACAGTGCTTCACGGTTTAAATAACCTTTACCGTAGCCATTCGATACAACGAAAAAGCCCAATTGAGCACCTTCAGAGACATCAAACTGAACATTGGATTGACCTGGGATCAAATCCCCGCCACTGCCTACCTTGGATGCGTTGGGAAACAGAATTTGAACGTTAGAGAACGACCCATCTGCATTAATTTCGTAGACACCCAATGCATTACGAAAACCCGCACCTTCATCGAGGAAGGTGACTGTGGCTTGCGTGGATTGTGAAATTTTGAAATCGCTCATGTCGACGTATTTTGGTTTTCCGTTACCATACATCGTGTCATTGCCACCCTGTCCGTAGAGGGTGTCGTTTCCGGTTCCACCGAAAACTTCGTCATTTCCACTTAAGGCCTGGATTATATCATCTCCGCCGGCGCCGGACAGGACTTCAGATCGTCCTGTCCCACGCATATTATCAGCTAAATTTGTACCAAGCACCGGGGAAATATTCATACCATCATATAAAGTCATATTATATTCCTAGTTAGTTTTGTTATTATTTTTCAGAGGGTTACCAGCCAATTCCTTGATATGACTGGTGGTTTGGGAGTTCATCGAAAAGACGCACAAGATCGATGACCTCTTTGTTATTTAAGCGTGCGCCTACCTGCATTTGGAAACTTGCGTTCTTCTGCGTGACAACAACAACATCGCAATCATCTAGGAGTTCGCCTGTGTTTGCTGCCATCAATTCAGGAAGCTCATCGATGACTTGCTCAAGGTGCGGACATACATTGCGCACATAATTGAATTGACCTTTAATTGAGGTGTCTTTGCCGATCGCAGGATCGTGCACACCAATGTCAAAACCTTCATCAAGCAGGGATGCGATGACTTCAAGAATTGGACTTTCTCTGATGTCGTCGGTGCCGGCTTTAAATGCCAAACCGAGGAAACCAATTTTCTTTTTGCCAGTCTTTTTGATCAAATCCACTGCTGATTGAATCTGTTGTTTATTGGTCTCTGCCAGTGAGTTAACAAGCGGCAGATCTACGCCAAGTTCTTCACCCAAATGCACAACGGCGCGCACTTCTTTTGGTAAGCATGAGCCACCATATGCGAAGCCTGGTTTTAGGTAGTAAGGAGATAGATTTAGTTTTGTGTCCTGAACAAAGATGTTCATCACTTCATGACTGTCGATATCAAGCGGCTTACAGATGCGGCCAACTTCATTGGCAAAACAAACCTTTGTTGCGTGCCAAATATTGTCGACATATTTGACCATTTCAGCAGCTTCAATTGTTGTGATAATGACGTTGTCATCAACAGGGTAGTAGACTTCTGTCAATGCCAATGCAGCACGCTCATCGTTGGCGCCGATCACTGTTTTTGGCGGGGCATCAAAGTCTGCGATTGCAGTGCCTTCGCGCAGGAATTCCGGGTTAAAGCAGATACCGAAGCCTTCACCCATTTTTAGTCCGGATGCTTTTTCGATTTCTGGCACCATGACATCAAGAGTGGTTCCTGGTGGCACTGAACAGCGCATTACGACGAGGTGATATTTATCTTTTTGCTTAAGACCTTCACCAATCATTTGCGCTGCAGAGATGATGTAAGACGCGTCACAGCCGCCATCGCTTTTGGTGGGGGTGCCTACCGATACGAAGGTTATATCAGTCTCGCGCACAGCGGCTGTGACATCTGTAGTTGCTGTAATCAGTTCGTCTTCGACACCGTCTTGCAGCAAGTTCTGGAGGTTCTCTTCGTGAATTGGAGAAATGCCTTGGGCAATTTGGTTCACTTTAATTTCGTCAAGATCGGCACCAATTACTTCATGGCCCAATTTTGCAAGACAGGCTGTGGAGACAGCTCCGACATAGCCAAGTCCAATGATTGAAATTGCTGGTTTTGGTTTTACAACTTTGAACAACTCGATGATATTTTGTTGTTCGGCAACGAGATTATTGATGTGAAAATTCATGTTCTTTACCTTCGTTAGTATGATCTTGTAGGTATCTATTCAAGAACCATGCCAACTATTTTTATCTAATAAAAACAATAGCTTAATTGTTTTTAGTTGTGACATAAGTCACGGGATATTCGCAGTTTGGGAAGATGAATTTCGCAATTTGCAATTTGCATGTTTAAGCGCAAAAAAAGCGGGCTGGGGAGCCCGCTAGATGCTGAGTTGATCTCAGTTTAGAAATTAAAGTAAATAAATTCGGTCAAACCGTTTAATCTATAAATTTGTATAACGGTGACAAAGAAAATCACGCTTGTGAATGTTGCCCATTGTGGTGACATGGACCAGCGTAGTGACTTGAACTTACCGCTAATTTTTTTCACATCGCCAGCAGCTGATATAATTGGGCGATGGCTGCGTGTTATTTGAATGCTGTTTGGCAGGAAAACAATAATAATAAACATTGCCGCAAACATCATAAGTGTTTGATCCATGCCTTCAGCAAACAATGTGCCAGAAATCATCGATATATCTGAGCTAAAGCCAGCCATCGATGTGAGCACCAAAAGAGCACCGGGTAAAGTTTCTGCTCTGAAGAAAACCCAAGCGATGATGACTGCCAACATTGTTAGAGACCAGGCACACATAGTATAGATATGTTTGCCTAAAATACCTTTTGTCACAGAGCTTATTGAAGAGTGCGTCCAGACATGATTTGCGATCAAATAGCCGCCATGCAAGCCACCCCAAATAACAAAGTTCCATCCAGCGCCATGCCATAGACCACCTAATAACATCGTGATCATTAAGTTACCTTTGCTACCAAGAATTCCGGAACGATTTCCACCTAATGGGATGTAAAGATAATCGCGCAAGAAACGAGATAGGGTCATGTGCCATCTGCGCCAAAAATCAACAATGCTGAGCGCTTTATAGGGCGAGTTGAAATTCATAGGCAGACGAATGCCGAACATTAGTGCAAGGCCCAATGCCATGTCACAATAACCAGAAAAATCAAAATAAATCTGGAATGTATATGCAATCGAACCTGTCCAGGCTGCGACCATTGTTAAGTCTTGTCCAGAATCTGCTGCTGTAAAGACGACATTTGCTAGTGGTGCTACGCTATCCGCCAAAACGATTTTTTTAAACAAACCGATGGAAAACAGGGTTGCGCCCAACAATAGGTTTGTAACAACTTTGTTGGAAAAGTTACTCAATTTGAATTGTGGGATAGTGTCCTTTTGCATCACAATCGGTCCAGCGATAAGCTGCGGGAAAAATGTGACGAACAAGACATATCTTTTAAAGTCGCAATTCACCAATTTACCAGTCAATGAATCATGCAAAAATGAAATCTGTTGGAACGTGTAAAATGAGATTGCAAGCGGTAAAATCAGATTTAAATGTGGTATTGATAAACCTGCAACCGAGTTGACGTTTTCGATCAGAAAATCAGCATATTTAAACAATCCTAACGTTGCCAAGTTTGCAGCTGTTCCCAGCGCAAATATCATCTTGGATGGGTTTTTAACGAGTGCTTTGTGAACAAGATAGTTAAACCCAACTGATCCAAGTAACAGCAATAAATAATAGGGGTTCCACCAAGCATAAAAGGCTAGCGAAGCGGTAATCAGCCAGAGGATTATTCCTGTTTCGAGCTTAAGCGCCCGCAAGATGAGATAAACAAGCAGAACCGGTGGTAAGAAAAGATAGATAAATTCCAGTGAACTAAAAACCATTATGCTACTCCTTTACCGCTACTTTTAATTCAGACACTTCGTCGATCTCAGCAAGAATTTCTGATGAACCTTCGTGTTTGAGTTTGACCCCGCGCAATGCAAAGTCTCGTGCTTTGGAAATGTCTCTTTTGACCAAATTTCCTTTAAGATAAATTCTGGCAAGCTCTTCCATTGAGCCTGCATGTCCTGCTGCTGCGCCTTGTTCAAACCAAGTTATTGATCCCTGGGTAGGTAAACCAAATTGATTTTTAAGATGAAGCCGACCAAGGGCCGTCATCGACCCAGAATAGCCAAGTATTGCACTTTTCTTTAGCAACGAAACGATTGTCTTTGCGTCGTTAAATTCCTTTTGATCCAGCTTTAAGAGTGCAAGATCATGCATGGCCGCTGCATCACCGAATTCAGATCCACGCGATAGCCAATCGGCCGCAATTTTCAAATCCTGTTTTAATAGGTTCCCTGTTAGGTAAAGCCGACCAATCGAGCGCGCTGCACGGGCGTTGCCATTGCTCGCTGATTGTTCCAGCATTGGCAAAAACTCTACAAGGATTGCTTCTGCTTCTCGAATATTACCTGGCATTGTTTGGGTGCCTTGATGGATAAGTTTAATTAGTTCAAGTGCACCTGCTGCTGACCCACGTTCGGCGGCAATACGGTAATGTTGTGCTGATTTTTCGAAGTTAATTTCAACACCGAGACCGCGAAGGTAGGCTTTTGCTAATTCTAGATGACCTTTACGAAAACCCCATTCCGCAGATTTACGAAACCAGACAAACGCAACTTTCTGGCAATCTTCTGTCGGAAACATGCGGTAGATCGTGCCCAACTCAAAAGCAGCTTCGGCGCGCGATGCTCCTTGGTTTTTTGTCGCCGCGATTAAAAGATCATGCGCCTTTAGTATGTCAGCTTCCGTATTTAAGTTCTGCAGCAGAATGCGTGCTTTGTCATATTCCAAAATGTTATCTGTTTGATTTGAGAGAGCAACGCGTGTGCCATTTAATGAAAATGCATTTTGCCTTTCCACATTAAGTTGGCTGCTTTTTAGTTCTGTTGCCGGGTCTAAACCTTCGGCCAACTTGTCGCTGGCAAGCATTTGATGAGCGGACATCATCAAAGAGAAAATTGCGATAATAACTGCGGTGACAACAACCCCTAAAAATATAAGTTCTATGCGTGTTTTCAGTGTCATAACACCCTCCATACTCTACAATTGTTGACGTCCGTTAATGCGACGTCGTCAATGATTTTCGTAGGTTTATTCGTGCCCTCAGACGCTGTACATTGAATTTCGTTTGCGCGTTTGATCGCAAGTTTTCGTGCTGTTGGATCCACTTCTATAAAGCCAGTGATTTCGCCAACTATCTTTCTCGCAACGGATGAATTGAAATGATATGCGTCTGAAAAATTGCTGATCTCTTTTGTGAGTCCGTTGGAATAATCGAAATCAACAACATTGCCGAGCCTTGCCAATCGCATGCGAAATTCATGACTGGACTTTTCCATTCCATATATGGAAATGGTCCGCTGCATGTCTTCAATGGTCGGTGGTATAACGAAAACTAAGTTTTTGTTGTTTTGTTCTGCCCATGTTGAAATCTCAACAAGATATGACCAGTATCGCGATGAAAATTCAAAGCCTACCCAATCCGATTTGGCATTGCGAGTAACTTGGTTTGCCATCTTTTTTGGAAGCGGATCAAGTTTGTTGCTTGTTGCATAAAGATGTGAAACGTCTGACCAATTTCCGATTGTGAATGAGGTTTTGATTGGTGCGTTCGCATCTACTCGAAATGCATTATGCTTATCAAGGATTTGATACCGCTCCGATACAGTCAGCAGGTTCAGTTCAGACTTCAAATCGCAGTCAAAACAGTCCACGTCGACTTGCGGGTCAGTTGGGTCAAACTCTGACATGTTTTTAAATTCATCGGCTTTGGCCGATATAGAAAATTTCTTTGCAAACGCATCAAAGTTCTCAAAGGTTTGCTTTTCTTCAACTGACATCATTTTCCATGCGGTTTTGAAAATGCTCCAGTTTTTGAGATATTCAATGCGGTTGTTGACAATATATTCAGCCTCGGGGACGCGGTTCATATCTCCTTTGTGATCTTCATCAAAACTGCGAAGTTGAATGCCAACGACGAGGTTTTTAACCGCAGGGTCATTTTTGATGGTTTGGAAAGTTGAATAGATCTCGGGGATTGTTCCACCGCCATAGGCAAGATTGAGCGCTTTATCGACACCCAATTCATGCCAATACTTATCACGCAGCGAGCGTGCGCGACTATCGCCAAGAATAATTGTATCGAACTGACCTTTTTGGTATTTTGCTAATTTCCATAATGGATAATGCGCTTTTTCGGCAATGTCCTGGATTTTTGTTGATCGATCGGTTGCACGGAACATCTCGTATGGATCAACACCAAAGACAAGACCAGCAGGGATCGCACCAGCAGTAAATGCAGTACATAAAGCGATTGTGTAAGACAACGCATTAATTTTAGGCGGTTTGGATACCGGCATAGTTACACTCCTGTTTGTTGTTGAAAGTGTTGCAAGTTACGTGCCATTAAAATTATTCAATAAAATCAATGTTTTGAGTATTTCATATGCGCTTGGATTTGCGAAATGCTAGCTGCATTTTGCAATTTGCGATTCTTCTTTTGTCAGAACAGCATGCTCATGATTTGCTGTTTTGATGGGATCGCAACGAGATTTGAATAGTGAATGGTGGCTAAAAACAGCAGTACGACAGCAATTGTTGTGCACCATGTGGCCATCCAGTTTCTTGCTGTTTCGACCAAGCTTGCACCGTCCATGCCTGCGGTTTGGTTGCCTCGATTAGACCAACGCTGTTTGGATAATCGGAAGATACAATAAACTTTCACCGAAGCATTGATGAGCTGGTTGAGATACAAGATCCATGAATAGTTTAACTCGACCTTGCGCGAATAGGTGCACAATATCAGCGATAAGAACAAACGGCTTAACGCAATAAAAATGACATAGGATATTAGGTAATCGAGGCCGACTAAAACAGCTGCCGAAACCGCAAGTGCCGGGCTTACCAGCATTGTCCACATGGACAGCCTTTGGTCAACCAAACACCACCAGATGAAAAATGGCATTGCGCGGGGTCCCAAGGCGATTGCCCGCGATCCGTTGCGAAGCATGTTGCCTGACCAACGGCGGAAGTTCTGAACCATGCGATCCATGCCCGAACCTTCGATTACCTCAATTGTGTAGCCCATGGCATCGGGCACATAAAGCATATGGGCGCCACTTTTCAGCATGTAATACCATGTGCTTTTATCGTCGCCTGATAAAAATCTGAAGTTTCCCCATAACCAGTGGTTAAGGTGATCTGCTTCAAGAAGGCGGATAAACTCAAGCTGTTTTAAATTCTTTGCTCGGAACACAGACATTCGCCCCGTCAGCGTAAGAACTCGATTGGATAATGCGTGTGACTGCATAGCCAAGCGTCGCTGGGAAAACCGCATTTTCAGCCAGGTTTCAATCCATCTTGGACCGATGCAAATGACTTCCTCGTCTGTGGTGCATGCTTGTAGGTCTGGATACATTTTAAACAATGGCATACAGCGACTGATTGCACCTTTTGACAATACGAAATCGCCATCCATAAATACGACCAAATCATCATCGCGAACGGGTAGGCGACACATTGCGCGCAAAACAAGACCGATGGCTGCTCTTTTGCCCGAAACATTTTGCCGGATGATGCGCAACGTAACGTCAATATTTGCGGCTTCGCGCTTTAAAAAATCCTGAATGATATCTTCATCAAAACGGTCTGAAGATCCAAGCCAAATTGTTCCAGGTACTCCGGAATCATCGATTTCTTTGATGATAGATCGAACCACCATTTCGGTAATTTCGCGATGTTCTTTATAGGTTGTCATCATGAAGTGCATATGGCGTGGACGCCAACCACTATCCCAGATTTTTTGACCTTTCTTACGCAGTTTTGGATAAACAATGCGACCATAAATCAGTGCTCTGACTGCATGGGTGAACCACCAACCATAACGCCATATGCCCAATGCGCCCAAAGTGAAGGTGATGGTTTTTGTCTTTTCATCAAATAGGGAATTTGGAAAAGTTAGAACCAAGATGAGGCAGATAGCCAGATAAATTGAGATTTTAAGCAGCACCAGAGGTGTCCACTTTTTAAGCCCCTTTGGCCAATTTGTCGGTTCATCTAATTGGCTGGCGATATCATACTGAATTGTCATTGGAAAATACCTCCGCAACATCAGCTACAACATCACCTATTGTGCTATAAATCTGGTTGGTTGAACGCTTTGAAAATACCACGACAGCTGGTAGTCCTGCTGCGATTTTTTGATCCTCAGATGGGGTGAGCTCTAAAAATACCAATGCGGATTTGGCATCGTTTTCCCGCCATACGAAATTTGAGTATTCGGCATTTATATGACCAACTTTTCGGTCAATTTTGACAACTTTCGCGGAAATACTTTCCCCGGTTGAAGGTAAGAATACGCTGGCTGTATCACGCAAACCAATAGACAATACTTCAGATTGGGACATGAACGCCTGGACCAAAGGCTGTTCTTTTTTCTCTAGTGAAACTAAGAGCTGGTTTTGCGATAATGAGGGCAAATCAAGATCAGCGACCTTCATAATACGGCTCTTAAACGGAGCTCTGATAATTAGCTCTTTCTGCTTGTTTTTGAGCTTTTTAATTTGATTGTGCACTATGGCCATTGCGGAGTTGGCTGCATCTATTTCTAATGTCAGAAGATCTAAATCAGCGACAAAACCCACCTCAGTTAATTGACGGCGGTCAGACATGGAATTCACTACAGCTGACTTTTCAAATGCAAGTTCAGCTTCTTTAAGGCGTAACTCCATTTCTGATTGACGTACTTTTGCATCTGCGAGTTTGGCTTGATGCGATGGGTCGTTGCTCGTGCGCGAGTTAAGACGATCGATGTCTTGATCAGCAGCTTTGAGCGCGATTTTTGCGGCTTGCAATCTTACCTGTGCAATCTTGTGATCTGTTTGATTGGCCACTTGATAAAAACCAAGACGCTGCGCTTCAATGTCATATCGTTTAACCGCTAAATCATATTCACGTTCTCTTTCGCTATATTCAACCAATTTTGCTTCAAGTTGTGCTTCAAGTTTCGCGCTTTTGATCGTGGCAATCTCATCACCTTTATTGACGATATCGCCAACATTCATTCTGATGGGGGTTACTTTGCCATCAACCGGCATATTGATGGTTTTTAACTGCGAGGTGACAACTGCGGTTTCGATTTCTAGCTGCATTGTGGTTGAGTAAATCAAAATCGCCAAATAGGTGAAAACAGAAATGCCAAGACAAATGTAAAAAGCCGACATTGCAATTGTTTTGATCGGCCAGCGCTTTACGGGTACTTCGGTGGCAGGGTTTACATCAGGTTTTGTTGAAATTGGCGTAACTGGGATATCAATTCGACAAATTGTATCTTCTATGGTTGCCATTTGACCGCGCACAAGATCATTTATGAAATGCTCCATCAAGTCATGCGCGCGCTCGGAGAGCTCTACGAACTCAATACCGAGCATTTTCTTTTTCTTTTTTGAACGGGTAACTTTGCCCTCAACCTCAAATGAAATGTCGAAGCCTTGAAACGGGAGTTCAAGCACCAAAGCAATCACATCATCGACACTCGGCAACTTACTTGAAAGACCATCAAGACGTAACCCACCCAAACTCCAGTTTGTGGCTGTTAAGACTTCTCCGCTTGGTAATGTCACCTTAAGCGGTGCCGTTACGCGATGATGTCTTCTTTGACAGGGTCTTTCTCTGACGATTTTCATAGGTTTTACTCCTTCACCCTATAGTCAGCAATTTCCATGCCAACTTAAATTGCGGGAAAAGGGGGTGTTTTTTGCCAATTGAAGCGAATGTTGCCGCGAATTGCGAATCTCAAATTGCAATTCGCAAATATTGATCAGGGTTTTGTTGGGGCTAAATGATCGGTGCCAAATTCCAGAAAATAAATAACTTATTGTTTTTGTTCATTAAAATTACAAAATTTAATCCTTAATAAAATTCTGGCCTGCGAATTGCAGCTACTTGAACAAATATCAAATTCAAGGAGTGCGTGATGCGTAATACGTTTAAAGTTACACCAATTATCTTAGCTGGCGGTTCAGGAACACGCCTTTGGCCGGTATCGCGCGGCGCGATGCCGAAACAGTTTTGCAAGATTTCAACAGCGGCTAGTTTGTTCCAACAAACCGTGAAGCGGGTTTCAAACGATGCGTTATTTAACGCACCGATCATCGTCTTAAATGAAGAGCACAAAGACATTGTTGATCAGCAGATGCTTGAGGTCGGTATCAAGGCGCGATTGCTTGTATGCGAGCCGGCTGGCCGCGATACGGCAGCCGCAATTGGTTTGGCTGTTAGTTTGCTTGATCATCCTGAAGAGGATGTAGCGCTTGTTCTTCCCTCAGATCATCATATTGATAATCAGGGTGAATTTGAGAATGTTGTCAGACAAGCAAACTATGCTGCGATGGATGGTAAGTCTATCGTTACGTTTGGCATTAAGCCGACGCGTCCTGAAACTGGTTATGGATATATCAGAGCAGGGGAGAAGCGCGGATCGTTGAATATTCACGACTTGGATATCTTTTTGGAAAAGCCGGATAAGGAGCTTGCCGAGGAACTAATTCAGGATGAAAATATCTACTGGAACGCGGGTAT
The DNA here is from genome assembly GCF_055693385.1 of Lentilitoribacter sp. JB5-8. NCBI lineage: Bacteria > Pseudomonadati > Pseudomonadota > Alphaproteobacteria > Hyphomicrobiales > Rhizobiaceae > Lentilitoribacter > Lentilitoribacter sp. JB5-8. The sequence continues at coordinate 3,490,169 of NZ_CM146332.1, read as the reverse complement.
TTTTATGTTCCATCCGCGATTGGTGGAGGATGAGATTAAAAACAACGCTCCTGAATTATATTTGCAGGTTCGGAAAGCTATCTGCCACGGTCAACAAGAAGATCAGGTGTTTTATCCAGACCGCTGGTTGTTTGAAGGGATTACACCGATTTCCTTTGACTATGCTGTGATGGAGAACACCTTGCATGCGGCCGTGGTTCCAGCTGACATTTTATGGTCAGATATGGGGAGTTGGGAAGCTGTGTGGGAGCGCAATGAGAAAGACAAAGACGATAATTCAATTATCGGCGAAACTTATTGTGAAAACACAAGCGGTTCTCTCGTGATTTCTGATGGTCCTGCTGTCGCAGTTTCTGGGTTGAGTGATGTCGTTGTCGTTGCGCAAAATGATGCGATCCTTGTGACCTCACGCAAAGATACCCAACTTGTGAAAAAACTCGTAGGGCAAATGCAGGTTAAAAATGTGGGTCTTGTTGAAAGCAATGCAAAGGTATCAAACATTTGGGGCGAGCGCACAATTTTACACAATACAGGCACCCATCAGGTATCCACATTGAAGATTTTGCCTCACAGAGAACTATCAGATCAAAATTACAGTATGAACGAAAAAAGCTTGTTCATCAAATCGGGCACAGTGTTTTTTGCTGGTGAAAACAAGCTTGAAAAATATTCTGCAAATCAACGTATTGAGATCAATGCTGAAACCCGTTTTTGTCTTCAAAACCTGAACGACGAGCCAGTTGAAATTATCGAAGTTCAGCAAACTGCATCCGTGAGAAAATCGGGCTTTCAGTATCACCCTAGCATTAACCTGCAGGAATTTTCACGCGATGAAACCCATATCGCTTAGGAGGTTGTCATGACGCATATCTATTTATTTGATGTCGATGGAACTTTAACACCCAAGGGCTCTGCCATCACGAGTGAAGTTGCGACAGAATTTTTGAAGTTCGCTGAAAATTTTCCAAGCTATTTATCAACTAGCAAAGCCTATAAAGATTTGCGGCAGATCCTGCCAAGTAAAATCATGGAAAGCTGCAAAGGTATCTATAGCAGTTCCGGCTCTGAATATTATGAAAACGGAGTGAACATTTATCGCAAAGAACATAAGTTCTCTAAGTTTTTGAAATCAGTTTGCGAGAATTTTGTTGAAGAGAGCAATTTCAGATTTAAAACCAGTGGACATTTCCAGCGTCGCCCTGGGGCGTTGACAATCTCTGTTGTGGGGATGAACTCAAAAAGGCCCGAGCGTATCCGTTACATGGTTTGGGATCGTTCTGTGAATGAAAGAACGCGATTTATAGAGCAGTTAAACGAAAGTGATCTGGGTTACGATGCGTTTTTGAGCGGTAACTTAAATATCGAGGTGTTACCGCGCGATCAAAATAAGTCTGCGATTGTTGATGATTTAATTGAGCGACATGGCGTGAAGCGTATCACCTTTTTTGGTGATCGGATCTCTCAGTTTGGTCATGATTTACCACTCGCAGAACGATTGCGTGAGGTCAGCATCTATAATCGAGTAATTTCGGTCCCAAATCCTTCTCATACCAAACATCATATCGAGCGTTTGTTAAGTGCTGGGGGATAAAAAGTGTCAAAGCTGATTTATTCGCTCCAACTTTCCTTTTTTCGGTAAATTGTTGAAGGGCTGAGTTGGAGCATTTCAGATGCTTTTGGAATACTGCCATCACAAGCGTTGATCGCAGCTTCGATAATTTCGCGCTCGATATCTGCAAATGATTTCTCAAGATCAACAGCAAGTGATAAACCTCCCTTTGAAACCGTGCCTGGCGCAGAGGCGTTTGCGGTACTTATTCCGTCCTCTGTATGCGAAGCTTTTGGCAATCGTGTCGCGAAGTTTAGCATTGAGGCGTCGATTTCTTCTCCGTCATTTAAAATGATTGCGTTTCGAATGACATTTTGAAGTTCACGAACGTTTCCAGGCCAATTGTGATTTAAAAGTGCATCCTCTGCATCTTCGCTAAATGTCTTGAAATCTTTTTCTTCCTCTTTTGAAAAGTTGGTCAAAAGATTAAGGCCAATTTCTATCACATCACCTTCACGGGTTCTCAAGGGTGGAAGTTCAATTGGAACAACGTGCAGGCGATAATACAGATCTTCCCTAAAGCGCCCTTCTTCTACCTCCTGGATCGGATTTCGATTGGTTGCGCAAACTATGCGAACATCGATCTTTTCTAATTTGTCACTTCCTACTTTTTGTACGGTGCCAGTTTGTAAAAAGCGTAAAAGCTTTGATTGCAGATCCAGATCCATTTCGCAGATCTCATCTAAAAACAATGTGCCTCCATTTGCGGATACCGCTGCACCTACACGATCGGAAGTCGCACCAGTAAATGATCCTTTTATGTGCCCAAAAATCTCAGATTCGATAAGTTCCTTGGGAATTGCAGCACAGTTAAGTGCGATAAAAGGCGCTTTGTTTCTGGGGCTGGCATTATGAATAGCTTGGGCGCAAACTTCCTTACCTGTTCCACTTTCACCCGTGACAAACACGCTGGCTTTCGAGCGTGCTACCGCTTCAATGGTTTTATAAACCGCGATCATGGGTAAGCTTGAACCAATAAATCCGTGGTGATCACCTTTTTTAAATGTGGAACGGATTTCGCGGACAGCTTTTTGCAATACCTCGCGTTCTAATGCGTTTTTTGTTGTGGTTAGAAGGCGTTCTTGTGATGCTGGTTTGACGATAAAATCATAGGCCCCACGGCGCATTGCATCGACCGCCGTGGTGATCGATCCGCTGGATGTAACCACGACAACACTGATCTCCAACTCGCGTTGCTGAACAATGTCCAACAGCTCTAAGCCGTTCATGTCGGGTAGTTGCAGATCGAGCAGTATCGTTTTAACGGATCCGCGTTCGATATGCGCCAGCGCTTCTTCGCCGCTTTCTGCAATGTCGGCAGTGATCCCGGCCTTGATCAGCCAGTTTTGCATGACTTTAGCAACTGAACCTGTGTCTTCAACAATTAAAACATCGGATGCCTGGTTGGTCATAATTATGGCCTCAATTTTCGTCGCGGAATTCGACTGTTTGTTTGACGTGCGTAGATCTAACCCACGTTAATATTTTTTCAGATTCTTCGATCATTTTATAAGCCTGTGTGAGGTTTACCTGACCGTTGATACATTGCTCATTTGTCTGGCTGGCATGCACAAATAATTGCGTTGCACCAAATGTGCCAGATAGCCCTTTAAGTCCGTGGCTGGAGCGTTCTAACAGCGCAAAGTCTTCGGATTTCACAGCAATGTTTGCGTTGTTCAGATGTCGATTTAAATCGCGCGCGAACATGCCAAATAGTTCTGAAATATCATCGTCATCCATGCCATCGGTCACTTGCGAAAGAGTTTCTTGATCTAAAACATCTTCAGTACGCAATGTGGTTTCAGTTTTCGGCTCGTCCGTCGTAACTGCTTGCGTTTGCAGCACATTGTTAATGACAGCTACGACATCATTTCTAAAGACGGGTTTGGAAAGAAACGCATCCATGCCAGCATCAAACACTTTGAGTTTGTCTTCTTCTTGTGTGTAAGCAGTCAGCGCTACGATTTTTATGTTTGATTTTTCAGGCACAAGATTTCGGATGTGGCGTGTCGCGTCTAATCCGTCCATATTAGGCATAGAAACATCCATGAAAATCAGATCATAGGAATTGTTTTTAACAGCCTCCAAAGCTTGTCGCCCATCAGATACAATATCTGTATAACATCCCAACCGCTTCAAGATTACTGAAATAATCATTTGATTGGTTTCGTTATCGTCCGCGACCAGCACTTTAAGTGGCTCGTTGTTGTGTAATTCTGCGTTCAGAACTGTTTCCTCATGATGTTCTTTCGTAGCGTTTCGAACTTCAATCAGCGGCAAATCAAACCAAAATTCTGAACCAAAGCCATAGGTGCTTTTAAATGCTATGGAGCCATCCATCGCTTGAACAAGCGCTTTACTAATGGCAAGACCTAATCCGGTGCCGCCAAACTTAGTTGAATATTCTTGGTCTAGTGTTGCAAACTCGGTGAAAAGTTGATCTTGTTTGTCCTCAGGAATTCCCAAACCTGAATCCTTGACGCTAAAACGTATGTTGGGCTTTTTCTCTGAACCTTTGTTTTCAACCAAGATCTCAACACTGCCCGCATTGGTAAATTTGATCGCGTTGCTCACAAGGTTGATGAGGACCTGATTGATACGGTGGCGATCGCCTGTGAGATATTCTGGCACGTCACTGTTTACGGATGAGATTAGTTCAACATTTTTATTGTAAGCGCTGGCTTTGACCAGGCTTGTGACGCTTGAGATAGCATTTTCAACATGGAAAGACCCATGCTCAATCTCAAGACGACCAGCATCCAGCTTAGAGAAATCCAAAATGTCATTGATAATAGTCATAAGCGAAATGCCAGATTGGTTTGCCACTTCTAAATGGTTCTTTTGCTCTGTTGTGAGTTTGGTATCTTTCAATAAATCCAAAATGCCCAAAACACCGCTCAAAGGTGTTCGAATTTCATGGCTCATCATTGCAAGAAAACTCGCCTTGGATTTGTTGGCAACTTCAGCGTTTTCTTTTGCTGTTAGTAGTTCTTTTTCATCGGCTTTTCGCTGGGTAATATCCCGCGCGTAACCAATGAAGATCGAGCCCAGGGGACTATCAATATTGCGCACTGCCAATTCAAGTTCAAACTCTTCTCCTGATTTGCGCATACCTTCAATTTCAATTCGATTGCCTAAAACAGGACCTTCGCCGGTATCCAAATAATGCTTCATTCCTGCAAGATGCGCGTCACGGTATTTCTCAGGCACAATCAGATTAGCCATTTTCTTGCCAATGGCTTCGTCTGCAGAATAACCAAATATCTCTTCAGCTGCTGGGTTGAAGCTAATTATCCTATCTTTGGAATCAATGACAATAATTGCATCAAGCGCTGATTGAACCGCTTCTTCAAATTGTGCTAGCGCTTTTTTCTCTTGTGCTAAGGCTTTCTTTCTGTCGCTGATATCTCGGATAAATCCAGCAAAGCTCAACTTGTCACTGCTATCGAACTTATTGATCGCCAACTCAATTGGGATGGTTTCATTGTTTTTGTGCACACCGATAGATTCAAAAGGTTGCCCAACGAGCTGGCTTTTACCCTCATGGATAAACTGCTGAATATCGGCGCGAAGCAAATCAGCGTTTCTTTCAGACATTAATTTTGCAACGCTTTGGTTTGTTAGTTCATCGCGTGAATATCCAAACATTTCTTCGAGCGCTGGGTTTGTGTGCTCAATGATCCCGTCGGCATTGACGATGACAACACCATCGCTTGTAGAGCGAATGATAGAGCGCATTCTTGCAAGGCTGTTTTCAGCAACGGTCGCCGCTTCGGCCAAATCATCGACATGGGCTGAACTCATGAGCAATTGTCGCGCGTAGGTCACCACCAGACATAGCACACCTACGATGGCGATATAGCCGATCATGAACTCTATATTTGCGCCAATGAGCAGTTTGGTACTGGTGACATATTCAGCGTATGACGTTGTGATTTGTGCGCCGGAATAAATGGAAAATATTAAGAGAAGTATCCAGCCTGTCACAACAGTAATCGCGGCTGTTAGAATAGACCAAACATCAATTCTCACTGTGCGTACACAGGTATAGACCAATAAAAATATTACTGACGGTGTTTTAAATACAGTTTCAAACGGTAAATCATAGGCGAAGCTGTAGGAGATGATGAGTAAGAACAACAAAATGCCGTCAATTACAGTCAGCGTGTAGGCAAGTCTGTTTCTTAAAGGTACTTCTTTTGCGAAATTGGCTCTTAAAAGAGATGATATCAAAAGAAAGCCGGTAATGACTGCTGTGAACTGGGAAAATGAATGCCAATCATTGCGAAATGCAGAAAAAGCGTGAAGACAAAAAATTGCAATCGCTAGAAGGAGTTGAATGCCTGAAATGGCATATTCCCCGCGACGATCATTTTGTTCTAAAGCTTTTTGTATCTTTTCGTTGGCCATCTTTCCCCCTAAGGTAACCCAACATTCTAGTATGAAACTAATAATTTTATATTTACGCAAAACATCGAATTTAACGTTGCAAAATGCGATTAATGATATCTCGAGGGGCGGTTTATAGGTCTTGCAAACTAGGTTGTTTCACCCTCAATAAGCTCAATATCAAACTGGTGTGTATGATTGTTCTCTTGTTCAGAATTCTTGTCAGAAATCCAATTCGCAGCTTCTACTCCAATGTCATAACGCGGTGTTTTTGTCGTTGTGATTTGAACGGGAAGCGCTTCTAAAAAGCTTAATCCATTAAAGCCTGCAAGAGCGATATCATCAGGGACTTTCAGACCTTCAGCAATGCAATGCATGAGCCCCCCAGCTGCCAAATCATCATTTGCATAATATATAACGTCTGGTTTGTCCGAACCAGATAAGACATCCGCCGTAAGTTCTCGTCCTTCTTTCATAGAAAGCATTTTTTGTGAAATTCGCGTTTGCGAAATAACACCACCGTGGTTTTCTATATAGGCTTTAAAAGCATCAAAGCGTTTTCTTGCGCGCTCGTCCAGCCAAGCGATATAGGCAAAATTTTTGTACCCTTTGTCTAAGAGATATTTTGCCATTTGCTCTCCCGCTGCTTTTTGGGAAATACCAAAACTTGCAGCAATTGCAGAGCCGTCCACGTCCATTATTTCAGCGGTTTTAACCCCGGTTTGCTCGATGATTCGTCTTAAGCCATCTGTGTGTTCAAGACCTGCAAGGATTAGCCCGCGTGGGCGCCAGGATAATAGATCAAAAACAATCTCCTCCTCGCGTTCCAGTGAATATTCCGAAACACCAAATACGGGTCGTAAATTGTTGTTGTTTAAAGTATCGCTAATGCCGGATAGGACTTCGGTAAATACCCGGTTTTGCAGACTGGGAACGACGACGCCAATCAAAGGGTTGTCATATTTTGACATGCCGCCGGCCAATCGATTATGCACATAACCAATGCTTCTGGCCGCATCTTGTACACGTTGTAACACATCATTTGAGACATAGCCTGTGCCACGCATGACGCGGGAAACGGTCATTTGGCTAACGCCTGCAACGCGCGCAACATCGTGCATTGTTGGTGGATTAGAGTATTGATTTTTCTTGTTTTTATCCGACATATCTCTATCTGGAAGTTATTCAACTTTTCAAATCTAATAATAGCATCTTGACATATGTTTGCGCAAACATATATTTTTAACTCAATATGTTTACGTAAACATACAAGTTATAAACGCAAAATTGTGGGAGTGTTCATGCCAGGTCATCAAACGGCGGCAGTATTTGGGTTAGGTGCGATGGGCTATGGCATGGCCTCATCTTTGTTAAGGAGTGGTATTAAGACTTATGGTTTTGACGTTGTGTCGGCACAGATGGAAAAATTTCAATCTGATGGCGGTCAAAAAGGCTCAATAGAAGATGCGTGCGCTGAGATCTCTATTGCTGTTGTATGTGTTTTAAATGCTGAGCAAACTGAAGATGTTATATTTGGGGACAATGGCATTGTTGCTCAGATGATAGAGGGTTCTGTCATTATTGCATGTGCGACAGTGCCGCCTGAATTTGCAAAAGATATGGAAAAGCGATGTGCAGAACAAGGTGTTGGATATTTAGATGCACCGATTTCTGGCGGATCTGCAAAGGCAGCTTCGGGTGATTTATCCATCATGGCATCGGGCTCAAAAGAAGCGTTCCAACTGGCAAAACCCGCGCTAGATGCGTGCGCGCAAACTGTGTTTGAACTTGGCGATGAAGCTGGGGCAGGATCTGCAATGAAAGCTGTCAATCAACTGCTTGCAGGCGTACATATCGCAACAATGGCAGAAGCTCTAACCTTTGGTATGACGCAAGGTGTGACACCGTATAAATTCATCGAAGTTATCTCGCAATGTGCAGGGTCAAGTTGGATGCTGGAAAATCGCGCACCACATATTGCAAATGGGGATTACACACCTTTGAGCCAAATTAATATCTGGCCGAAAGATCTTGGCATTGTGCTTGATGTAGCTAAAAAGGCCGGTTTTAGCGCGCCAATTACATCAACAGCCCTCCAACAATATATGGTGGCAGTGGGTATGGGGCTGGGCGGTCAAGATGATGCTGCTATTGCAAAAGTGTATGCCCGTAATGTTGGCCTGAAACTTCCCGGAGAAACCCAATGAAACTTGGGTGCATCGGAGATGATTTTACCGGGTCAAGCGATTTAGCAAATACACTTGCTAAAGGCGGTATGCGGACCGTGCAATATTCGGGTATTCCAAATGAGGATGCGCAAGATTGGGTTGAAGCCGGTGTTGTATCGTTAAAATCTCGCTCTATTGATCCAGACGAGGCGGTGGCTCAATCGCTAGAAGCTCTTGCATGGCTAAAGGCGCAAGGCTGTACACAATTTTTCTTCAAATATTGCTCGACATTTGATTCAACAAAAAGGGGTAATATTGGCCCCGTTGCGGATGCTTTGGCAGATGCACTTGATGCTCACAAAGTCATAGTTTGTCCGGCATTTCCGGGAACCGGACGCTCCATCTTTCAAGGGCATTTGTTTGTCAAAGATAAATTGTTGAATGAGTCTGGAATGGAAAATCATCCTCTGACTCCCATGACGGATGCCGATATTCGGCGCTGGTTGTCTTACCAATCAAAATATGATGTGGGGCATGTGGACATCGCGGCAGTGCAGGGTGGTCCAACGGCAATTGCGCATAAACTTGGTGAGGTGCACAATCGTGGGCAACGCCTTATTGTGGTTGATGCGATTATGGATGATGATCTAACCGCGATCGGTCAAGCTGCAAAAGAATTGCCGTTGATTACCGGCGGATCCGGCGTTGCGCTGGGACTGCCAAGAAATTTCGGTTGCCAACCAGCGCGTCCTCAATGGCGTGGCCAGAGGGGGAAAGTTGCAGCGCTTTCGGGATCGTGTTCAATCGCAACTCGCGAGCAAATTAACGTGCACAAAGATGTTGGCCCAACATTTGAGATCAGTGCGCGCAATGTTATCGAGGGTGAGTTAAGTGCGAAAACACTTATCGACTGGTTCTTAAATCAAGATGGTGTTCCGCTTGCGTATAGTTCGGCGGATCCAGATGCTGTTAAAGCTATTCAAGATGAATATGGTTTGAAAAAATCATCGGAAGCATTGGAAGGTTTCTTCGCTGATGTCGCTCGCGGATTAGTGTCCAACGGTGTTGCTCGCATTATCACAGCTGGTGGAGAGACATCAGGTGCCGTGGTCGAGGCGTTGAATATTTCTCAGCTTGAAATTGGCCCTGAGATTGCGCCTGGGGTTCCAGCACTTCGTGCCAATGACAATCTTGTTCTTGCACTCAAATCTGGAAATTTTGGACAGCCAGACTTTTTTACCCAAGCAAATAAGATTTTGTCAGAATGATTGTAAACGATGTGTGCAAGATTGGTGAATGGATTTAATGTGGAGTGGAATGATTGATTAAGTTTTCTGCAAATTTGGGTTTTCTGTGGACCGAAAAATCTCTACCTGATGCAATTCGAGCCGCAAAATCTGCTGGCTTTTCTGCCGTTGAATGTCATTGGCCTTATGAAACTCCAGCCGAACTTGTTGATGCAGCGCTTAAAGAAACTGGCCTTACCATGCTTGGGCTCAATACAATTCGTGGAGAAGAAGGTCAAAATGGATTAGCTGCGTTGCCCGATCGTAAAGCTGATGCGAAGGCGAGTATCGATCAGGCGATTGAATATGCTTTGAAGATAGGAGCTCAAAACATTCATGTCATGGCTGGATTTAATGAGACTTGCGATGGCCGACACACATTTATTGATAATTTAGAATATGCCTGCGAACGCAGTAGTGAGCACGAGCTCACAATGTTGATTGAACCGCTTAATAAATATGATGCTCCGGGCTATTTTCTTCACACGACAGATCAGGCGGTTGAGATCATTGAGGATGTTGGTCGACCAAATCTTAAATTGATGTTTGATTGCTATCACGTTGGACGCACAGAAGGAGATGTGAGTACAAGATTAAAGGATTTACTCCCTATCATTGGTCATATTCAATTTGCATCTGTGCCAGACCGTGGTGCGCCTGATCATGGCGATTTAAACTACATAGAGATATTCACGACAATCGAACAAATTGGTTGGGATAAACCTCTTGGTGCTGAGTATAAACCGGTTGGTTTGACAGATGACAATTTGAATTGGATGGATGAATATCGTTAAAAGCTAAATGGTTGGCCCATCCGTGCACCAGATAACAATCCTTATCTCAACCATCGCAACGTAGATATTGCGCAAGATCATCTTGAGAAAATCGCATGACGCATTGGTCTATGTTGACGTTTACAAAGGAGTAAGGCGATATATCACCAAAACTAATACTCCTGATGATCGTCGCGAAATATGGAGGGAGATCAATGACCAAGATGCGGAAAAATCGCGTTGGAGAGACTGATGTGCATGTAACGGAATTGTCTTTCGGCTGCTCAAGCATCGGCAATCTTGGGCGCATAGTGGACGATGAAAGCGTGCATGATGTTTTAGATCATGCTTGGAATGCAGGCATTCGTTATTTTGACACAGCTCCACATTACGGCAGGGGTTTGTCGGAGCAAAGATTGGGCAGGTATCTATCCGGCAAAGATAGAGACGATTATGTAATCTCGACAAAAGTTGGTCGTGTTCTATCGCCCGGCCCATCGCTTTGTGAAGCAGATGGGTTTGTTGACCCTTTGCCCAATGCAGTGCATTATGATTATACAGCCGATGGTATTTTGGAGAGCTTTGAGCATAGCTGCAAGTTGCTCGAGACTTCCCATATCGATATTATATTTGTCCATGATATTGGCGATTATACGCATGGTGTTGTTAAAGGTGCTCAATATCTAGATCAGCTTTTAGGGTCCGGATTTAAAGCTTTACATGATTTAAAAAGCGCTGGAAAAATAGGTGCAATTGGTCTTGGTGTTAATGAGACGAAAGTGTGCCTTGATATCATGGCGCATGAACGCCTTGATACGATTTTGCTTGCTGGCCGTCTGACACTGTTTGATCGGGAAGCTGAGGAAGGTTTGCTTGGCCTGTGCGCTGAGCATGAAACCAATTTGGTTCTGGGTGGTATTTTTAATTCAGGAATATTAGCAACCGGACCAAATCCAGGCGCGTGGTTTAATTATGCCCCGGCACCTGAACATATCTTAAAACAAGTTGAAGAATTGGAAGCCAACGCTGCAGACGTTGGTTTAACGCTGGCCGAAGCTGCGATCCAATTTGGTCTGCGCCATCCGGCGGCTTGCTCCGTATTGCTTGGTACGGGAAAAGTGTCTTCTTTGGAGCGAAACCTCAACGCAGCTGAACTTGAACTTTCTGAAAATGCGTTAGAATTTGTTACGCGCTAAGTTAGCGTTATAAGATGGTTCTCACATGCACATTGATCTCATCAAAGTCATCGTCGAAATATATTTCTAAGTTTATTCTTTAAATCAACGGGTGGGGGCAGGGCCTGTGGAATCACCAATGGTGAGTTCAACCTCGAGCAATTCCGTTGGAGGCTCCATTAATGGGTCTGCAATCATTTGAATGAGCAATTCTGCTAAGCGTTGACCTGCTTCTCTGACAGATGATTTTGTCGCCGTGAACATTGGCACATCAGCTGTATTGTGGAAATAGGAGAGGCGGTCATCATGGGTGACGATTGATATGTCCTGTCCGACCGTTAATCCGGCTTGTTGCACAGCACGTCGAGCGCCAAGGGCAACAATGATCGAAGCTGTTAATATTGCTGTCGGCGGGTTTTCTAATTTAAGTAATTCAGCGGTTCTTTGATAGCCATAGCTTTCTGTCATATCAGATGAAAATATGATGCTCGGATCGATTTCTATGCCATGGGATAAAAGCGAACTTTCATAACCTTGTTGGCGACGATGGGCAAAATCCATGTGTTCACGACCGTTAAGCAGGGCAATTCGCCGATGACCCAAATCGTGCAGAAAATCTGTTGCACGAACAAAGGCGGATCTGTTGTTTACGTCAAGCCAAGCGTACGGAACTTTGCATTCACTGGCGCGTCCGTGCACGATAAAAGGGATGCCGAGTTTGTTTAAAAACTCAATCCGTCCATCATCAACAGAAGGGCTTTGAACCACAACTGCATCAACAGTGCTTTGTGCCTTAAACTCACGATACACCTGATATTCATCTTCGCCCGGGGGAACAATAGAGAGCAGCATTTTATAACCGTGCTTGGAATAAACCTCTCCAACGCCGGCAACGAAATCACCAAAGACCGGGTTTACCATTTCATTTTGATTGGTGGTTGAAATGACATGCCCAATTGATAAAGCTTGCCCTGTTGCCAAACCGCGGGCGGCTTTATTGGGTGCATAATTATTTTGTTTTGCAGCTTTTTGAACACGTTCACGCGTGCGTTCGGATACTTCAGGAAAGCCGTTTAAGGCCCTACTTACTGTGGTCTGACTAAGATTCAGTAGCTCTGAAAGTTCCTTTAAATTCATGCTAGGATTTTACTTAAAGCGCTATCAAAATCAATGAATATTTTGGTCATATTCACATATATGTCTAAATGAGAGAATCGTATCAGTACAACAACGTTTTTCTATCTATCTGAATTTATTGGTAAAAATATCTCGCTTGACAAGTTGTCCAAAATGGCTGCTATAATGAGTTTTCCAAAGCGCTTTGGAAAATATTTAAATATGCACCGTTTTTAAACTTGGATGCATAAACCGGGAGAAGATCTTATGAAACTTATGATGAAGCAATTTTTGTTGGTTGGCGCTGCCTCAATGGCATTGGGCGCATCTGCTCATGCAGAGCAGCTAACTGTATTTGGTCCTTGGCTTGGACCTGACCAAGAGAAGATTGAAAAGGTACTTGGCGATTTTGCGTCCAAATCTGGTCATGACGTACGCTATGTGGGTTCAGATAGCTTTGAACAACAAATCATGATTGATGCAGAAGCAGGTTCTGCACCAAACGTTGCTGTGTTCCCACAGCCAGGCCTTGCAGCTGATATGGCAAAACGCGGCTTCTTGACGCCTCTTAAAGACGGCACAGCCGATTGGGTAAACGCAAATTATGCAGCAGGATCTTCATGGGTTGATCTAGGCACATATGCAGATGAGAATGGCGCTGATAACCTTTATGGTTTCTTCTACAAAGTGGATGTGAAATCACTTGTTTGGTATAGCCCAGAAAACTTTGAAGATGCTGGCTATGAAATTCCAACAACAATGGAAGAGCTTAAAGCGCTAACAGATCAGATTGTTGCAGATGGTGGTACACCTTGGTGTATTGGTCTGGGTTCCGGTGGTGCAACTGGTTGGCCTGCAACTGACTGGGTTGAAGACATGATGCTTCGCACACAGTCACCTGCAATGTATGACAAGTGGGTATCTAACGAACTTAAATTTGATGATCCTGCTGTGATCGCTGCGATCAACGAATTTGGTGCATTTGCATTGAACGACAAATATGTTGTTGGTGGTTCAGGTGCAGTTGCTTCAACTGATTTCCGCGATAGTCCAAAAGGTATGTTCTCATCACCGCCACAGTGCTATATGCACCGTCAAGCATCGTTTATTCCAGCATTCTTCCCAGAAGGCACTGAAGTGGGAGAAGACGCTGACTTCTTCTACTTCCCTGCCTATGCTGGAAAAGACCTTGGCTCGCCAGTACTTGGTGCTGGTACGTTGTGGGCGATCACAAATGAGAACCAAGCTGCGCATGATCTAATTGCGTATCTTCAAGACCCTGCAGCGCACGAAATTTATATGGAGTTGGGCGGTTTCCTAACACCACATAAAGGTGTTGATGTGTCTAAGTTCTCAGATAAATCAACTGCAAAAATGAACGAAATCCTCTTGGGCGCAACAACATTCCGCTTTGATGGTTCTGACTTAATGCCTGGTGGTGTTGGTGCAGGTTCATTCTGGACTGGTATGGTTGACTATGTTGGCGGTAAAGACGCTGGTGAAGTTGCCTCAGGTATCCAAAAAAGCTGGGATGCTTTGAAGTAATCTCATAAGATATAAAACGAATAGTCCCAACCCGGTTGGGGCTATTTTATGACCTCGTTTTTTAGCGATGTATAAAACTTTAGACAGGGGATTGGGAGTGTCTGATGGAAGCTGCTTATAAAGGGTTACTCACTATATTCTTGGGTGTTGGCGGATGTCTTTTATATTTTTATCTGTCGAACCAAATTCTTGATAAAGTTTTATTTCCAGCGAAAGGTGCCATGGCTGGCCGCAATATTAATCGCGCCAATATGATTAGACCATGGTTGTTTGTTTTTCCTGCAATGGCAGCGCTTGGAATTTACCTAGCATATCCTGTTGTGGCGACTTTCTGGTACTCTTTAACAGATCGAAATCAAGGTGATGCATTTGTTGGATTGGCAAACTATCAACAGATGATGGCTGAGCCTAAATTTTGGGAAGCGATGCGCAATAACATGCTTTGGCTCATCATTGTGCCTGCAGCTTCGACCGCATTCGGATTGCTCGCTGCGCAGCTGACTGACCGTATTAAATGGGGATCGATTGCAAAATCTCTCATCTTTATGCCAATGGCGATCTCATTTGTTGGCGCGGCGGTTATCTTTAAGTTGATCTATGACACGCGTCCGGTCGATCAGGCACAAATTGGTGTTTTAAATGCTGTTTGGTTGCAGTTTGATGGCGGTATTGGCTCGTGGCTGATCCTGCGTTTAATCCCTGGACTCTTGATGCTCTGCGCAGCAGCAGTTGCAGCCTATGTTGCCTACAACATGTTTCTCACTATTCGTGAAAAAGGTGGTGCTGTTCTGCGCGGTATTGCTATCGCCTTATTGGCCTATATCACCTATTCATTTTTATCTTTGGCGCTTGGCGCATTTACATCAGCGCATGCATATGGTGAACCGCAAACTTGGCTCACTATTCCCGGTTGGAATTCTTTCTTGCTCATGGTCGTTCTAATTTGGATCCAGACGGGATTTGCAATGGTGATTTTATCAGCGGCACTTCGGGGTATCCCTGAAGAAACAATTGAGGCTTCAATTGTTGATGGCGCTAATCCGTTCCAGGTGTTCTTTAAGATCAAGATGCCTCAAATTTCAGGCACAATCGTTGTGGTCTGGACGACGATTACACTGGTGGTGTTAAAGGTCTTTGATATCGTATTTGCGATGACAAACGGACAATGGGAAACACAGGTTTTGGCAAACTACATGTTTGATAAATTGTTCCGCGCCAATGACTGGGGTGTGGGATCTGCATCTGCAATGATCATCATGTTGCTGGTCAGCCCTATCTTGGTTTGGAACGTTTATAACGCCCGCAAGGAGATGAAGTGATGGATAATATTGCCGGAAAAAAATCCAGCCTTAATTGGGCTGTTCAGATTTCAGTTGTCCTGCTTGTGGCTTTGTGGCTGTTTCCAACTTTTGGTCTGTTGGTTTCTTCGTTCAGAACAGCGGATCAAATTTCAAGTTCGGGTTGGTGGGATTCGCTTTTCCCAACCCAACAAAATCTCACACTTCGTGCTGCAGATCCTGATGATGAGGGCAATCAAGTCTTAAAAGATGGTCTTTATATCGTTGAAGGAAATCTTTTTGGTGAAGCGGGTGATGCTGAGATTAGTGTATGGGGTACTTCATCGCGTGCGATTGACGCAAATGTTGCCGGTGACACTGCTGAGATGAAGGATGGTGAAACAATGACCGTCCTTTCAGATGGCACCTATCGTTGGACTAGTCCTGAGGAATTAACAGGTCGTGGGCAACGAGTATTTGTGACCGCAACAGCACCGCCTGAATTTACCTTCGCAAACTATGATAATGTTTTGTTTAGTGGCAACAGTACCGATAGTATGGCAAAAGCGTTCTTTAACACGCTAACTGTGACCATCCCGGCAACCATTATCCCGATCGTAATCGCTGCATTTGCCGCCTATGCATTGGCATGGATGGATTTTCCTGGGCGCGCTATTTTAATTGCAATTGTCGTTGGGCTTTTGGTTGTGCCATTGCAACTGGCATTGATCCCGCTTTTACGATTGCATTTGGGTATTGGCATCGGAAAAGGCTATCTGGGGGTATGGCTTGCGCATACAGGATTTGGCCTGCCGCTTGCGATTTACTTACTTCGAAATTATATGGTTGGATTGCCAAAGGATATCATCGAAAACGCCCGTGTTGATGGGGCGACGGATTTCCAGATCTTTACCAAAATCATATTGCCGCTGTCTTTCCCAGCACTTGCATCTTT
The DNA here is from genome assembly GCF_055693385.1 of Lentilitoribacter sp. JB5-8. Taxonomy (NCBI): domain Bacteria; kingdom Pseudomonadati; phylum Pseudomonadota; class Alphaproteobacteria; order Hyphomicrobiales; family Rhizobiaceae; genus Lentilitoribacter; species Lentilitoribacter sp. JB5-8. The sequence goes on along the minus strand of NZ_CM146332.1, from coordinate 3,473,876 downwards.
TGCCATTTTCCAGTTCTTGTGGACGTGGAATGATTTGCTGGTGGCCAAAGTGTTCTTGATTGATGCAACAGGCGAAACGACGGTGATGACCAATCAGATTGTCGAATTGCTTGGAACCCGGGGAGGAAATTGGGAGATCTTGGCAACAGCAGCATTTGTGTCCATTGCTGTGCCGTTAATTGTGTTCTTTGCCATGCAAAAGTACCTCGTTCGTGGGCTTTTAGCTGGTTCTGTTAAATAGGAATAATTGTTATGAATCTTGCAGCAGCTCCTTTGTTGGATAACGCTACAAATAAAGACTGGTGGCGCGGTGCCATCATCTATCAAATCTATCCACGCAGCTATCAAGATAGCAACGGAGATGGCATCGGCGATCTTGCTGGTATTGTCCAGCGCATCCCATATATTGCGACATTGGGTGTGGACGCAATTTGGATTTCGCCGTTTTTCACCTCGCCGATGAAAGACTTTGGATATGATGTCAGTAATTATTGCGATGTCGATCCAATGTTTGGCACCCTTGCTGATTTTGATGCAATCGTTGCATCAGCCCATCGCCACGGGATTCGTGTGATGATTGATCTGGTGATGAGCCACACAAGTGATCAACACCCATGGTTCAAAGAAAGCAGAGCCGATCGTACTAATGCAAAATCGGATTGGTATGTCTGGTCTGATCCAAAGCCTGATGGCACACCACCGAATAACTGGCTATCGATCTTTGGCGGTAGCGCTTGGCAATGGGATGGGCGTCGTGAGCAATATTATATGCATAACTTTCTCACATCGCAGCCCGATCTCAATCTGCATAATATTGAAGTTCAAGATGCACTTTTAGATGCTGCGAAGTTTTGGCTTGATCGTGGTGTTGATGGTTTCCGATTGGATACCATTAATTTCTATTTCCATGATCAGGAGCTTAGAGATAATCCACCATTGCCGCCAGAGGAGCGCAATGCGACGATTGCACCATCGGTGAACCCGTATAATCACCAAAACCATCTTTATGACAAAAATCGCCCTGAGAATCTCGCTTTCTTGCGTAGATTCCGTGCGCAGATGGAACCTTTCGGTGCCGCCGCTGTTGGTGAAGTTGGCGATGCTCAATTTGGTTTAGAAATTCTTGGGCAATATACAGCGGGCGATGAGCTTATGCAGATGTGTTATGCGTTTGAGTTCTTGGCGCAAGAACAGCCTGATGCTGGCCGCATAGTTGAAGTTCTGCAAAAGGTTGATGAGGTGGCCAGTGATGGATGGGCCTGCTGGGCGTTTTCAAACCATGACGTGGCCCGACATGCTTCGCGCTGGAATTTAAATGATGCGGGACAGCGCTTGTTTGCATCGATGATAATCTGTCTACGCGGATCCGTTTGCCTCTACCAAGGTGAAGAACTTGGATTGCCGGAAGCCGAAGTCAAATTTGAAGATTTGCAAGATCCATATGGCATTGAATTCTGGCCGGAATATCGGGGGCGCGATGGATGTCGTACGCCCATGGCTTGGCAAAACAATAATCAAAATGGTGGTTTCTCGGAAGGTAAGCCTTGGTTGCCTGTTGCGCCTGAACATTTGGCAAAGTCTGTGGAGGAGCAGGAGAAAGATCCTTCTGCGCTCATTCATTACTACCGCAAAGCCATTCAATTCCGTCAAACGCATCCAGCGTTATCGGTTGGCGAACATAGCGAACTTAAGCAGGTTGGTGACGTGGTGACGTTCCAGCGACATCTTGAAGGGCAGACACTTTTGTGTGCATTCAATGTGAGTGAAGGCTCATGCCAGTTTAAGTTACCGGAAGGAAATTGGTTGCCGATTGGTGATGAACTGGGCGGAATTCAATCAATCAGCGATGGTGCAATAAATATGGGACCTTGGCAGGTCTTCATTGGGCAGAAATAAGATCATTAGAATCTGAAAGGGTGGAGATATGACCGACGTAAAACTAACGGGTGTGGAGAAAACCTACGGCGGCACAGTCAATGTTCTCAATGATATCAATCTTGATATTAAGCAAGGGGAATTGATTGTCTTTGTTGGTCCTTCCGGCTGCGGTAAATCGACGTTGTTGCGCATGATAGCGGGCCTAGAACAGATCACCGATGGTACGTTGGAAATCGGCGGTGATGTCGTCAATGACATTCCGCCTGCCCAACGCGGTATCGCCATGGTGTTCCAGTCTTATGCGCTATATCCGCATATGACGGTTCGCGAAAATATGTCGTTTGCGCTTAAGCTTGCTAAGAAACCTCAAGCGGAGATTGATGAAGCAATTGCGCGTACGGCAAAGACCTTGCAACTCGAAGAATATCTAGATCGTCTGCCGAAAGCTCTATCTGGTGGTCAGAGACAGCGCGTTGCGATTGGTCGTTCCATTGTCCGCGATCCAAAAGTTTATCTCTTTGATGAGCCGCTATCTAATCTTGATGCTGCATTGCGTGTTGCAACGCGGATTGAGATTGCTCAGCTAAAAGAATCTATGCCGGAAAGCACAATGATTTATGTAACGCATGATCAGGTTGAAGCGATGACACTCGCATCTCGGATTGTTGTTTTGGCCAATAAAGGTATTGCGCAAGTTGGTACGCCGCTTGAGCTTTATGAGCGTCCCGAAAATGAATTTGTGGCACAGTTTATTGGATCACCTGCGATGAATTTGTTACCTGGCGAGATAACAGAAACGGGTAAGCAAACAACCGTGAAACTCGATGGTGGCGGCGTCGCTGTTTCAGCTGTGCCAACAAAAGCTGAAGACAAAGGCTTGAAGGTCAATATTGGTGTGCGTCCTGAAGATATGATCGAAACCAAAGATGATCATATCTTTGAAGGTAAGGTCAATATCACCGAAGCATTGGGTGAGGTTACTCTTTTATATTTTGAAAAGGTTGGAGGCGCTGATCCTGTGATCGGTAAATTGCCTGGCATTCACGGTGATTTAAGAGGCAAGTCCGTACGCGTATCTGCGTCACCTGAAAAAGTACAGATCTTCCACGAAGGTCAGTCACTCTATTATCGCTAAGTGACAAGAATTTTAGCCGCGTTCAACAAAACGAACGCGGCTTTTTCATGTCTATACGGATGCGGTCAAGCCGCCATCAACGCGGATGTTTTGTCCGGTGATATAGCTCGATTTATCAGATGCGAGGAATGCGACGGTTTCTGATAATTCGCGCACTTTGGCATATCGACCTGCTGGGATACGGGCTACGCGATCTTCTTTTTCAGGCAAGCTATCGATAAAGCCAGGTAGAACATTATTCATGCGAATGTTTTCGCGCGCATATTTGCTGCTGAATAATTTGGTGTAGCCAGCCAGTCCTGCTCGGAAGATGGCTGATGTTGGAAAATCTGGATCCGGTTCAAACACTGCGAAGGTCGAAATATTGACAATTGAACCGCTGCCTTGCTTTTGCATGATCGGCAAAACAATACGGGTCGTGCGCACAACATTGAGCATGTAATAATCCATGCCTTTGTGCCAGTCTTCGTCACTGATCTCCATGATGTCGCCTTTAGGGCCATGGCCAGCGCAGTTAACCACAGCATCAATTCGTCCAAAACGTTCCATGGTGAGCGCAACGAACTTTTCCAAATCTTCAACATTAAGGTTGGATCCTGTGAAACCCAATCCACCTAACTCTTTACCCAATGCTTCACCTTTGCCTGATGACGACATCACAGCCACATCAAAGCCGTCTTCACGTAATTTCTTTGCACTATCCGCGCCGATACCACTTCCGCCGCCTACAATAAGTGCCACTGGTTTATCTGCCATGATCTTTCCTTTTATAAATTAGCTATGAGCTCTTTTTCGTATCGTCAATGATATCCATCTGCGCGATACCGCTATTGCCCAAGGGGACAGACGCAAATGGTCCACCATGACACATATGCTCCGGATTTTGTGGATCCATTGGCGGATCATTTGCCAATATTTCCTCAGCAAATTGCTCAGCATTGTCTTTTGGACGATAGCCGATGAAACTGGCTTTTGAATTATCTACGGGTACACGATCATTGTCTGACACACCATAGATGACTGAAAAACCGGTTACCGGCGTTTCAATGCAGCGCTGTACTAATTGGATGAGATCATCATAAGATAACCATGAACCAAGCGCGCGCGCACCTGTGACTTGTGCACAGGACAAGATGCGCATATGGACGCTTTCCACGCCGCGTTTATCCCAATACATGCGACCCAAATCTTCAGCAAAGCATTTCGCCAATCCATAAAATGTATCTGGCCTGTGCGGAGCATCGGTTCCAATGAATTCATTTTTGGGATGCATGCCCACGGCATGAATGGAACTGCCGTAAATGACGCGCTTCAAGCCATTTTGGTAAGCTGATTCCCATACATTATAGGCACCAACGAAATTTGGTCCGAGTAGTTTTTCAAAAGGACCTTCATCGGCATAGGCTCCCATATGCACGACCATATCAGCGCCCTTTAATACAGTCATCATATCATCAAGCTTGGCAAGGTCAGCTTTTACATAGCTTTCGCCATCATACAGTTTTCCGATGTCATCAACGATGTCTGTTGAGACAAACTCATCAGCAAGCTGAGCCAATGGTTCGCGAAGATAAGAGCCGAGACGTCCGGCAGCGCCTGTTAATACCAGTTTCATTAGATAACGGCTTTCTCGATAAATTCTTTGTTTTTAACAATGCGATCGTAACCGAAATCGCTTAGGTCCAATGTGCGATATTCACCATGGGCGATGATCTCAGCTATGCCGCGTCCCATGGCTGGTGATTGTTGTAATCCATGACCAGAGAACCCGTTGAGGAAGATGAAGTTTTTCACCTCATCATGAGGGCCTAAAATCGCGTTATGATCAAAAGTGTTATAGGCGTAATGACCCGCCCATTCATTTGTTACCTTGATGGCTTCGAATTGTGGAATACGGCTCGCCATAACTGGCCATATATGATCCTGCCAGAGTTCATGATCCATTTCAAAGTCGTCATAATCTGGCGCTGGGTCATAATCTGCATGACCACCTGCTAGATAGTATTCTGTGCCTTCTTGACGGACATGAACACCAGATGGATCAATGGTTAAGGGTAGGGGACGATCAAGTGGTTGTTCTGCTTGGAAGATCCATGTAAAACGTTTGCGCGGCTCAACGGGGATTTCAATACCTGCCATGCGCGATGTAAGAACAGCTCGCGGTCCGGATGCGTTTACGACCTGTCCGCAGGAAATGATCTCACCAGAATTTAAAGTCACACTTTCAACTCGTTCACCATTTGCACTTTTTGTCATGGCAACGACTTCGTTTTGGCAATATTCAATCCCGCGTTCACGCGCCGATTTTCGCCACCAATCGAATACCGTAATTCCATCCCAGTAACCTTCGTCTACGGTATTGATGCTACCTAGAATGATGTCGTCGACGTTATAAAACGGGTATTCCTGTTTTATTTGCTCAGGTGTTAAAACACGCGTACCGGCGCCCGCTGCAACTTGCATGGCTTGGTTTTCGATCAATACGTCTGCAAATTCTTCGTTGTCGGCGAGATACATATAGCCAAAATTCTGGATCTCAAGTTCAGGTACGCGCTCATCACCGCCCATATATTGGCGCAGGTTTTTGACAAAATCGGCCGCAAATTGTGAGCATTTCACGTTGATCTCAGCTGAGAATTGCTGACGCATACAGCTATTGGTGCGGCTGGTTGAGGCAAATTCATAGGATGGATCTCGTTCAATAATAAGGACGCTGCCATCAAAGTCCTTGTCATCACTTAAAAACCATGCGGCCGATGAGCCAAAGATAGCGCCACCTACAATGACAACATCATAGCTAGATTGTTTTGGCGCTTGTGTTTTCAAAACCATTATATTGCCTCTCCTTTTTTGACTGCATCTAAAACATCATCGATGTCTTTTTCAGCCAATCCATAGTCTCTTTTTGCTGTTTCAACAGAGATGTAACCGCGTGCTAAATCACGTTTTACAAGCTCAACGTCTCGTTCACTTGGGTCACCATAACCAGCACCGCCAGGGAAGGCGAGTACGACTTTGCGCCCATGGGGTACAAATTGTTTTCCTTTGCCATTCATCGGTGAGCCATCATCTTGCGCAATCGTTGTTGCGCTGCCATTTTGGCCTCCATTACGACCCCTTGCCGGGTGGTCAACGCGATCAAACATGGCTTGGAAATCAAATTCATGACCTTCCATTGCGCCAACTTCCATATACTGCCCAAGGCCACCGCGTTGCTTGCCTGCACCGCCGCTATCCGGACGTAGCTCTTTTCGCCAGATGATAACCGGGCCTGCATGTTCTGTGGCTTCGATTGGCATGGTCATAACACCTGATGGAAATGCCGTTGCGTTTAATCCATCATGTTCAGGTCTTGCGCCCGAACCGCCTGAGTTAAATGTCAGCACTTCAGAACGCGTAGCGTCTTCAGGTGCGGGTGCATCTGTTCTTGGTCGCAGCGATACTTGGAAGTTACATAAACATCCCGCACCTTCCGCCGGAACCACATTTGGCAAGATTTTATCCAGCGCATTATAAACAGTGTCGGGCACAAAATGACCAACGATATGCCGCAAAGCAACCGGTGCCGGATGAAGTGCATTGACGATGGTATTTTCCGGCGCATGCGTGATAAATGGGGCTAACGAGGCTGCATTGTTTGGAATTTCAGGTGCGATAGCGCATTTTAATGCATAACATGCATAGGCTTTTGTATAGACCATCGGGCAGTTAATGCCTTTTTTGTCTAGGCCTGAAGAACCTGTAAAATCGGTAACAATATTATCTTCATTGATGGTCAATTTTACCTTTAGGGTGATTGGTTTTGCAAAACCATCAACGGTCATTTCACCCTCCGCCGTATTGCGCGGAAGTGCAGCTATTCGTTCAATCGTTGCTCTACGAGAATTTTCTAAAATAAATTCTGCAATGCCACTTAAATCTTCAAGCTTGAATTCTTCCATCATATCGATAAGGCGTCGGTGGCCAATTTCATTGCATGTTGCGAGCGCATACATATCGCCGACCAATTGATCGGGTTCTCGCACATTGCCGCGAACAATGCTGATCAGCGTCTTATCCACTTCGCCTCGTTCAACAAACTTCATGATTGGGATATAAAGCCCTTCTTCATAAACGCTCGCTGCATCAGCACCAAAGCCACGACCACCGATATCGACGATATGCGCGGTGCAGGCAAAAAAACCAACCAAGCTACCTTTAAAAAAGGATGGGGTAACCACTGTGATATCATGAAGGTGGCCAGTGCCTTCCCAAGGATCATTGGTGATATAAACATCGCCTTCGAAGATATTTTCGCATCCAATGCGGCGAATAAAATGACCAACCGCATCTGCCATGGCGTTAACATGTCCGGGCGTACCAGTAACGGCTTGCGCTAGCATTTGACCCTCGACATTATAAACACCTGCAGATAAATCACCGGCCTCACGAACCGAGGTTGAAAATGCCGTGCGAACGAGCGCTTGTGCCTGTTCTTCAACCACTGAAATCATGCGGTTCCACATGACCTGATAGGAAACATTTGAATGTTGCTTTGTCATGTTTTCATCCTAAGCCTTGATGCTCAAATCAATGCATCCATCCGGCTGGCGAATGGCCTTTCGGCTGGATGGTACAATGATTGTGGTTTCGTCTTCAGTGATCGCTGCAGGGCCTTCAACAGTCATGCCTGAAATCATGTCATCTCGAAGCACGATAGCTGCATCCACTTGCGCACCAATTGCGGGATCAAAGATTGCCCGCGCTCCTTGTTTGGGAGCTGTATTGCCCTTGCTTTCTTCGTGAACGCGGGCAACTGGCTCTGGCCGCGTGGTGGCATTGACCGCCCAAACAGTGATTTCGACATCCATGCCGTGCACAGGTCGTCCAAACAAATTGGTGTAGTCTTTTTCGAAAAGATCTTGGAACGTTTTAGCATCTGGATTTGTTGCTTGCTCTTGGGTCAAAGAAATCGGAATTTCCCAACCCTGTCCTGTATAGCGCATATAGACTTTGTATTCCGACACAATCTCAGCATCTTGATCGCAATTGCGCACAAATCCAACAGCTTCAGTTTTTAAATCCGTCAGCAATGATTTAATCAACTCACCATCAAAATCAGAAAGCTTCATATAAACTGAGCGGTTTGCTTCAAAACTAAATGGCGCGCGTAAGAACCCGATTGCCGAGCCAACGCCAGCTCCCGGAGGCACAAGTAGACGGTTCACACCAAGCTTTTCACATAATCTTCCTGCATGAAGGGGTGCTGCACCGCCAAAGGCAATCATTGTATATTCTGATAAGTCTTCGCCGTTTTCGACCGCATGCACGCGTGCCGCATTCGACATATTCTCATCGACGACCTCTGCAAGACCAAATGCTGCCGTTTGCGCATCCATATCAAGTGAGGTGCCAATCGCATCATCAAGCGCTGTTGCTGCATTGTCTTTATTCAGTTTGATTGTGCCGCCAGCAAAATTATCCGGATCCAATTTACCCAAGACAAGATCTGCGTCAGTAACTGCGGGTTTTTCGCCGCCTCTATTATAGCATGCAGGCCCGGGTTCAGAGCCTGCAGATTCAGGCCCCACTCTGATTTGCTTCATAGTATCGACATGGGCCAGAGATCCGCCACCTGCGCCGATTTCCACCATGTCGATGACAGGGATTGAAATTGGCATGCCAGAGCCTTTTTTAAAGCGGTATGTTCGCGCAACTTCAAACACGCGTGAAGTTTTAGGTGTTTGGTTTTTAATCAGACAAATCTTGGCTGTTGTACCGCCCATATCGAAGGATAAAACCTTATCCAGTCCATAACGGGCGGCGATATTGGCGGCAAACACTGCGCCACCTGCGGGTCCTGATTCAACCAAACGCACGGGGAAATCAGCAGCGCTCTCAATGGAAATAATCCCGCCGCCCGAATGCATAAGGAAGATATTGCAACTCACACCTTCATCGCGCAGGCGACCTTCCAGGCGACCAAGATATGATTTCATCAATGGTTTGATATATGCGTTGGCAACAACGGTATTAAAGCGCTCATATTCGCGCAATTGCGGTGAAACTTCAGATGAAAGCGACACCATTACATCCGGCAGTTTTTCTTCCAAAACTTCGCGCACCATTTTCTCATGCGCGTCATTTAGATAAGAATGGATGAGACCAACCGCGATGCTTTCATAGCTGCCAAGCGCGATCTCATCGACCAAAGTTTCAATATCTGCGCGCTGTAGTGGGATTAAGATATTACCCTTCGCATCGACGCGTTCCTCCAGCGTAAAGCGCATCTGACGCGGCAATAATGGTTCGGGCAGTTTGAGATTTAAATCATATTGTTCAAAACGTGATTCCGTACGCATTTCAATCACATCACGAAAGCCTCGTGTTGTAATGAGTGCTGTCTTTGCGCCACGACGCTCAATCAGCGCATTTGTTGCAAGTGTCGTGCCGTGGATAATTTGTTCAATATCTGAAGGCGTGGTATTTGCTTTTTCACAAACTTGTCTCATCCCATCTATGATGGCGTTTTCAGGGGCAATATAGGTGGTCAGCACTTTTGTTGAGTGCAACGTGCCGTTCACTTCAAGCACAACATCGGTAAATGTTCCGCCGATATCTACACCCAATCGGATTTTAGATTTATTCATTTACAAGACCCTTGCACATCGAACGCATTTGTTGCTGATTGTGCAAGATTTTATCAAAGCTCTGACATAAATAAAAATCGAATAATTATATTTATTTGATAAAGATATTTTATTCTTAATTGAGGTTTTTTGGATAAGACATTGAAATCTCACCTGCAAGTTTGGCAACTTTTTCCACCGCATTGGGGGCAGTGTCTGCATCATATCGTGCGAGAAACTCCAAAGATGTGGGATGCCAAGCGTATTGGATATGCGTTAAATTGCCATCGATGATATCTTGATGCACCATTGCCGCGGGGAGGCATGCAACTCCTAATCCATCAAGCGCCATGTTTTGACATGGTGCCAGGCTGGAGGAGGGGATGATTGTTGGTGCTTTTCCTTTTGCGCTGTGAAAATGGTTTTCGATTTCTTCAAACAGTCTTGTGCCGCGCGTGTGGGTTAAAATCGGGCAGGCTTTCATTTCATCCAAAGTGGGGAATTTGATTTTTGCAATGTCTAGCTCAGGAGAAGCTACCCAAACAAATGGGTAGGCGCCAAGGTCTACAGAGCCGCTGGTGCGGCGCCTAAAAGGCCCGTTTTGAAAAGTTAGATCCAAGCTGCGGGAGAAAAGCGCGGGGCGTAAGTTATCAGATAAATCAACTTGAAGTTCGATCCTTAAATTAGGATAAAGGTCTTTCACCTGTTTTAAAAACTGCCGAAGCCAGGTATTGACAATCATCTCGGTTACGCCAAGCTTGATGACACCTTCGATACGTTTGGATTGGCCCGCGGCTTCGATGAGATTTTCAACGCTGCGCAGAATTTTTCGAGCTTCGGGCAGCAATTGCTCACCCTTGGCATTTAAACGAACAGAGCCAGCATCGCGTTCCATCAGTTTGGTATTGAGCGCCCCTTCAAGCGAGGATATCCGCGCTGAAATATTAGGCTGCGTGGTGTTTAAACGCTCAGCGGCACGGCGAAAGCTTTCTAAATCAGATACCCATATAAAAGCTTCAAGCTGCTTGAAGTTGATGTTCATTGCGCGCTCCCAAGACAAAATCTAACTGCACTATAATCAAGATTCAAAATCAAATCAAAATTTATAGATAAATTTTTGTTATGAATTGTGGGAGTGGATTGCGGATAGGGAAGGGGCGGTTAGTTTAAAATTGCTATGCGCTTGGTGGTGGGATCTTGAGTTTTTAAGAAGAAAATGGTGCTGCCGAGGTGATTTGAACACCCGACCTCTCCCTTACCAAAACTTTTTAGCTGTCTCATAAACAACAAAAGACAAAGTCTGGAGCCGAAAATCAATAACTTAACTGTCAATTTGTTGGCAGAAAACCAACAAAACAGACAAAACTGACATGATTTGCGTGATAAATCATGCGTCGCTTGAACTTAACTGCTCTGAATAGTTTGGCACAAGCGTCAACACTTAATAATAGAATTTGATTGTTTTTAAAACCTATTGCTAGTAATAGTTTAATTCGCTGCGAAAATCAACCGTTGGTTTAATTTCTAACACGTTGATGGCGAAAACCAGAAGTACTAAATTTATATCAATACGCCCGGCAAACCGAACCAAGGTCAAAGACTTATGAATCCTGATAACCATGATCAAACAATGCTCAATTTTATCGATCAGCAGGCTAGGAATTTAGAAGATAAACTTTGTACTGATGTAATTTTTTATCATGGGCCAATTCACCCGGCACTATTTAGACCGTTTAGAGATTTTATTGAAGAGGTCGTTGATAAAAGCACACGCAAGGAAAGGGCGATATCAGTTGTTTTAAGAACAGGTGGTGGTTCGGCAGAAACAACTGAAAGAATGGTTGCAGTTTTGAGAAAACATTACGAACAAATTTTCTTTATCGTACCAGATAGAGCAATGTCGGCTGGCACCATTTTTTGTATGGCCGGTGATAAGATTTATATGGATTACGCAAGCAGTCTCGGTCCAATCGATCCGCAGGTTCAATTACCGCAAACCGGCGACCTAGTCCCGGCGTTGGGTTACATTGATAAAGTCGCTGAGATTGTTAGAAAATCAAAACTGACCCCTGCGGATGTTGTGTTGCTAAAAAGCATAGATCTTGCGAAACTAGCTTTATTTGAACAAGGTAAAGATTTATCAATTGATTTGCTTCAGGATTGGCTTGTACGGTATAAGTTTAAGGAATGGAATAAGCACAGGACCACAAATCCGGGATCCGATGTTACGCCGGAACAGAAACGAAAGCGGGCAAAGGAGATAGCGACAGCACTTTCAGATCATAAGCGTTGGCGGTCGCACGGGCGCAATCTGGATATAGATAAATTGAAAGCTCTTCGTATAGAGATTGATGATTATTCGGATGATTTGGATTTGCGAAGTGCTATAAGAAGCTATAATGATCCACTAACAGGATTTGTGGATAGAAACAGATTCGAATTTTATTTGCACAACGCAAATGTTCAAAACTAGGGAGATACTAATGGCTAACCTTGTGATCGATGTTGAGGAAAAACTTAAAGATGTTAGCGAACTCGACAGCTATTCAGAAGTTTTTGAATCTCTCAATCTTGAGGAAAAAATGGCGTTAGCGGAAGCTGAACGTCTTGCGGATATGTTTGAAGATGTTAAGCCAGAAACAACCATTGTAGCGAGCAAGCATTTGTTTTCGCTGCCGCTAGCTGACTAGGTATCCGTACTACGAATAATTAAAACTAAAAATTCTATCAAAAACATGGCATGATCATGCCATGTTAGCTGCGTCTACGTCTGCATCTCAACCGTGTCTGTGTCTTTGAATGACGTCCACGTCTACAGACAGTTTTATGTCTGCATCATTTTCTTATAATACATCACGATTTAATACTGATAAAAATTTCGGTTTGTACTCTTGTGTTTTCTGTAGGTCTTCTCGCGCCTGCAAAATAGACAAAGCCTCTTGTGGGACCAACAAAACTATTAGTTTCAGAGCTAAATCAGTTAAAAATTAGGAGCTTATTTCAGCAAACTCTGACCAACAAACTCCACCAAAAGTGACGATTAACGACATAAAAATCATGCGTTGCATGATTCAGATTTTGTTGACCAACAAAGCGCAACAAGCTAAACTATTGATTTTATTTATGTTTTATGGTGCTGCCGAGGTGATTTGAACACCCGACCTCTCCCTTACCAAGGGAGTGCTCTACCCCTGAGCTACGGCAGCAGTTTCGAACGATTTGTTGATTTCATCTGTTCTGGTTGCCTATTGCCATAGGATTTGCTTCTGCGCAACCCACATCAGCTTGGCAAAAACATATTGTTGCCAAAATCTGGTCTTTTCCTAGCCATGAAAGTGGTTTAAATGGGTCCCATGAGCGACCAATCCAAACAACAAGAGCTGAAGAAAAAGCGCCTGGCTGAGCAATTGCGGCAGAATCTCAAACGCCGCAAGGGACAAAGCCGTGCAACGCGTAATGGAAAAGCAGATCAAACGAGCGGATTGCCCGCAGTTCACGAAGATGAAAGCCACAATAATTTAGATGTAAATTCTGGCGGTAACCAATCCGATTAACTTCATTTCAACACGCATGTTGAAGCACAGCGAAAGTTCAGATAAACCGTGCTGAAACAGTAATAAAGGATGGGGTGCGCCCCTTATTTGCCCATGGATCGTATTAAAATTGTCGGCGGAAATGAACTTAATGGGGTTATCCCGATTTCAGGCGCTAAAAATGCTGCACTCCCGCTTATGATCGCTTCGCTTTTAACAGATGATACGCTAACACTGGAAAACTTGCCGCGTTTGGCAGATGTTGAGCAATTGACCCGCATTTTGGGCAATCATGGTGTGGATGTTGCCGTAAGTGGTCGACGCGAGCGCCAAAGCGAAGGTTATGCACGCACTGTTAGTTTCACTGCCCGGCACATTGTAGATACCACAGCGCCTTATGAGCTTGTGTCGAAAATGCGTGCCAGCTTCTGGGTTATTGGACCATTGCTGGCACGAATGGGAACTGCAAAAGTATCGCTACCTGGCGGTTGCGCAATTGGTACACGTCCTGTTGATCTGTTTATCGATGGATTACGCGCACTTGGTGCGGAAATTGAAATTGATAATGGTTATGTGATTGCCAACGCCAAACAAGGTTTGGTTGGTAGCGAATTTGAATTTGCAAAAGTCTCTGTGGGTGCCACACATGTTATGATGATGGCTGCAACGCTTGCAAAGGGCACAACAACGATTTCAAATGCAGCGCGTGAACCAGAAGTTTCCGATCTTGCAAAATGTTTGAACGCAATGGGCGCTAAAATCTCAGGTGCAGGCACATCGACAATCACTATTGAAGGCGTCACATCGCTTTCTGGTGCACGTCACCGCGTGTTGCCTGACCGTATTGAAACCGGCACTTATGCCATGGCTGTTGCGATGACAGGTGGCGATGTGGTGCTCGAAGATACAAGCTCAGATTTGCTTAATTCAGCGCTTGATTCACTGCGTGCGACTGGCACTGAAGTCTTAACGGTTGAAAATGGTATCCGCGTTCGCCGCAATGGTGGGGCCATTCAACCTGTTGATGTCACAACAGATCCGTTTCCGGGTTTCCCAACAGATTTGCAAGCGCAATTTATGGGGCTTATGACGCGCGCCAATGGTGTTTCAAAGATCACTGAAACGATTTTTGAAAACCGCTTCATGCATGTGCAGGAATTAGCACGTTTAGGTGCGGATATTTCTCTTGATGGCCAAACAGCGACAATTACCGGTGTTGAAAAACTAACGGGTGCACCTGTGATGGCAACTGACTTACGCGCGTCATCTGCACTGGTTATTGCTGGACTTGTCGCCGATGGTGTGACGGAAGTAAACCGCGTTTATCACCTTGATCGCGGATTTGAACAATTGGAAGAAAAACTCAATCGATGCGGCGCAAATGTGCAGCGCGTGAGCGACTAGGATTTATATTCGGCCATGACAGAGCTTAAACTTATTGCATTGGATGATGAAGACCTAACGGTGATCTCCGCAACAATGCAGGATGCTATTTTTAAAGTTGAAGGTCTGGAATTTGATCACAAAAACAGCCAGTTTTTATTGGCTGCCAATAGGTTCGTTTGGGAAGGCAAGGGCGATGATCGCTCGCATACCAATGAGCGCAGACGTGTGAATGTTGCCTTTAAACGCGTGCGAAATGTCAAAACACGCGGCATCAATTTGAAAGACAATGCGATTGTGATGTCATTGCTAGCGATACAGTTTCGCAAAAATGGTGAAGGCCCTGAGGGTGAAATTGAGTTGGTATTGGCAGCTGATGCAGGCATTTTGCTTGACGTTGAGTGTATTGAGGTGCAATTGACCGATACTGGTGCTGCGTGGGAAGCCAAATCCAAGCCGCACCATAGTGTTTAAAATTTTATCACCAGATCATACTTTCAAGCCGACACTTTAAAGCCCGAACTCCGGAGAGACCAAATTGGTACTTAAGTTATCAGCCCAACAACCAGACTTTGAAAATGACTTTGCTGCGTTTTTGACAACAAAACGTGAAGTATCGCCAGATGTCATTTCAGATGTGAATGCGATCATTGAAAAGGTGCAAGCCGAGGGTGATGAGGCGCTTCATGAGCTGACACTAAAGTTTGATGGGAATGATACGAAAGCTAAAGGGTTATCGGTTAGCGCTGATGAGATTGACGAAGCTTTTGAGGCTACCCCGCAAGATGTGCGTGATGCGCTTCAATTTGCCCATGATCGGATTGCAAGCCACCATGCACGACAAATGCCAGGGGATGATTTTTATACAGACCCGCTGGGTGTTGAATTAGGTTCGCGCTGGACAGCAATTGATGCTGTTGGTCTTTATGTGCCAGGTGGTACGGCAAGTTATCCCAGCTCCGTGTTGATGAACGCGGTGCCGGCAAAAGTTGCAGGTGTTGAGCGTGTTGTGATGGTGGCCCCTTCTCAAAAAGGTGTGCTTAATCCGGCCGTTCTTGCTGCAGCAAAGATTGCAGGTGTGGATGAGATTTACCGCATTGGCGGCGCGCAAGCCGTTGCTGCATTGGCCTATGGTACTGAAAGCATTGCACCTGTTGCAAAGATTGTTGGCCCAGGAAATGCTTGGGTTGCGGCTGCAAAACGTCAGGTATTTGGTACTGTCGGCATTGATATGATCGCTGGCCCATCTGAGGTTCTGATCATTGCTGATAAGAACAATAATCCTGATTGGATTGCAGCTGATTTGCTTGCGCAAGCCGAGCACGACGTTGGCGCGCAGGCGATCTTGATTACAGATAGTTCCGATCTTGCAGAACAAGTTGAACTTGCTGTTGCATCGCAGATTAAAGCACTACCTCGTGGTGAAATTGCACTGCAGTCTTGGAATGATTTTGGCGCGATTATCATGGTCAGCGGTATTATGGATGCGTTTCCATTAGCAAACCGAATAGCTGCGGAACACTTAGAGTTGGCGCTTGATAATGCTGATGATTACATCAAGCATGTGCGCAATGCAGGTGCGATCTTTGTCGGGCATTATACGCCCGAAGCTATTGGTGATTATGTCGCCGGATCAAACCACGTTTTACCAACTGCGCGATCAGCTCGTTTTTCATCGGGCTTATCTGTATATGACTATATAAAACGAACTTCTGTGCTAAAATTAGGCGCAGATCAACTCGCAGCATTGGGGCCTGCTGCAATGACACTTGCGGATACGGAAGGATTGGGTGCGCATGCGCGTTCAATATCTATCCGGATGAATGCAAGAGGATAGGTATATGGGCGAGAAAAGTAACCATAGACTAAGTGATGTTGCTCTTGATGAATCCATCGGGCGCGCAACACCTGATATTGAGCACGAACGTGCCATTGCGATATTTGATCTGATTGAGGAAAATAGCTTCGAGCTCGTTGGACTTGATCAGGGGCCTTATAAGTTGAAGCTTTCGGTGGTCGAGACACGGTTAGCGTTTGATATTTCAAATGATGATGGCGAGCATTTAATAACCCATATCTTATCGCTGACCCCATTCCGCCAAATTGTCAAAGACTATTTCATGATTTGTGAGAGCTATTATGAGGCGATTAAATCAGCCACGCCAAATCGTATTGAAGCAGTTGATATGGGGCGTCGCGGTATTCACAATGAAGGCGCGCAAATTCTGACCGATCGTTTGGATGGAAAGATTAATATCGATGTCGATACATCGCGCCGCTTGTTCACGCTCATTTGCGTTTTGCATTGGCAAGGTTAGTGGGCGAATCGAATATATGAAGAAACCATCCTCTATTTTGTTTATCTGCGGCATGAATGCGATCCGTTCGCCTATGGCGGAAGCGATTGCCAAATCCATTTTGAAAAAAGATGTATTTGTTCAGAGCGCAGGTTTGCAAGAAGGGGAACACGATCATTTTGTTGATGCGGTCTTAGCAGAGATCAATCTTGATCTGCGCCATCATCAGCCGCGCATTTATAATGAAATGGCAGATGGCTTTTTCGATGTGTTGGTTGCATTGACCCCTGAGGCACATAAACGCGCATTAGATATTACCAAAACATCTGCCGTTGATGTGATTTATTGGCCGACAGAAGACCCAACCTTGGTGAAAGGCACACGTGATCAGATGCTCGGTGCATATCGCAACGTGCGAGAATCACTGACAAAACGCATTCGCGAAGCGTTTTTACCGTAAAAAATGCAAGTTATTTAAGGGTATGTAAAATTGATTGATCAAATCAGTTCACAAATCCCTATCAATTGTGTAGTTTCCGCAGCAATTCAGAAAATCGATGACGAGATGCTGCATAACAAGCATCAAATCTTACAAAGGAAGATCAAAATATAATGGCAAAAGAAGAAGTTCTTGAGTTCCCGGGCGTTGTGACTGAGCTCCTCCCAAATGCAACATTTCGTGTAAAGCTTGAAAATGAACACGAGATTATTGCGCATACTGCTGGCCGCATGCGTAAAAACCGTATTCGTGTTTTAGCTGGTGATAAAGTTCTTGTTGAAATGACACCTTATGACCTGACTAAAGGTCGTATCACATATCGCTATAAGTAATTCGCTCGATATAAAAAGGCGGCAGTTTCATGGATGACGATGTAAAGCTTATATTGGCCTCAGGATCGCCAAGACGTGTTGAGCTGCTTGAGCAAATCGGCGTTAAGCCTGATCGTCTTATGCCGATGGATTTGGACGAAAGTCCCGGAAAATCTGAGCATCCAAAGTCTCTTGCGCGCCGTTTAGCTGGCGATAAGGCGAAAGCTGCTCGCAAAGCCATTAAAAATGATCCTCAATGGGGCAATTCATTTATTCTCGCTGCCGATACTGTTGTCTCGGTTGGGCGGCGTATTTTGCCCAAAGCTGAGATGATTGAAGAAGCAAATAACGCGCTACATTTATTATCTGGCCGAAATCACCGTGTGTATTCTGGTGTGTGCATTATTACGCCCGATGGTTCCGTGCGGCAAAAAGTGGTTGAAACACGGCTACGATTTAAACGCATTCCAAAAGCTGAGATCGAGCATTATCTTGATAGTGGGGAATGGCGTGGTAAAGCGGGCGCATATGCCATCCAAGGTATTGCAGGCAGCTTTGTCGTCAAACTTGTTGGTTCTTATTCCAATGTTGTGGGCTTGCCGCTGTATGAAACCTCAAATCTATTGATCGGCGAGGGTTATAATATTAGCCGAAACTGGAAAGGGCGCACTGCGATCTAATGACTGCTGATAATGTTTCCCCGATGCGTAAAACAGTGCCGTGTCCTGAATGCGGGCAACCATCTGATCGCCATTGTCATCCATTTTGTTCAGAACGCTGCAAAAACATGGATTTAGGCCGTTGGCTCAATGGTTCATATGCAATTCCAGTTTCTGAAATTGAAGAAAATCTTGATCAGGATGACGATGATCGAGGGTAAAAAGCTGACTTGCAATATCATCTTGTTTACCAGATGAAAAAAGATTGCGAATTCATGCAAATCTCCACTAGACTTAGATGAACAACGTGGTATAACGCGCTCGCTTCTGACGATAAACCTCAATGTCAGAACTTAAAATTTGGCAACAGTTCCAATTGATTGCCCGGGTAGCTCAGGGGTAGAGCAGCGGATTGAAAATCCGCGTGTCGGTGGTTCAAATCCGCCCCCGGGCACCATTTTTAAATAAACCAAAGACCTTAGATCTAAATAGTTAAGTATGCTGTGCATGTGGGATACTCCCGCTTGAAACTATGCTCCTATCTATCACTATATCGACATTGGATTTATTACTTCAGATATCCAATTTGGTTGATGTATCAGCATTTAAAGGCGTTAAGAAGTGCATGTTAAGATTGGACTATTCCAGATTGCTATTGACTTAACTGTAATAACGTTTGTTTTAATGTTTTTTAACATCGGTATATGTCAGATGTTGAAGTGATAGGATTGGTGGATTTGAATTGGAAAATGGTTAGATGGATGCATCAGAGCTTGATCAAGTTAGTATGTTGGTTAATGATAAAGGTTGGTCTGCTTTTGATGGAATGTTTGGAGGTCGAAAAGATACCGTCGAACAAGTTCTCACAAATTTTTTGACCCCAATGAAGGGCTCTGATCGGAAGCTGGCGCTAAAGTTGCTCTCGGACTACATGATTTTGAAGGACTATACCCGTCCATCATCCGAGCTGCTCGAACAAGTATGCAACGCCGTTGCAGCAGAAAAGATTCGATTTTGTCCTGTTAAGGTTCCGGGTGCGGTACGTGTTAAAAGTGGTGATGCCTTAGTTTACGACATGGATGCAAATCAAGGAATGATTGAAGGTAAACAACTTATCTTTACAGACAATCCCACTAAAGAGGAGTTTTGGCGTAATAACGATGCCAAAGTGTTTGTGGATGATTTTGTTGGAACCGGTGATCAGTTTATTGATATGCTGGATTGGTTAGCTAAAGAGAATATTGATCCAAAAATTGACATATTAGCAACATTAGTCATCCAAGAGGAAGGCAAGGAAAAAATTGAAAAGGCTGGTATTACTGTAATCTCATTGCATGTGCGACCCAAGGCCTTGGAGAAAATAGCCTTAGCAGGCAAATACAAGGATGTTGAGAATGCCTATATAAATATAGAAAAGGAGACGGGATGTAGTGCATTCGAGAGCATGGGTTATAAGAATAGTCAAGCTACTGTAACTATGAAAAAAACACCAGATAATACACTTCCAATTTTTTGGTGTGAAGGAGAGAATAAATGGCCCGCACCATTTCCCCGCAAAGCGACGTAAGACGAGTTCGTTTTCTTGTCCTTCGGTCCTTATTTTATGGTCAGCAATTACCGTCAGAACTTATTTATGGCCGATTGTCACCTCGCGTTTCTTCGGAAATAAACGCTTTATTGGAGCTACGTTTAGCTCGCAAAACTAGAGAAACACTCGAATTAACACAATCCGGTCGCGATTACATATATAGGTTGTGCGGAAATAAGAAGCCTCCAATGATAGATATTGACACCAAAGCGATTTTGCCAAAAAATGAAATTAAGGAGTTTATAGTTGGGAGTTCTCTTGCTGCGGAAATTTTTCGTGATGTTAGAAATGGCAAGTGATTAATCATCACCTGCTGGGAACGCGAGTCGCGTTCCTTGATCGGACCTAGAACGAGCCTTCGGTCTACCATCGCCTCGCGGAGCTGCGACGACGGCAGACCGATGCGTCCTTTCGTCCTTGTTCAATAGCCTTTTAGGAGGCTATTGATAGAGATGTTTGGTAACAAAAAGAGAACTCCTTACTATGAACTTCCCAAAAATTAAAGTCTCTCCTGATGTTTCGGAAGCTGAAGCAGAAGCCGTAATTGAGTATATTTCGAGTTTCCCAGAAGGTGGTGCACCTCCTATAGTTTCTCTAGAACACCTATCCCTGATGATGCGCATGCACGATAAAAATGTGTTTGGAATGACTAATTCCCCAAAATCTTATTACAGAACTTTTCAGCTGCGGAAATCAAATGGCGGGACTAGACAAATCGACGCCCCTCTTCCAACGTTATTGCTTGTACAGCGATGGATATTAGAGAATATCCTCGAAAAAAAAGCATGTCATCCCGCAGCCAAAGCTTATATGAAAAAGCAATCTATTAAAACTAATGCGAGACTGCACCGAAAACAGCCAAAAGTTTTAAAGACTGATGTCGAGAATTTTTTTGGTTCAATTGATGAATATCAAGTAACCAAGATTTTCATGGGTTTTGGATATCGAAAGACTGTTGCCATTGGTTTGGCCAAGCTGTGTTGCTTAAATGGCGTGCTACCGCAAGGTGCCGCGACTAGCGGGTATTTGAGCAACTTATATCTATATGATTTTGATATTGAAATGCTGGAGTTTTGCCGAAAACTAAACCTTAGATACTCACGTTATGCCGATGACGTTACGGTTTCAGGGAGTGAATTAGATTTTGCTGTTGTCATAGAAAAAATTGCCAAGCTACTGAAATCAAAATCACTCCGAATCAACAAGAAAAAAACGAAAATTCTGAAAAATAATAATAAGCAAAAAGTTACGGGGGTGATAGTTAATGAGCGGTTGTCCTTGGAGTCTAACTTCTTAAGATCAATTCGCCAGGAGCACTACTTCATTAACAAATATGGGATATATGGGCATGCCAGACATATTAAGTCAAAATCCCCAAGCGGGACATTAGAGCAGTTGATAGGTAAAGTTTCCTATGCGCTATTTATACGTTCAGATGATAAAGCATTGAAGCAGATGAAAAAGAATTTGTTGCAAGTAAGAAGAGAAACATTCAATCATTGATAAACCATCTTCAATAAAGAAGTTTAAAAACTTGGGGCATGAGGTGAACAGGTTGTTTCTTGTGATTATGATATTTTGCGGGTAAATACATAATTCGTTGTATAAGTGTGACATATACTTGAGACACAAACCAAACAGCACTCTAAATTAATGTTTAAGCCAGTAGTTTACCAAAGTGGTGTCCAGTCCACCCCTGGGCACCATTTCTTAAATTTTCTAAACTTATACACTCTAGTTCGATTGATGGCGACTTCTTCGTTGCGCACAAAAAAACGCGCCTCGTAAGAAACGCGCTTTCATTATCCTGATATGTAATTAAGTGGTCAGCAGCCCTAAGCTGCGTTGAGTTCACTTAAAAATGATTTCCATTCAACGCTTTGGCCAGATGCGATGCTCGATTGTGCCGCCATGCCAATTGCCACAGCTTTCCAACCGTCTTCAAGTGTCACGTCCGCAGTATCGCGCTCACCGCGCACAAGCTCTAAAAAGCCTTCATGTTGGTAGAATGTTGAACCATTGTGATCGCCCGCATCCAGCAATGTTGGATCAACAGGGATGAGCAATGTTTCTGGTCCTTTCGGATCGCGCTTGGATACAACGACTTCAGGCACTGGCGGCGTACCTAAATGTTCAGGCCAAAAACGTGATGGGCCAGGCACATGTGCTTCAATTTTACCTTCCGGACCAATAACGCTGATTTCTTCTTGGAAACGAGAGCCTTCGGCAAACATGCATAATTCGAGCATGGCTCTTATGCCGTTTTCAAACTCTACGATGACAAAGCCATTGTCTAAAATGTCAGGTTTACCGTTTGAATAGTTTTCATTAAGATGATTAACGTCTTGTCCGGCGCTTGCCATAATGCGTGTGGGCTCAGACTGAGTGATGAGGCGCATAAGATCAAAGAAGTGGCAACATTTTTCGACAAATGTACCGCCTGATGTTGCGTTAAAGCGGTTCCAGTCATTCACTTTGGCGAGGAACGGGAAACGGTGCTCTTTGATGCTGAGCATTTTAACATCACCAACGGCGCTTTTTAGCTTGTCAAACATTGCCGCAATTGGCGGCATATAGCGATATTCCATCGCCACCCAAACAGGAGCCGGATAGTTTTTTTGAAACTCCAGGACACGATCAAATGCGGTGGGGTCTGTAAAGAGTGGCTTTTCAACCAATAACGGCAGTGGGCGTGTTTTTGCGATCAGCTCTAGCTGCTCCAAGTGAACATGATTTGGGCTGACAATAACAATGCAGTCCAAATCATCGATTGAAAGCAAATCTTCAAGACTGCTGCACAGGCGCGCGTCTGGTGCTAAATGAGATACAATCTTGGCCATTTCCTCATTTGGCTCAAAGATACCTGCCACCTGCGTGTCTTTTAACAGCGCAATATTTTTGATGTGTTCTTGGCCCATCATGCCACCGCCAACTACGCCGTACTTTACTATCTTGGTCATTCTTCTTGTTTTTTCCTATTTTAAACGTGTGACATAAACCGCCTGGTCCGTATCAAACCAGGTTTTGGAAAACTCGACCGGTTCTGGGTCATTTGCCCAGCTAAGCCGCTCGATATATCCGGTGGTGTCGCCAACTTGTTTGGTAAACATGGATGGGGTCCAGTCAGGTGCGTGGCCCACCCCAACGCGATCTTCTGCTCGATTGATCCAAAACCCCAATTGTTTTTTGTAAAAATCATACAGAGAATCAGACAATTTGCTTTTGGGGACTTTGCCTGCGCCCCCATCGAGCCATATCTCTTCAATTGCGATGATGGTCTTATCCAAATAGCGCAATCGTCTTATTCGTGTGCCGTGATCTGCCGTGCCAAATTCTGGCAAATCTTCCGGCTTCTTTAATGCATCGACTGAGAGTACATCCGCTTTCGGCAGGCCGCCACCTTCAGGCAGCTCAAGCCGAAACATGGAGTATATAGAATTGATCTCACCGCTGTTGCGAATGTAATTACCGGAGCCCTGAACGCGTTCCAAAAGGCCTTTTTCGACTAAAATTGCCAGTGCTTTGCGCAATGTGCGGACCGTTGTGTTGAGAGATTGCGCCATCTCGCGTTCCGGCGGCAGGCGCTCTCCATCAAGCAATCGTCCGGCGCTAATATCACGGATAAGCAGCTCGCTAATCTGGACATACATGGGAAGTTTATTTGGACTGGAATTCAAATTTATCACAAAAATCTCCCCCTAATTAGATTGCGCTAAAAAAAATTGATACACTATTGATACTAGCTAGACAAGGTGATAACCTCAGCCCAAGTAAATATTTTTTTGGGGAGTTGGCGATGTCAGTCGTACCTATTTCATCGCAAGATTTAAAACAAGCAGAAGTCTCTTGGTTTTCAGCTCTATGTTCAGATGATTATCAGTTTCTAGGTGTGCCAGATGGTAGTCTGCGTTCAAGCTGGGCGCATTGCAGTGACATTGTTAAAACAGCTGAAAAACAAGGCTTTCGCAACATTTTATGTCCATCATCTTATCAAGTTGGACAGGACACATTGTCGTTTGTTGCGGGTTGTGCGCCAATTACCGAAAAGATCAATCTTCTTGCTGCTGTGCGCTGTGGTGAAATGCAGCCGATTATGTTGGCGCGTACAATCGCAACGCTTGACCATATGCTTGAAGGTCGTTTGACAATTAATATCATTTCTTCCGATTTCCCGGGTCAAAAAGAAGATAGCAATTACCGTTATCAGCGTTCGCGCGAGGTTGTTGAGATCTTAAAGCAAGCTTGGACGCAAGACGAAATTACCTACAAGGGCGAAGTTTATGACTTCTCTAAAGGGCTAACGACTGATCCTGTTAAGCCTTATCAGCAAAATGGCGGTCCGCTTTTATATTTTGGTGGTTATTCACCTGCAGCGCTCGATTTATGCGGTGAGCATTGTGATGTTTATCTCATGTGGCCTGAAAAGCAGGAAGAACTTGCCGGACGGATGAAGGCGGTTAACGCGGTTGCAGAGAAATATAACCGCACATTGGACTATGGTTTGCGCGTTCACATGATTGTTCGTGAAACTGAGCAAGAAGCCAATGAATATGCTGAATATATTACATCAAAACTTGATGATGAATATGGCCGTATGATTCGTGAGCGTGCACTCGATGCCACATCTCTAGGTGTGTCGCATCAGGCTAAAAATCGCGACATCGCAGATGAATATGGCTTTATCGAAGACAATTTGTGGACCGGTGTTGGTCGTGCGCGTTCTGGCTGTGGTGCAGCGCTGGTGGGTTCTGCCGATCAGGTTCTATCGAAAATCGAAGAATACAAAAAAATGGGCATGCGTGCGTTTATCTTCTCAGGTTACCCGCATATTGATGAAGCTGAATATTTTGGCAAACTTGTTATGCCGCATCTCGATACTTGCTCGTTGCCACATGCTTATAATCGTGTGCCTTCAAGTCCACCTGAAACACCCCTTGCTGCTGGAGTTCGTCGTTAATGGAACGTGTTAGTCTTTCAAGCTCACTCGAAATGAGCCGAATTGTTTATGGTATGTGGCGTATTGCTGATGATGCTGATACGTCCGTTGCGCATGTTGACGCGAAAATTAATGCCTGCCTTGATCAAGGGATCACTACATTTGATCAGGCTGATATATATGGTGGTTATGTTGCGGAAGCAGTGTTGGGTGAGGCGCTAAAAGCTAATCCATCGCTCCGCGCCAAGATGGAAATTGTCACCAAGTGCGATATTGTTGCACCTATGGGCAAATATTCAGACAAGCCTGTAAAATACTACGACACTTCTGCTGCGCATATTAACAGCTCAGTGGATGCGTCATTGTCCTATATGGCGATTGATCACATCGATCTCTTGCTTATTCACCGACCTGACCCATTTATGGATCACCATGAAACGGGGGCAGCGCTTGATGCGCTTGTTTCATCTGGCAAGGTTGGAAATATTGGTGTTTCAAACTTCAAGCCTTACGACTGGGAATTGCTACAATCGGCGATGAGCAACAAGCTTGTGACCAATCAGATTGAATTTTCTGTGTCAGCGCATGAAGCTTTGACCAATGGTGATATTGCGTTCCATCAAAAAAATGGGGAGCACTTAATGGCGTGGTCACCGCTTGGTGGTGGTGCGCTCATGACTGCGGATACTGAGTTGACGCAAGCACTAGATAAAATTGCCGCGGAAACTGGAACAGATCGTTCTGCTGTAGCCGTTGCATGGATCTTGGCGCATCCGTCAAAAATTCTGCCGGTTATGGGAACAAATAACCTTTCAAGAATCGCTAATCTCTCAGATGCGATGAAGGTGAACATGGACCGTATAACTTGGTATCAAATTTATACGCTAGCTTTGGGTCGCGAAGTGGCTTAGTTGAAAGGGCATATAATGCTTGTGCAAAAAATCGAAACTCAAGGTGCTAAAAACATGCATGACCAATCGCATGATATTGATCCATCAATATTGAATAATGTGCATGTTTTGCAAACTGAAAATGTAAAACCGAGTGCAGAAACTGAACGCGCTTTTCGCGACGCTTTGGGATGTTTTGGCACTGGTGTGACCTTGATTACGGCAAAGACAGATCAGGGGCCAATAGGCATGACTGTTAACTCGTTTGCCTCTGTTTCTTTGGATCCAGCACTGGTGCTTTGGTCAATTGCAAAAAAATCCGGACGCTATGAAGCTTTTCGTCATGCGTCGGACTATGCGATCCATATTTTGGCTAAAAATCAACTTGACCTTGCTATGGCATTTGCCAAGAATGGGAATAGTTTTAACGAGCAGGAATGGGATATGAGTTCCGGTAAAGTCCCACTTGCAAAAAGAGCACTTGCAAGATTTGAGTGCGAAAGTGAAGCTGTTCACGATGGGGGTGATCATTCAATTTTGATTGGTCGTGTGAAACGTTTCTCACAAAGGGCTGGCCAGCCGCTTATTTTTAACGCCGGAAAGTTTGGAACTTTTTCAGATGATGAGATGAAGTAAACTCGTCTGACATCGTTCTGAATTTCAAAATAAACTGGGGAGGATATTTTGAATACAATTTCAACGTTACTAGCGATTATTGGCGGGTTCAATAATCGACTTTTAAGCTTCGGTCGAAGCCTTGCCTGCGTGGCAATGGTTTTGATGGTCTTTTGTATCCTTCTTCAAATTTTTTATCGATATGCGCTCAACAATGCGCTGCCATGGCCTGAGGAAGCTGCGCGTGCATTGATGATTTGGATGATGGCTTTTGTAGCGCCGTCTGCTTATCGATATGCCGGTTTCGTTGCCATCGAAATGGTGCCAGACATGATGCCCAAAAAGGTGCGTGCTTTGCTGATGTTCACCATTTTGCTTCTTGCCACGCTGGTTATTGTTGTGATGCTATCCCATGCTTGGGCGCATTTTTCTGCGCCGCTGCTATTTGATTCATCTGGTTTAAACCGTCTGTTGCAAGACAGTGGTATTAATCAGCTTTTAGGTACCAGTTTAGAATTCAAAACGGCATATATCTATTTAGCGATGTCTGTATTGCTGGTCATTATGCTCATTGTTTCAGCTGAGCTTATTCTTCGTCAGATTGCACAATTTATATGGTCGGAAGAGGAGTTTCCATCTCTGGAAACACCTGCAGTTATGGTGGGAGATTAATCATGTTAGCACTCTTTCTACCTTTATTCTTAATCTTCTTAATGTTCGGCGTGCCAGTATTTTTTGCCATGTTGGCGGCACCAGGTATCCTGCTTTATCTTAATGGCCAAGAGAAAGACGTTGCGTTGATGTACCGCAATATCTTCAACGGCATTGATAACGGCGTTTTGCTTGCTATCCCGTTCTTTATGCTCGCGGGTGAATTGATGAACCGCGGTGGTATCACCGAACGTTTGGTGAGTTTTTGTCAGGCAATTATCGGTTCTGTTCGTGGTGGCTTGGCGCAAGTGAACATCTTATCATCAATGCTCTTTGCCGGCATGTCCGGTTCTGCTGTAGCCGATACATCTGCATTGGGTTCAATGTTGATCCCAGCGATGGAAAAAGAGGGTTACACACGTAAGTTCTCAGCTGCGATCACGGCAGCATCATCGGTGATTGGACCGATTATTCCGCCATCAGGCATTATGATCATTTATGCTTATGTGATGGAAGTTTCGGTTGCCGCGCTTTTTGCTGGCGGCATTATTCCGGGCATTTTGGTTGGCCTAGGCTTGATGATTGTTACGCGCCTAATGGCCAACAAATATGAATATCCACCAGCAAAACGTGTTGTATTGAATAATGTGACGATATCGCCAGGTGAGAACTTGGCTGCGCGCATTATCCTTAGAATAATGCTCGCTGCTGTGCTTTATCCGCTCGTCACAAGTCTTGGTGGATTTGCTGAGGAAATGACTGGCGGTCAAAGAGCGCTTGCATTTGCAATTGCGCTGGTCATTGGCGAAGTGATTGTTCAAATCCAGCGCCGTTTAATGTCTGAGAATTTCAGAATTGTTTCAAAACGTGCAGTGCTGCCGCTTCTAACTCCAGTCATTATTCTGGGCGGTATTTTGGGCGGTGTTGCAACACCAACAGAAGCATCGGCTCTTGCGGTTGCTTATGCAGCCTTCTTGGGTCTGATCGTGTTGCGCACACTTAAACTCAACGAAGTGCCCGGCGTTCTCATTCGCTCAGCGACGACATCAGGCGTTGTCTTGTTGCTGGTTGGTGCAGCGATGGCGTTTAAAACGGTTGTGAGCTTGTCGCATGCTGCTGAAGATTTGGCAGTGTTCATTGTGTCGATCACAAGTGACCCGCTGTTCTTATTATTGCTGATCAACATCTTGTTGTTCATTGTTGGCATGTTCTTAGACGCGGGACCTGCGATTATCATTTTGGGTCCGATCTTAGCGCCAATCTTCATCAATATGGGTATTCACCCAGTGCATTTTGCAATGATCATGTCGGTCAACTTAACAGTTGGTTTGGCAACGCCGCCGATGGGGCTTGTGTTATTTGTAGCATCATCGGTATCTGGGGTGAAAGTAGAAGCAATTTCACGTGCTATTTTGCCATTCTTGGCAGTTGAAGTGTTCGTGATCTTCTTGATTACATATTTCCCGATCATCTCTTTGGGTATTCCAAAATGGTTGGGATTTGTAAAAGATGCAGACTTAATGGGGCCGCTTTTAGGAGCAATCTTTTAAGTTTCTTAAAATCTATATCCCTGTCACAATGGGGCTATAAATATTGAATAATACTGAGTCATGGTGGCTCACAAACGGAGGAAAAATATGAACAAACTCATCAATACATTAGGCGCAGCTGCGCTTGGTCTTGGTCTTTTGACGAGTAGTGCAGTTACAGCATTTGCTGCTGATTTCACTATCCGTGCAACTGCCAACTCAAATGAGAATGACGAGGATTATGATGGTCTAGTTGTTTTCAAAAACTATGTTGAAGCTGCTTCAAACGGTAAAGTTGCTGTTGAGCTATTCATCGGTACTCAGCTTTGCTCAAAAGGTGCTGAATGTCTTCAAGGTGTAGCAGATGGCACAATCGATGTTTACATCTCAACATCTGGCGGTGCTGCGGGTGCATTCCCATATGTGCAGGTGCTTGATCTACCATACCTGATGTCAAGTGACCGTGTTGCTGAAGCTGTTTTGCAAGGCGATTTCACACGTAAAGTTCGTGACATGGCATTGGCAGATTCAGGCAATAAAATTCGCTTGATGACTGTTGGTAACACAGGCGGCTGGCGTAACTTTGCGAACACAAAACGTCGTGTTCAAAACCCATCTGATATGGAAGGTCTAAAGATCCGTACAGTTGTTGCTGATCTGCCACAAGAGTTGGTTAAAGCACTGGGTGCAGCTCCAACACCGATCCCGTGGCCTGAGCTATTTACATCATTCCAAACTGGTGTTGTTGAAGGTTCTAAAAACGGTATCACTGACATCATGGGCATGAAATTCCCAGATGCTGGTCTTCAGTATGTAACACTTGATGGCCATGCTTACATGGGTGCTCTATGGTGGATGGGTAATGACAAATTCATGTCAATGCCAGAAGATCTTCGTCAAGTTGTTGTTGATGGTTTCTCAGCGCTTCAACAAGCAACATTTGCTTCTCCAAAGCGTAAATCTATTGCAGCATACGAAGCATTTGTAGCAGGCGGTGGTGATCTTTATGTGCCAACACCAGCTGAAAAAGCAGCCTTTAAAGAAGCAGCTTCACCAGTTTATGACTGGTTCAAAACAAACATCAAAGGTGGTGAAGAAGTGTTCACTGCTCTAACTGATGCTGTTGCAGAAGCTGAAGCTGATATTAAAGCAGCAAACATGAAAGATCTAAACTAGAGCTTATTTAGTTAGACAGAAGCCTCGCGATTTTCGCGGGGCTTTTTTTAAAATTTTTGAATAGAATTCCGTTCGGTTATGCCGAGATGTAAAATGGACTCAACGCGCCAAAATGTTATGATCTTTTATCGAAACGGATATAACCAACTTTTGTAATCATCGATTAGAATATGCGCTTTATCAATTTGTTCTTTGGTCATTTTCTTTACAACCTCTTCCTGCGAAATCGCAGCGTCGGGATCGCCGCCGATTGCCGAGAGAACATACCATGTGTAAGCGCGCACGAGATCGGGTGCGGGCATGCCGCGACCAACTTCGTAATACCAGCCAATACCGCTTTGCGCACCGGGATGACCTTTAAGCGAAGATCGCAGATACCATTCAAACGCACGTTCATCATCGCGTTCAACCCCGAGACCAAGCGCGTACATAACACCAATCAATTCTTCCGCATCGGCATTTCCAGAACGCGCCAATGGCAAAAATTCTTGCATGGCAGCTTCAAAATCATTGGCCTCCATAAAATCGCGACCTTCTTCAAGTCCAGCAAGGGCTGGTTGGGCGCTGAACAGAGTGGACGCAAGTATAAAACTGGCAATTTTACGATTAAACAATTTGCACTCCTGTCAATTTTAATGGCGAGCTTTTCACTTCCCACTCATGCGGAAAATTCAGCTCAACTTAGCTCCCAAGATTTCATAAAATTTGATCGTCAGCAAGCTGCGATTGGTCAACTTTTGTTTTATGATCGGATATTATCGGGGAATAAGAATATTGCCTGTTCGACATGCCATCATCCTGATTTTGGAACAGGTGACGGACTTGCGTTAGGCGTGGGTGAGGGTGGCATTGGACTGGGGCCAAAACGGATTACGGGTGAGGGCGATAATCGCATCAAAAAACGTATTCCAAGGAATGCGCCGGCGCTTTGGAATTTGGGTGCAAAGTCACTTCATACTATGTTTCATGATGGTCGATTGAGTATCAGCGATCGCTATGAAAATGAATTTGATAGCCCTGCGGAAGAGTGGTTGCCCACTGGATTTAATTCACTGTTAGCTGCGCAAGCGGTATTTCCGTTGGTTGCGCAATTTGAAATGGCTGGCAATCCAAAAGAAAATGAAATTGCCGGTGCCGTGCATGATAGGATTGATGCTGCTTGGCCGATCTTAGCAAAGCGGGTTCGGGTGATCCCACAATATGGGGATGCTTTCGTAGAAGCCTTTGACGATATTGAAAGTTCCGAAGATGTGACAATTGTACATATCGCTAATGCGCTGGCGGCGTTTATGGGACTTGAATGGCAAAGTTTTGATAGTCCTTATGATGCTTATTTAAATGGCGATAGAGCAGCGCTTACTGAAGAACAATCAAAAGGGATGGATTTGTTTTTTGGTAAAGCCAATTGCGCATCCTGCCATTCAGGTCCATTGCTGAGCGATCAAAAATTCCATGCACTTCAGTTGCCAGCTTTTGGACCAGGGCGAACGAGACGGTTTGATCCGATACCGCGTGATGTCGGCCGTATGGGGAAATCTGATCTACTTGAGGACGCTTACCGTTTTAGAACGCCAATGTTGCGCAATGTCGAACTAACGGCACCTTACGGGCACAACGGGGCATATCCAACTTTGGAAGGTATTATCAGAGCACATGTTGAAGCAAGGCCTAGCTGGAGCCGCGATCTTGTTAATTTACCAGATGCCCCGTGGATTGCAGCTGTGGATTTTGCTATTCAAGAAGACAGTCGCGAGATGGCTCGTCAGGCAAGTGTACGTGATATAAAACCGATCGCACTTTCTGCCAATGAGATTGATAATCTTGTGGCTTTTATGAAAGCGCTGACGGGAAAAACAGTTGATGATTTGCCATTTGGAATCCCCAATTCAGTTCCAAGCGGGTTGCCATTAGACTGATATGGCATTGGTCAGTGCAAGTCAGTGATGGCTGTTGTGGTTTACCATTTTCGTTTAAAAGTTTTATTGTGCGTTGCAATATAAATTAAAATCAGACATGATAAGTGACATGTCTTCGCGTATGCCTTCTGTTGTCATTGTTGATGAAAACGCCGCCCGTGCTTCGATTATTGAAGCAGGATTAATCTCTGCTGGGCATGAAAATGTTACAATCATCAACGATATGGCAGGAATTGTGGCTAAGATTGCGCAGATCGCGCCTGATGTTGTTGTGATCGATCTACAAAACCCAAACCGTGATATGTTGGAAGATGCGTTGCAGCTCTCTCGGGCTGTGAAACGTCCGGTCGCTATGTTTGTCGATAAATCCGACAATGAGATGATGCAATCTGCTATTGATGCTGGGGTATCGGCTTATGTGATTGATGGTCTAAGGCAAGATCGCGTTAAAGCCATTTTAGATATGGCTGTTAGCCGTTTCAATGCATTCTCAAAACTCGAACGAGAATTGGAAGAAGCAAAAACAGCATTGGAAAACCGCAATGTAATTGATCAGGCGAAACGGTTGATTATGAGCTCGCGCGCGGTGAGTGAAGACGAAGCTTATAAATTGCTGCGCAAAACAGCAATGAACCAAAACCGGAAGATCGTTGAGGTGGCTGAAAGCCTTGTTCTGTCGGCAAACTTACTTGACGGGGGACAATCATGATCGAAATTAACTCTGGCTTTTTGCCACTGACAGATGCAGCCATACTCATTATTGCAAAAGAGATGGGGTTTGCCGAGGAGCAAGGTATTGCTCTTAATTTGTTGCGCGAAACATCATGGGCTAATATTCGCGATCGATTGGCTGTTGGTCAGTTTGAAGTGGCTCATTGTTTAGCACCAATGCCAATTGCTTCCAATCTTGGATTAACACCATTTGCTACACCGCTTATTGCACCCATGGCTCTTGGCATGGGTGGTAATGCAGTGACCGTTAGTCATTATATTTATAAGCAAATGTCCGAGCTTGGTTATGGCGGAGAGCTTGATGCATCAATTGCTGGTAAATATTTTCAAGCCGTCGTTTCCAAATGGCAACAAAGTGGTGAGCGAAAACTCAATTTAGGTGTCGTTCACCCGTTTTCCGCTCATAATTTTGAGCTACGTTACTGGCTGTCATCCATGGGCATATCGCCCGATCGTGATGTGCAAATAAAAATTGTGCCGCCGCTGCTTATGGCCGATGCATTAAATGCTGGCCAGATTGATGGGTTTTGCGTTGGTGAACCTTGGAACAGCCTTGCTGTTTCAAAAAGTCTAGGCAAAGTCATTACGACCAAGACTGCAATTTGGGCATCGAGCCCAGAAAAGGTTTTGGCCGTGCAATCTGATTGGGCGGATAAGAATCAAGATGCGTTGCAAGCGTTACTAGTTGCATTGGTAAAGGCTGCAAAATGGTGTTCTGCCAAGCAGAATTTTGAAAAATTGGCAAATACCCTGTCTGCAGAACTATATTTAAATATGCCAGCGGAATTAATCTTGGGTGCTCTAAATGGATCTTTGTCGTCATCTGTTTCAATAGATGCCGATCATAATTTACCCTTTTTGGAGTTCTACAATAATGCTGCAACCTTTCCCTGGCAAAGTCATGCTTTGTGGCTTTATAGCCAAATGGTGCGTTGGGGACACCTTGAGCATTCTGCTGAAAATGCAGAGATCGCTCGTTCAAGTTTCCGACCCGATATCTATCGCGCTGCGCTGCAATCAACTGATGCTGTCATACCTTCTGGAAATTCCAAGGTTGAAGGAGCGTTAAAAACCAGAACAGCTGTTGGCGCTGCTTCAAATACGCTCTATTTGGGCCCTGACGGCTTCTTCGATGACAATATATTCGATCCGGATCAAATTGACCGCTACATTCTTGGGCAATCAAAATTGTAGAATTTTATTGCGTTGCACAAAAAATGTTCATTTCTGCTGCTTTTTCGATCATTCATTAGAGTTGACCATATGGTAAAAATAAATATTTTTGTTTAAGTGTCTGAAATTTAACAATAAAAAAATTAATTTTCAAACTGGCACACTTCCTGCATATATCTAAACAGCTTCCCAAGGCTAATAATCGGATCCAATGACGGGTCCAAAATAATAGGCAATGCCGCCAAAACTTCGTATCTGCATCCTCCTCCCAGCAGAACGTCGTTTTGGCGGCTTTTTATTTGTGGGTCATGTAAACCCATTTTGAAGGAGAGAAAATGTTTGACGTGATTAGAAAGAACGCATTGGCGCTTGGTGTGACAACCACACTTGCAATCAGTGCCTTCTCAACAGCACATGCTGAAATGCTTGATGTTGAAAAAGATGAGCTTAAATTCGGCTTTATTAAGCTTACAGATATGGCGCCACTCGCTGTTGCCTATGAAAAAGGCTATTTCGAAGATGAAGGGCTTTTTGTTACTTTGGAGCCACAAGCGAACTGGAAAGTTTTGCTTGACCGTGTGATTACAGGTGAGCTTGATGGCGCGCACATGTTGGCTGGTCAGCCTTTGGCAACGACAATTGGCTTTGGTACGAAAGCACATATCGTAACACCTTTCTCAATGGACTTGAATGGTAACGGCATCACAGTTTCAAACGAAATTTGGGAAATGATGAAACCTCACATTCCAATGGATGGGGAAGGTAAGCCAATTCACCCAATTAAAGCTGATGCGCTTAAGCCTGTTGTTGATCAGTTTATTTCAGAAGGTAAGCCGTTTAACATGGGTATGGTGTTTCCGGTATCAACACACAATTATGAGCTAAGATATTGGTTGGCTTCTGGCGGTATTCACCCAGGTTATTATTCGCCAACTGACGTATCGGGTCAAATCCAAGGGGAAGCACTTCTATCAGTAACACCTCCACCGCAAATGCCTGCAACACTCGAAGCTGGAACAATATATGGTTATTGCGTGGGTGAGCCTTGGAACCAGGCTGCTGTGTTTAAAGGTATCGGTGTTCCGGTCATCACTGACTATGAAATTTGGAAAAACAACCCTGAGAAAGTCTTCGGTCTAACCAAAGAATTCACAGAACAAAATCCAAACACAACACTTGCTCTAACGAAAGCGCTAATTCGTGCTGCTAAATGGCTTGATGAAGATAACAACGCAAACCGTATGGAAGCTGTAGAAATTCTTGCACGTTCTGAATATGTGGGTGCGGATGCTGAAGTGATTGCGAACTCAATGACTGGTACTTTTGAATACGAAAAAGGCGACAAGCGTGATGTGCCTGACTTTAACGTGTTCTACCGTTATTATGCGACATACCCATTCTACTCAGATGCTGTTTGGTATCTAACTCAAATGCGTCGTTGGGGTCAGATTGCAGATCATAAAGATGATGCATGGTATGATGAAGTTGCAAAATCAGTTTACTTGCCAGACATCTATATGTCAGCGGCTGAGATGCTTATCGAAGAAGGTTACGTTGAAAAAGCTGACTTCCCATTCGGTACAGATGGTTACAAAGCACCAACACCAGCTGAAGACATCATTGATGGTATCGCATTCGATGCAAAAGCACCTAACGCTTACATCGACAGCCTAACGATCGGTTTGAAAACAAACCAAATGATCGAAGGCAGCGACGTTAAAGGCTAACACTCAACAAAATAGTGGGTTGGCCGAGTAACGGCCAACCCAATTCTCAGATAATTAATAGGACCTAAAATGGCACAGGCAATGACTTCCGTCCCCGAGGTATCGAGGAAAAGTAAATTCCTTTCTTTCGTGAATAAATCCAGCTCATGGTTAGAGGCATTGGGACTTTCCTGGTTCGTGCCTTTGCTAAAGATCGCGGGTGGCGATGATGTAAAAACGCAAATGGGTGAGCTTAAAAATTCACTTATCGTTCCACTCATGGGTATTTTGATCTTCTTGGCAGCATGGGGAATTCTTGCGCCGAAGGTTCAAACATCACTTGGTGCTGTTCCTGGACCAGTTGAAGTATGGGAACAGGCAGGTAACCTTTGGGATGACCACATTCGCGAGCGAGAAAAAGCAGCTGCATTTTATGAGCGCCAAGATGCGCGTAATGCAAAACTGATCGCTGACGGTAAAGAAGACCGTGTTAAGTTCCGTAACTATACTGGTAAACCAACATATCTTGATCAGATTGTGACATCTTTGTTCACAGTTGGTCTTGGTTTTGTGATCGCGACAGTGATTGCTGTTCCTCTTGGAATTGCATCTGGTTTGTCTAAAACCGTGAACGGTGCGATCAATCCACTTATTCAAATTTTTAAACCGGTATCGCCACTCGCTTGGTTGCCGATTGTGACCATGATTGTGTCAGCAACATATGTGACACCGTGGGAATTTATGCCGAAATCGCTGCTTATTTCCGCTGTGACAGTGACATTGTGTTCGCTATGGCCAACATTGATCAATACTGCACTTGGTGTGGCATCTATCGATAAAGATCTTATGAATGTGAGCCGCGTTCTCAAGCTGCCAACATATAAAACAATCACCAACTTGGTGCTTCCTTCATCCTTGCCTTTGATCTTCACAGGTCTTCGCCTCTCACTTGGTGTTGGCTGGATGGTGTTGATCGCTGCGGAAATGCTTGCTCAAAACCCGGGTCTTGGCAAATTCGTATGGGATGAGTTCCAAAATGGTTCATCACAATCTTTGGCTAAAATTATGGTTGCTGTTCTGACCATCGGTATCGTGGGCTTCATGCTCGACCGTGTGATGTACACACTCCAGCAAGCCTTTACATTCTCAAGCAACCGCTAGGATCAGATAAATGTCTTTTGTAGAAATTACAGATCTTTCAAAACATTATGGTGAAGGAGCGAACCGAACAGAGGTTCTCTCCAACATCAATCTGAAAGTGGAAGAGAGCGAATTTATCGCAATCGTCGGCTTTTCAGGTTCTGGTAAAACGACTTTGATTTCAGCCATTGCTGGTCTTATTGAACCAGATAGCGGTGGCGTGATCTTTAAAGGAAAAGAGATTGACGGTCCAAGCCCTGAGCGTAGTGTTGTATTCCAATCCTACTCTTTGATGCCATGGCTTTCTGTTTTTGGAAATGTTGCCCTTGCGGTGAACAGTGTATTCAAAGACAAAAGCAAAACGGAACGCAATGAGATTGTCCAGAAATATGTCGATATGGTTGGATTGTCTCACGCAGCGGATCGTAAACCTGCGGAATTGTCTGGTGGTATGCGTCAGCGCGTTGCTGTGGCACGTGCCTTGGCGATGCAATCAGAATTGCTACTGCTGGATGAGCCATTGTCTGCGCTTGACGCGCTAACTCGCGCTAAGTTGCAGGACGAATTTGCGGACATCTGTGAGAAAGAAAAGAAAACAATCATTCTGATCACAAACGATGTGGATGAAGCAATTTTGCTTGCTGACCGCATTATCCCATTAAAACCTGGCCCAAATGCTACACTTGGTCCGGATTTTAAAGTTGATCTGCCGCGCCCTCGTAATCGCGGTGAAATGAACTCAAGCGATGAATTCATCAAATTGCGTGCGGAAGTTACAGAATATCTTATGACTGTCGGCGCTGAGCGTGATGCTGAAACTGCGCAGGAGTTTAACCTTCCGAATGTAGTTCCAATTTCACAGCTCAAGGAACAAAAACTACCAAAAGCTTATGAAGCTGAAAGTGGTGCAAAGCACGACCGCACCTATCTTGAGTTCTCGCAAACCAAAAAGGTTTATCCGACACCAAAAGGTCCTTTGACGGTTGTGGATGGCTTTGATCTGAAGATGAAAAAGGGTGAATTTGTCACTCTGATTGGTCACTCAGGCTGTGGTAAATCCACCGTGCTTTCCATGGTTTCAGGTCTGAATGAAATCACCGCTGGTGGTATTATCTTAGATGGTACGCATATTCAAAGTGCAGGTCCCGATAAAGCTGTGGTGTTCCAGGCGCCTTCATTATTACCATGGCTAACAGCTTACCAAAATGTCGCCTTGGGTGTGGAAAAAGTTTACCCGCATGCCACGGCAAATGAGCGCAAGGAAGTCATTGAATATTATCTTTCACGTGTTGGTTTGGCAGACTCCATGGATAAGCCAGCAATGGACCTTTCTAATGGTATGAAGCAACGTGTGGGTATTGCGCGCGCGTTTGCATTGTCACCTAAATTGCTTTTACTTGATGAGCCATTTGGTATGCTTGATTCACTCACACGTTGGGAATTGCAGGACGTGTTGATGGATGTGTGGAAACGCACAGAAGTGACGACAATTTGTGTGACCCATGATGTGGATGAAGCCATCTTGCTCGCCGACCGCGTTGTAATGATGTCAAATGGTCCAAATGCAAAGATCGGTAATATCATGGAAGTTGATCTTCCGCGTCCACGCTCCAGAAAAGCATTGCTTAACCACCCGGATTATTACGCCTATCGTGAAGAGTTGCTTGACTTCTTGGAAGCATATGAAGGTGGAGCTGATCCATCTGAAGAACAGTTGAAGTCTATCCAGGAAAAACGTGCGGCGCGTATTGCGCGTCAGTCTCAAAACAAATCAGTTGCTGCTGCGGAATAGGAGAGGGAAATGACACCCGAACAAATCACATTGGTTCAAGACAGCTTTGCAAAAGTTGCACCTATTTCAGATACAGCTGCGGAGTTGTTTTACGGACGATTGTTTGAGATTGCACCTGACGTAAAGCCTATGTTTTCTGATGACATTGCGGCCCAAGGTAAAAAGCTGATGCAGGCACTAACCGTGGTTGTCAACGGCTTGAGCAATATTGAACAGGTTGTTCCGATTGCGCAAAAACTTGCGCAAAACCACTTAAATTATGGTGTTGAACCTGAACATTACAACGTCGTGGGCGAAGCGTTGATCTGGACCTTGGAAAAGGGGCTTGCTGACAGCTTTACCGAGGAAGTTAAAGACGCTTGGCTGGTTGCTTATGCCACACTTTCCAACGTAATGATTGAGGCCGCTTACCCAAAGACGGCAGCGGAGTAGAACATGAAAAAGAAACTTGTAGTCATTGGCAACGGCATGGTGCCAGGCCGTATGTTGGAGCGATTGTATGAACAAGCGCCTGACCTTTATGATGTAACCATTTTCAATGCTGAACCGCGGGTCAATTATGACCGGATTATGCTTTCACCAGTTCTTTCGGGCGAAAAGACATATGAGGAAATCATCATTCACGGTGATAGCTGGTATGACGAGCGAAATATCACGCTTTTAAAAGGGCATAAAGTTACCAATATCGATCGTGAAGCCAAATCAGTGACATCTGACAAAGGGGAAATGGTTTCTTATGACAAGTTGGTCGTCGCGACTGGTTCGAATCCCTTTATTATTCCTGTGCCAGGACATGACCTACCAGGTGTTCTAACCTATCGTGATCTTGATGACGTTGAGGCGATGTTGGAAGCTTCGAAATCTTGCGGCAAAGCAGTTGTGATTGGTGGCGGTCTGTTGGGACTTGAAGCTGCTGCAGGTCTTAAAGAACAAGGTATGGACGTTTCTGTTGTGCATTTGATGCCAACATTGATGGAACGCCAACTTGATGAAGCTGCAGGTCATCTTCTCCAACGCGAATTGGAAGGCCGCGGCATTAAAATTCATACCTCATCCAACACAAAACAAATTGTAGGTGATGGCAAGGTTGAAGGTCTTGAGCTTGAAGATGGCACAATCCTTCCTGCCTCACTTGTTGTTATGGCGGTTGGTATTCGTCCAAACGCTGAAATTGCCAAAGAAGCTGATCTTGATGTGGGTCGAGGTATTTTGGTTGATGGTCGCATGGTGACCAGTGATCCAGATGTTTACTCGCTGGGGGAATGTGCTGAGGTTGGTGGTCAGGTTTATGGCATTGTTGCACCACTTTATGAGACCGCTAAAATTGCAGCGGATCACTTAGCTGGCATTCCATGTGAGGCATTTAAACATGCTGAAACAGCAACCAAGCTCAAAGTAACTGGTATCGATCTATATTCATTGGGTGATTTTGCTCAAGGTGAAGATCGCGAAG
Organism: Lentilitoribacter sp. JB5-8; assembly: GCF_055693385.1. Lineage (NCBI taxonomy): Bacteria > Pseudomonadati > Pseudomonadota > Alphaproteobacteria > Hyphomicrobiales > Rhizobiaceae > Lentilitoribacter > Lentilitoribacter sp. JB5-8. The sequence goes on along the minus strand of NZ_CM146332.1, from coordinate 3,434,276 downwards.
AAATCGTACTTCGCGATGCGCAAGCAGGTATCTATAAACGCTTAGTCATCAAAGATAATAAGATTATCGGTGTGGTACTTTATGGGGAAACATCTGACGGCGCCTGGTTCAATAATTTATTGAAAAAAGGCGAAGATATTTCTGAAATGCGCGAAACACTGATTTTCGGTCAAGCCTATCAAGGGGGCACCCCCTTGGACCCCACGGCGGCCGTTGCAGCCTTGCCGGATGATGCAGAAATCTGCGGCTGTAACGGCGTTTGCAAATCCACAATTGTTGATACAATCAAGGATAAGAATTTAACGACGCTTGATGATGTCAGAGCGCACACAAAAGCTTCAGCATCTTGCGGTACGTGTACCGGACTTGTTGAACAGCTTATGTCTGTTACGCTCGGTGACAGTTATAATCCAGCTGCGATAACTCCTATGTGTGCATGCACTGATTTAGGTCATGATGATGTTCGTCGTTTGATAAAAGCCAAGGAGCTTAAAACAATTCCTGATTTAATGCAGGCATTGGAGTGGAAGACATCGTGCGGCTGTGCAAAATGTCGTCCCGCGCTCAATTATTATATGGTTTGCGATTGGCCTGATGAATATGCCGATGATTATCAATCTCGCTTCATCAATGAACGCGTGCACGCCAATATTCAAAAAGACGGTACTTATTCTGTTGTGCCGCGCATGTGGGGTGGGATGACGTCGTCATCTGAACTTCGTGCGATTGCTGATGTGGTGGATAAGTTTGATATTCCTGCTGTTAAATGCACAGGTGGTCAACGTATTGATATGTTGGGCATCAAAAAAGAAGATTTGCCCGCGGTATGGGCTGATCTTGGTAAGGCAGGTTTCGTCTCGGGTCAGGCTTATGCAAAAGGTTTGCGTACAGTTAAAACCTGTGTTGGATCTGACTGGTGTCGTTTTGGAACGCAAGATTCAACCGGCCTTGGTATCAAGCTGGAGAAGTTTATGTGGGGGTCATGGACACCTGCAAAACTCAAACTTGCAGTATCTGGTTGTCCTCGAAATTGCGCGGAAGCAACGTGTAAGGACATCGGTGTCATTTGCGTAGATTCCGGTTACGAAATCCATTTTGCGGGAGCTGCTGGTCTAGATATTAAAGGTACGGAAATCCTCGGTAATGTTTCAACCGAAGAAGAAGTGATGGAACATGTTGTGGCACTTGCGCAGATGTATCGAGAGCAGGGGCGCTACTTAGAGCGTATTTATAAGTGGGCAAAACGTATTGGTCTTGATGAGATTAGATCTCAGATTATGGACAATGCTGAAATGCGAAAAGCCTATTATGAGCGCTTTGTCTTTAGCCAAAAATTTGCACAAGTTGATCCTTGGAACGAGCGTGTTTCCGGTAAGGATAAACATGAATTTAAACCAATGGCAGATCTAAAACTGGAGCCAGCAGAATGAATGCAATGACAGAAAACTGGATTGCCATCGGCAAGCTGGATGACATACCTGTAAGGGGTTCGCGCTGTGTGAAAAACGGTGATGTTACAATTGCATTATTTCGTACAGCCGATGATCAAGTCTTTGCTCTTGAAGACAAATGCCCACACAAAAATGGCCCACTTAGTCAAGGTATTGTCCATGACGGTTGTGTAACTTGCCCTTTGCACAATTGGGTCATTTCCCTTTCTTCAGGAACTGCGCAAGGCGCAGATGAAGGGTCAACAATGACCTATCCAGTTAAAATTGAAGATGGAGACATTTTATTGTCTCTTGATGGACATAAAGAATAATGACGCAGGATTTGCCGAAAACAATTAAGACAACATGTCCTTATTGTGGTGTTGGTTGTGGAGTGTTGGCGACACCCCAAAAAGATGGATCACTTGATATAAAGGGTGATCCCGACCATCCGGCAAACTTTGGCAGATTGTGTTCAAAGGGCTCTGCACTTGGAGAAACAATCTCGTTAGATGACAGGATTTTAGAACCAGAGATTAATGGTGAAGTTTCCTCATGGGACGAGAGCCTTGATCTGGTCGCAGAGAAGTTCTCTCAGACCATCAAAGAGCATGGCCCTAACTCCGTTGCGTTTTACGTCTCAGGTCAAATTTTGACAGAGGACTATTATCTCGCCAACAAATTGATGAAGGGGTATATTGGTTCCGCAAATATTGATACCAATTCCCGCCTTTGCATGGCGTCATCTGTTGCAGGGCATAAACGTGCATTTGGTTCAGATACAGTACCAGGTTGCTATGAAGATCTTGAGCTTGCAGACCTTATTGTTCTCACTGGTTCCAATTTAGCTTGGTGCCATCCGGTATTGTATCAACGCATCATGGCTGCAAAACAGTCGCGCCCTGAGATGAAAGTGGTGTTGATTGATCCACGCCGCACCATGACCGCAGATATTGCTGATTTGCATCTACCTCTTTCAGCAGATGGTGACGTCGCGCTGTTTACTGGATTGTTAAAACATCTTCACGATCAGGGTTGTGAAGATCATGATTTTGTCAAAGATCATACTTCTGGCTTAACAGACGCATTGGCGCAGCTAAAAGATCTCACAATGGAGAAAATTGCGCAGGCAACATCTCTTGAGGTGTCTGATATTCAGCAGTTCTACGAGATGTTTGCCAACACCGAAAAAACGGTAACGATCTATAGCCAAGGTGTTAATCAATCAAAATCTGGCAGTGATAAAGTCAATGCGATTATCAACTGTCATTTGGCCACAGGTCGAATAGGGAAACCAGGAATGGGTCCTTTTTCTGTCACCGGACAACCGAACGCAATGGGAGGGCGTGAGGTTGGTGGTCTTGCAAATATGTTGGCAGCGCATATGGCAATTGAAAACCCAGTACATCGCGACCTCGTACAGACGTTTTGGCAATCGCCGACGATTGCGTCTGAAACCGGGTTAAAAGCGGTTGACATGTTCAACGCTGTGAAAGACGGCCGCATTAAAGCAATTTGGATTATGGCGACAAACCCTGTTGTTTCAATGCCCCAGGCTAATGACGTTAAAGAAGCGATCAAGAACTGTCCTTTTGTTGTTGTATCAGACGTTCTTCACTCAACTGACACTGTTGCCTTGGCTGATGTGAAACTGCCATCTTTGGCGTGGGGTGAAAAAGACGGAACTGTTACCAATTCAGAGCGCCGTATATCGCGCCAGAAAGCTATGTTGCCTGCGCCCGGCAATACCAGAGCTGATTGGTGGCAACTGGCTGAAGTGGGTAAACGCATGGGGTTTGCAGGGGCGTTTGATTATCCAGATGCGCGCGCTGTATTCATCGAGCATGCAAAGCTATCAGGTTATCAAAATGATGGATTGCGCGATTTTGATGTCTCTGGGTTGGCTGATGTTTCAGAAGCTGAATATGACGAGTTAAAACCGGTGCAATGGCCGATTGTAGGCAAAGAACGGCGTGTTAAAACACGATTTTTTGCCAAAGGTGAGTTTTATACGCCGAACAAGCGCGCCAATATTCTGCCAGTTGCTTTCCAAGCAAATGTTCAGAGTAAGAGCGATGAGCTAACTCTTAACACCGGCCGGATCCGCGATCATTGGCACACGATGACGCGGACTGGCAAAAGCGCTCGACTATCGTCGCATTTGGGTGAACCTTATTGCGAAATTCACCCCACAGATGCTGAGCGATTGTTACTAGAGCCTGCGTCTCTTGTGGAGCTTGAAACAGCGCATGGGAAGATCACCGTCCGTGCTCTCATTACTAAGCGACAACAACAGGGCAGCGTATTTGTACCTATGCATTGGACAGATCAGTTTGCCGCCAATGCGCGGGTAGATGTGCTTGTGCCTTCCATTACAGATCCCGTATCGGGTCAACCTGCGCTGAAAAATGTTCCTGTTGAACTGCGTCCAGCGAAAGTCGCAACATACGGTTTGTTGGTGTCGCAAAACAAACCGGTGCCGCCAAAATTTGATTACTGGGCTTTATCAAAGTGCGTTGACGGTTGGAAATTGGAGTTCGCGCATCGCTCAGTTCAAGACATTGATTTCTCCAATCAAAGCATTTGGGGACTGAAAGATCGAGCCAATGACATTTCATACTTAGATCACGATACTGGGCGTAGCAGATATGCTTGGTTCAATGATGAACAGTTAGAAATAGCCCTGTTTTTGAGCAAGGCGCCTGTTGAAGTATCGCGAAATTGGGCGAGTGAGCAGCTGTCGGAGCGCTTTCAGACCATTGCAGACCGCTACAAAATAATTGCTGGACGTCCCAGCATGGATCAGCCCGATAAAGGGCAAATTATTTGTAGCTGTATGTCTGTCGGATCAAATGAGATTTTGGGTGCAATTCACAAAGGCTGCTTAAGCCTTGATGCTATTAGTGAAGCGACTGCTGCTGGAACAAATTGCGGCTCATGCCGAGCAGAAATAAGTGAGATTATTCATGACAATCAGATCCTTGCCGCAGAGTAAAAAGCGAAAAAGAGCGCGTCCGGAACGCATAGGGGAATTGGCTGTTTTGCCGATTTTCTACAAGCTTAAGGACAAGAAAGTTGTCTTGGCAGGTGGCTCAGATGCTGCTGCATGGAAATGTGAATTGCTTGTGGCTGCTGGGGCCTGTGTGCATTTATATGCAAGCGAGCTAGATGAAGAATTTGATGCTTTGATGGCTGCTAATCCAAAGCAGATTATTTGGCATAATAGACCGTGGGCGACAGACATTTTTGAAAATGCTCAAATTGCCATCGGTGATATGGAAAGTGATGGTTCTGCAAAAGCGTTTTATTGTGCGGCAAAAGCATCAGGTGTTCCTGTTAATGTGATTGATATGCCCGATTATTGCGAGTTTCAATTTGGCTCAATTGTTAACCGTAGTCCGGCAATTATTAGCATTTCAACCGATGGTGCTGCACCAATTTTTGGTCAAGCCATTCGGCGTCGGATTGAAATGTTATTGCCCGTATATCTACAGGCTTGGGCAAAAACCGCGATGTCGATCAGAGCGCGGATTAACGATCTGCTTGAACCGGGTAAAGAACGACGTGCTTTTTGGGAGCACTTTGTTGATCAAGCGTTTTCGAAAACCGCAGATGAGGCAACGGAAAATGCGCTTTTAGATAATGCGAAACTTATGAAAGCCAGAAATGAAACCGGCAAGGTGACACTTGTTGGTGCAGGTCCGGGTGATGCTGAACTGTTGACGATTAAAGCCATGCGCGCGCTGCAATCAGCTGATGTTATATTGTTTGATGATTTAGTCTCATCAGATGTTTTGGAACTTGCGCGCCGCGAAGCAAAACGCATGCTGGTTGGTAAACGCGGCGGGCGCGAAAGCTGCAAGCAGGATGATATCAATGCGATGATGCTCAATTTTGCTAAATCAGGCAAAAATGTTGTTCGGTTAAAGTCAGGCGATCCATCGGTGTTTGGCCGTGCTGGTGAAGAAATTTGTGCGCTCGAGCAACATAATATCCCAGTATCTATCATCCCAGGCATTACAGCGGCTTCGGCAATGGCTGCACAGCTGGGCGTATCGCTCACGCATCGCGATCATGCTCAGTCAGTGCGGTTTATCACCGGACATAGCAAGAAAGGAAAATTACCTGACAGCGTGAACTGGCAGGCCGTTGCAGATCAAAGCGCAACATCGATCTTTTATATGGGCGGCCGAACAGCTGCGCAAATTAAAGCCCGCTTGCTTGAAGAAGGTATGAGTGGTCAAATGCCAGTTGTGATCTCATCTTCTATTTCACGGGATAATCAGCAAACTTGGTTTGGATGCCTTAATGAGATTGAAGTTGGTATTGCAGAGATAGGTTATGACGAACCTGTATTAATCGGCGTAGGGCAAGTATTTGCTGGTGCGATGTCAAGTCAAGTCGCACCTGATTTGATTGAACGGTCAGCTTAACGCATCGCGATATTTGATAAATTCTTCAACGCGCTCTGCATTGTCTTTCGCGACGGAACCATCTTTATGCCAGAGTGAGTTTTCAAAGCCGATCCGAACTTTGCCGCCATGTTGATGCGCATGAACAAGGCAATCTGTCTCACCTTGTCCAAAAGCACATATTGCCCAATCCAGTTTTGCGTTTTGCTTTTGAACCCAATTGTGAAATGGGTCTAAATCATTTGGTGAACTTTGCTGGTTTTTGGTATAACGCCCGAGCACAAATAGCAATTGGGTCGCAGTTTGTTCATTCAGTAAATTCATGCTTTCAATGCGTGCTAAATCATTAACATTATAGATGATGTGTTGAACTGATATTTCGCTATCAAGACACCAGTCATAAAAGTGCTTTGCTTGTTCGCTTTCACCGTCTGACAGCATTTCCGCAATGGATATGGAAACGGCTTTTGGCATGATTTTCTGCACTACATCACGCTGTTGTTGGGGTGAATATTGTCCCACAGCTTCTGTTGTGATTTGAACGTAAAATCCCGGGACAACATGTTCCATTTCCTGAAGTGCTTCAAGATATAAACCCGGATCTAGCGTATGCATCTCATCTCTGCTGCGAATATGCATGTGCAGTCCGTCGGCGCCTGCTTTCCGACACGCAATTGCTGTCGCAGCAGTCTCATAAATATCGATGGGAAGGGCAGGGTGATCCTTCTTAGTGCGCCTTGCACCATTGGGTGCAACCATGATTTTTGGCAGTGTTTGATGACTAGACATAAATGCCCTTTCTAGGAGGTGGTTTGATATCTAATAGGCTTTGGAGTGTCCCCAAACCAATCTATGAAAACAAATTGGATTTGATAGCTTTTTCGATTAATTCTGCGACCGAAGTGACATCCATTTTTTCGAGAACGCGCGCTCGATGATGATCGATAGTTCTCGGACTTACATCCAATTGGCGCCCGATATTTTTGCTAGACGTGTCAGCGGGATTTTGCACTATAAATTCTGCGATCTCTTTTTCGCGTGTCGTGAGTGTTTCAAATTTTGCTTTCAGTACAGTTGCGTCTTCAATTTCTTGATTGACAATAGCCGACTGCTCAAATGCTGCATCAATTGCTTTTAAAAGTACCTTTTGTTGGAAGGGTTTTTCCAGGAAGTCGACTGCACCTGCTTTTATTGCTTGAACGGATTGTGGAATGCCACCATGGCCGGTCATGAAAATAATCGGGATTGAGATATCCATTTCAATCAGTTTGTTTTGAAGTTCAAGCCCATTCATTCCAGGCATGCCATAGTCCAATAGCAAGCAACCATAATTAGTCTGATCATAGGTCTCTAAAAAACTATTGGCTGACGAAAAACTTTCAACTTTATATCCGCGTTTGGTCAATGATCTGGTCAAAGATGTGCGAATATCTTCTTCATCATCAATAATAAAAACGGTGAAATCTTTCATGAGGGACATGCAATATAGTTCCTTTGATGATTTAACTTATCACAGCAACTGGAATTGTGAAGCAAAAGCGAGAGCGACCTTTGGTTTTTGGTTCATACCAAATCTTGCCACCATTTGCTTCAATGAGCGTTCGGCTGAGAGATAGTCCAAGCCCCATACCGTCCTGTTTGCTGCTTTCAAATTGTGCAAACAGATCAACATTAGGATCAATGCCCGGGCCTGTATCTATGACATGAACTTCTATGAATTTATCTCGCTTTGAAGTTTCAATAACAATTTCACGTTCATCTGGGTTTTTAGCCTCAACGGCCTCTATCGCATTTCGTGCAAGATTTACAACAACCTGTGCAACTTGCACTCTATTGCCGAACGCCAAAGGTATATCGTTTGCCATAAGAGATATCGAAATTTTGTGTTCATTGGCTTCAGGTTTTAGTAGTTGCAAGGTTTGATCCAACAGCTCAGCGAGATCAAATTTCGATTTCCCGCCGTCATCTTTGCGAACCAGCCCGCGCAATGCTCGAATAATTTCAGCGCCGTGGTGGGCTTGTCGATCCATGTCATTGAGTATTTCTACCAATTCTGGATCAGCATCGGGTAGGTCTTTAATTGTAAGAAGTGCAGCATCAACATTTTGCGTGATTGATGTGAGTGGCTGGTTGAGCTCATGTGCTAAACCTTCCGCCATTTGCCCCATCATATTAACGCGTGCAAAGTGAGATAAATCTCGGCTTAATTCATTGATTTTGGTTTCAGCTTTTTTCTGCTCGGTTCTATCATCAACGGTCGCAACTGCATACATAGGGTCGCCCGAATTATCTCGAATTAAGAACGCATTGACCTGCAGCCAAACGATATCACCATTTTTACGGATATAACGTTTTTCCTGATTATATTCGTAATCATCATGCATGGTTTTCTGGAACGAAATATAGCTGTCTGCGTCTTCAGGATGCAAGATATCATTGATCGACATATCGACCATTTCTTTAGTTGTGTAACCTAAAATATCGGCAAGTTGTTGGTTTACCCTTATAAAATGTCCATCGCTCGATGATATCTGTGCCATACCGCGCGATGCCAAACTAAATGTTCGACCATAAATGCGCTCAAAGGTTTTTCTCTGTGCTATTTCACTTGCCAGTGTCTCGCTGACTTCTTCAAGTTCTGGATAGGTTTGCGCGCTGGCGTTGGATTTCGAAACATCCCCGCTTGCGACCAGTCCGGCTCGAACTGCAAAATCTCGGATAGGTTTGTTAATTCGGTTGGCAATTTGCAAACCGATGAGGCCAGTGACCATCGCAATGAACATTGCTATCCAAATGTTGCGTGTTCTGTTTTCTTCAATACCACCGATAAAGTCGCTCAAAGGAGCGTAAATCGCAATTGACCAAGGTAAATCATGGTTTGATCCGGGAATGAGGATAGATGCATATGTCCCGTTATTGTATTGAAACTCAGCTTCAATTTCTTGCTCAGATGAGACTTGAAGAAAGTTCGGCAGATTGCCAAATGCTTCCCTTGCCACAAGGTCATCAATCTGGTCAATTTTTACAAATTTCAGTTGGTTGGATCGATCTGTCTCTTGAATAAACTCAGAATTGGGATGCGCAATCACATCGCGTTCATTTGAGAGTGCCATGGCAACACCGGAGCTACCGATATCCAGGCTTGATAGGAAACGTGATATCTCATCAATTTCTATATCGACACCGATCACACCTTCAAATTTATTAGACGCAGATGTTATAGGTGTGGCGGATGTAATCCCCGGACGTTGCGATGAAAAGAAAATATACGGAGCGGTCCAAATTAAACTTTGTTTCTCTTTTGCATCCACAAACCATGGTCTTACACGGGGGTCAAATCTATCACTGGGGTCCGTTTCACGTCTTACAATTGCGTAATTTTCATCCCTCCAGATAAGTTCTGTTGAAATTTGTTCAACATTACGTCTTACGATTTTCGTCCGATAGGTCGCATATTTTTCACTCCGCATGACATAGAGAAAATTGCCTTGTTCATCGCCGTAATACATCCCTGATAATTGTGGGACCACTTGCATTTGCTGGAACAATAAGCGTTCCAATTCATCGGTGTTTGAGCTGTCGACTATACCACTTTCGATGAGGTTTTTGGCCAGTTCTGTGGCTCGAATCGCCGGTTCCAGAAAGCCTTTTGAATGTTCAGTTGAACTGCGCCCAACTTCTCCAATTAGCGTTGTAGCATGATCCACCAATACGCGTTCTGAAGAAACAAAATAGAATGAAACGACAAAAAGAACGGCAATAAATTGCAAGCCGGACAGCCAGATTGCCAGGATTGCACCAAGTGAAAGTTTCATTATATTTGGCCCTCTGGTTATGCGTCTGCAACAGTTAAGTTGCAAAAATCAATATATATATCAATAGATTAGTTCTATCCTAATAATGATCAATATGATTTTATTGTTAAGCAATAAGTCTCTTTCTTGTGCGTGTAAACTCTTTTAGGGCCGTCTGCTGTCGGTATAGGTAAACACGCGTATAGACAGTTTTTTGCCTGAATGTGATCCTCTTAGTTAAGCAGGAAGGGGTATTGCGTCCAAAATAATAGAATCCGGACTTGTTTTTTAAGACAAGAACCTGATCAAAAATCCTTCACTGACCTGCGGAAATAAAATTTAATTAATCGGGAGATTACAATGATTAATAATTTAAAACTTCTCACAGCTACGCTTGCACTTGGTTCTATGATGGGCACAACTGCGATTGCTGAAGACTTCATCACAATTGGTACCGGCGGCGTTACTGGCGTTTACTACCCAACAGGTGGTGCGATCTGCCGTCTGGTCAACAAAGGTCGTAAAGACCACGGTATTCGTTGTTCTGTAGAATCAACAGGTGGTTCAGTTTATAACATCAATACAATTCGCGAAGGCGAGCTGGAGTTTGGTGTTGCTCAGTCTGACTGGCAGTATCACGCTTATAACGGTACTTCAAAATTTGCTGATGCTGGTAAATTTGAAGAGCTACGCGCTGTGTTCTCAGTACACCCTGAGCCATTTACAGTTGTTGCACGTGCAGATGCTGGCATCTCAAGCTTTGATGATCTTAAAGGCAAGCGCGTAAACATCGGTAACCCAGGTTCTGGTCAACGTGGTACAATGGAAGTTCTTCTTGATGCTAAAGGTTGGACAACTGGCGATTTCGCATTGGCAACAGAGTTGAAAGCTGCTGAGCAATCAGCTGCTCTTTGTGATAACCAAATCGATGCGATGGTTTACACAGTGGGTCACCCATCTGGTTCAATCCAAGAAGCAACAACAGCATGTGACAGTGTTCTTGTGACTGTTGATGGTAGCGCTGTAGACGGATTGATCAATGATAATCCATTCTACCGTTCAGCAACTATCCCAGGCGGCATGTACCGTGGCAACGATGGCGACACAACAACATTTGGTGTTGGTGCAACATTCGTAACATCGACTGCTGTGTCTGAAGAAGCTGTTTACACAGTTGTGAAATCTGTGATGGAAAACATCGAAGACTTCAGAAAACTTCACCCTGCTTTTGCAAACCTCCAGCCAAAAGACATGGCAACAGCCGGTCTTTCTGCGCCGCTACATCCGGGCGCTGCAAAATACTATAAAGAAGCTGGCTTGATCGAGTAAGTTTCTTTTACAGGGCGGGAGGGCAGAAATGCCCTCCCTTTTGCATTTCGTTATAGCTTTCCATGGATAGTCGAGGGGACATCTCAATGGCAGATAATAGCAAAGAAAACCGTGCATTAAGCGAAGAAGAGCTACAAGAATTAGTAGCCGCAACGGACGCTGGTGCCCGTTCTCCCCAAGGGTCAGTGGGGACATTTTTAGCGATCGTAGCAGTCATTTGGTCGGTTTTTCAGGTCATTTTAGCATCGCCACTTGCAAACTATGTTTTGCCTGGTGATATCATTAACAACTCTCGTCAGCTGCATTTGGCATTTGCAATTTTCCTTGCTTTCATGGCCTATCCAGCGCTCAAATCAAGTCCGCGCGATTACATTCCAATTCAAGATTGGATTATGGCGATTTTAGCGGCCTTTATCGCGCTCTATGGATTTATCTTTTATCAAAAAATCGTTGATGCTGGCGGATTAGCCGATGATGTCGACAAGTGGTTCGCACTTGCGGGATTATTGCTTTTGTTTGAAGCAGCTCGTCGCGCATTGGGGCCAGCAATGGCAATCATTGCAACGATTTTCCTCGCTTATGTGTTCTTTGGATCTTCCGAAATTGTCCCTGACGTAATTCGTTGGAAAGGCGCTTCGTTGAAGAAAGCTATGAGTCATATGTGGATCACATCAGAAGGTGTGTTCGGTATTGCTCTTGGCGTATCTACCAAGTTCGTATTCTTATTTGTGTTATTTGGTGCGCTGCTCGATAAAGCGGGCGCTGGTAACTATTTCATCAAGATGGCGTTTGGCGCACTAGGTCACCTTAAAGGTGGTCCAGCGAAAGCGGCCGTTGTTGGTTCCGCAGCAACTGGTCTTATCTCTGGTTCATCAATTGCCAATGTTGTGACAACTGGTACATTCACCATTCCATTGATGAAACGCGTTGGTTTCTCATCTGAAAAAGCGGGTGCCGTTGAGGTGGCAAGTTCGGTGAACGGACAGATCATGCCACCTGTGATGGGTGCTGCGGCGTTCTTGATGGTGGAATATGTGGGTATTTCATATGTTGAAGTGATCACGCATGCATTCTTACCTGCAACGATCTCTTACATTGCACTTGTTTACATTGTGCATTTGGAAGCTGTGAAATCTAACATGCCAACACTTGGCAACCGCGTTGTATCACTCGGTCGCACAATTGGTGGCATGGCCTTGTTCTTCGCAGGATTTGCGGGTCTTTGTTATGGGGTTCAATATCCGGTCAAATGGATAACCTCGCTCTTCCCTGAAGGGTCGGGCGGTATTCTGGCGTTCCTCGTTTTTGTTGCTTATGTTGTTCTGCTTAAGTTTGCTGCACAAGTGCCAGATCTTGAGCCAGATGATCCAAATGCAAAAGATGTTGAACTTCCGGTAATTGCTGAGATTTATAAAGCTGGTCTTTATTATCTGTTGCCAATCATCGTTCTTGTTTACTTCTTGATGATCGAACAAAAATCACCGGGTCTGTCAGCATTCTGGGCAACAGCATTGCTGTTTGTGATCCTGCTAACCCAGCGTCCGCTTAAATCTATTTTCCGTGGCGAGAATGAAACTGTAAATGCCTTTAAAGATGGTGTTGCAGATCTTATTCAGGGTTTGATTGATGGCGCTCGTAATATGATCGGTATTGGTCTTGCGACGGCAACTGCAGGGGTTATCGTGGGCACGGTGACACTCACAGGTGTTGGTCAAGTAATGGCTGATCTGGTTGAGTTCCTATCAGGTGGTAATTTGATCTTGATGCTGGTTCTTGTTGGATTGCTAAGTCTTATTCTTGGAATGGGCTTGCCAACAACAGCGAACTACATTGTGGTGTCATCTCTGATGGCAGGTGTTGTGGTTGAATTGGGTGCACAATCTGGTCTGATTGTGCCCTTGATCGCTGTTCATTTGTTTGTGTTCTATTTCGGTATTATGGCCGATGTGACACCTCCGGTGGGCTTAGCAAGTTTTGCAGCTGCTGCGGTGTCAGGTGGTGATGCGATTAAGACAGGCTTTGCTGCCTTCTTCTATTCGCTTCGCACGGTGGCACTTCCATTTGTATTCATCTTCAACACAGATCTATTGCTCATTGATGTGTCGCTGACACAGGGCATATTTGTCTTCATTGTAGCCTCGATTGCCATATTGGTGTTCACCGCAGGTACAATGGGTTGGTTTGTTACAAGAAGCCGCATTTATGAAAGTGTTGCTTTGGTCTTGATAGCGTTTGTTCTGTTTAGACCAGACTTCGTAATGAATAGATTGCAGCCTCCATTTGCTAGCATTGAGCCGGCGCAGTTTACAACTGCACTTGGTAATGCAAATGCTGGAGATGAGCTGCGCGTAGTCGTTTCAGGTCCTGATTTTGATACTGGAGAAAATAAAGATACAACGCTCGTGGTCGCGATCGATGGGGAAGGCAGCGGGGAAGAACGCCTTCAAGCAACAGGTTTGTTGCTTATCCCAGAGGGTGATGTTGTGAAAATGGATGAGCCGTCTTTCAGCTCGCCATATGCACAAACTCTTGGTAGCTTTGATTTCTATCTGGATGATCCTGTGGTAATCAAAAGCATTCAGGCACCTTCTGAACAGTCTCCTAAGGAACTTGTATTTATACCGGCATTCTTGCTGTTGTTCCTGATTGGTTGGCTGCAATCCAGACGTCGTAAATCAGAGCCTGAAACACCCAATGAAAACGCGGGAGAAGTCGCATGAGTAAGTCTGTACTATGTGCCGTCGATATCAGTCACCCTGGCGAAGATACAAATGTACTTCAACAGGCGGCAAAACTAGCAGCAATGGATGATGCACAGCTTGATGTTATCACCGTTGTTCCAGATTACGGCACAAGCCTTGTGAGCGGTTTCTTTAAAGAAGAGCATCATGATGAAATGATGGCTGAAGCCTCAAAACAACTCAATGCGCAGGTCACCAGCGCATTGGGCGCTGAGGTAAATGAAAAAGTGCGCCACATCATCGCCTTCGGTAAAACTTATGAGCAAGTGCTAAATGCGGCGAGTAAAGCTGAATCTGATCTTATTGTTGTGGGCGCACACAAACCAGATTTCGCCGATTATCTTTTGGGGCCAAATGCAGCGCGCATCGTTCGGCACTCCAAATGCTCGGTGCATGTGGTTAGATAATTCAGAACCTGATTATAAAAGAGATAAATTGGCGGCTTCGGTCGCCAATTTTTTTGTCATTCGCTCGCTTGTTTTTTCTCTCGGAACCAAATGATTAGCCCTGCAACGATGATGATCACTGCGCCTAAGAGTGTCCAGCGATCTGGAATTTCGTCGAATATGAAGAAGCTCCAGACGGTAAGATAGATTACAAATGAATATCCAAATGGCATGATTAAATTGGGTGGTGCATAGGCCATTGCATTGGTCATGAATTGATGGCCTGCCCAGGCAAAAAAGCCCAGGCTTAGCAATACAACCCATTGAAATTCGGTTGTTGGAGACTGCCATTCTACAATGGCAAAAGGAATGAGGGCGACAGTGCCTACCAGCCCCGCCCAGAACTGCATTGTATCAGCTGATACCACACCTGTGAGTTTACGGGTAAATATCGAATAAAGTGCGAATGAAAATGCGCCGGCAAGAGAGACAAATGCCGCCCAGTGGAAATCTTCATCAAAGGGTCGGATCGCAACAAGTATTCCAATGAAGCCAAGGCCAATGGCCATCCATCGAAATTTCCCCACCGGTTCTTTCAAAATTGGCCATGATAACGCGCAAATGATAATTGGTGCAGAGAACAAAATGGTCGCTGTAAGCGATAGAGAGAGATATTGGATGGCGATGAAATTGGCCACAGTTGCTAGCATTAAGCAGGCGCCGCGGATGATGACGAGCAATAGTTTTTCACAACGAAAAACACTCCAATCAAACCCGTTTTTACCAAATATGCCGACCGAAATTACGAAATGAACGAAGTAGCGCATAAATGCTAGTTGCAGCGCAGATAACCCAATGACACCTAGCCATTTTGATCCTGTATCCACGAAGGAGAAGAAAAAGTTGGCGACCAATATTAAAACAATACCAAGGAGCGGTCCGCCTGCTGGAATGCGGAAAGGGCGCGCGTTCATGGCTAAACGGCTTTTACATGTTGTTCTAAAGAACTAAGCGGCTCAACAGATTGGTTGATGAGGTCAATCAAACGCATTGCTTTTATGCCGTCCCAGCCATCGCATTTTGCCTTGGTTTCGGTTTTACGAATTAAGTTTGTAAAATGCGTGAGCTGCTCATAAAGCGGTTCAACGACAGGGACATCTTCCTGAGTAGATTTCAGCTGTCGTGACCAATCCCCAGTTTGATCTTCTTTATCAGTCCAGACATTCATCTGCGGGAATTCAAGCGCACCTTGTGCACAGCCTATGCGCCACGAGGATATGCCGGTTCCAGCGATATTTGGATTTTCACTACACGCACCTTCAAAACTCCAAGGGGTGAGGGCGGCGTCACTTAGGATGACGCTGGCCATCAAGCCGCTTTCAAACCTTAGTAAAACACCTGCAGTATCTTCAACTGCTTGTCCGCGTTGAAAGTTTGACGTCATTGCCTGGATTTCGATAACTTTGCCAAAAATATGCAGCAGCAAGTCAGCTTCGTGGATGAAGTTGATTAAAAGTGGGCCGCCGTCTGACTTGGTACGCCAAGCACCTTTTTCGAAGTAATCATCAGGTTTACGAACCGCCCAAATAATGGATGCCATCACAGGAACGCCGAGCTCTTGTTTTTCGATAATTTCTTTCGTGCGGTCTACAAAGGGATGGTAACGTCGATGATGACCGATCAGCAAAGGAACGCCGAGTTTCTCAAATTCAGAAGCGATTAGTTCAGCATTTTTAAGATTGTCAGCGATCGGTTTTTCAATCAGACACGGTATATTTTTATTCGCAAAGAACAACCCAGATTTTAGGTGATTAGCATTAGGTGTGGCGATAATTGCACCATCAATCTCATCCATTGCTATTTCACTAATGTCATTAAATTTTTTGCAGCCAAGCTCATCTGCGAGTTGGCTCGATTGGGGGGCTGGATCAACAATAGCTGCCAGCTCAGTCATCGTATGACGCGCAACTAACTTTGCATGCCGCTCTCCGATTAATCCGGCGCCAACGACAACTATTCTAGCAGGCTCATTGTTGTTCATAATCATGCGCAATACGGACTGCTTGAATCCCAGCGATGCTGGGGAATATGTTCTGATTGCGAAAGTTGTTTGCGCGTATCATTCCACATATTTTGCCAGGCCTGCCAATCTTTAAGTTCTTTATTCGGATTGCTTTTTGATCTTGCTATAAATTCTGGAAATTGGCTTCTGCCTGTCGGCTGTCCAGTTACGTTATAACGAAGATCAAACGACCAGCGGAACCCATCGGTCTTGTTTGATAAAGACGAATGCGGTGTCAGCGGATGAAATATAACCGCACCGCCAGCTTTTACAGGCACTGGGATGGCGTTTTCTTCTGGGATAAATTCATCGGCAATTCCCACCTGATTTTTGGTGCAGTGAGGCAGCATTTCATCATAGTTATTTGATGCAACCTGCAAGCATCCGTTTTCAACGGTGGCATCTGTAATTGCCAGCCAAACCGTTACAAATTCTGTCCGATCCGCTTCTGGCATTGTCACGCCCATATCCTGGTGCCAGTCTGTTGCAATGATATGTGCGCGGTTTTCAGCCTTTGGAACAGCGTTTTGCGGAGGTTTAATTCTCACATGTTGGATTGGGTTGGACGTAATCTCCGGACCAATTAATTGTTCGACCATATCCAAAATGTTCTTATGCGTTGCCATTGAAAATACTGCCGGACCAATATGCATTGGGGTATCCATGGAGATATCAGAATGTGGCAGGCTGATATCAAAAGGCTGATACCATTCAAGCCCGCTTTGGATGGCAACTTCAAGCTTTTCCCAAAAGCTCATATTCTCGGGTGATTTTTCAACTTTGTTATCACGCCACCAACCTTCATAGAGCGTATCCATGAGGGCTGCATACTCTGCCCGAACGTCGGACAGAGTAGCTTCATCTAAAAGGTTCTCAACAACTAAAAAGCCATTTTGATTAAAGTCATCGACTTGTTGTTGTGTAATCATAATTTCCTCCCTGCTAGAGCAAGATTGTTACGATTGAAGGCCAGATGAGCAGCACCATAAGCGCCAAGAGTTGAACACCGATAAATGGTAAGAAGCCGCGGAAAATATCTGTAAGCGAAATATGTGATGGCGCTACAGATTTTAGATAGAACGCAGCCGGTCCAAACGGTGGCGATAGGAAGCTCACCTGCATATTCATACAGAATAACACACCAAACCAGATTGCGACCTGCGATGGTTGAAGCTGACCAATAAATCCAATCTCCTCAATCGGAAGTCTTTTGACGATGGGTAAGAATACAGGAATGATGAGTAGCACGATGCCCACCCAATCCATGAAGGCGCCCATAAATAACAGGATAAGCATCATGGTCAGAATGACGACCATGGTCGGCATTTCAGCACCCACGATCAATTGAGCGATATATGCTGGGCCACCTGCCAGCGTATAAGCACCCGCAAGAGCTGCGGCACCGACCGTTACCCAGATAATTGTTCCGGTGGAACGCAGTGTACGCATGAGGCTCACCCATACAAGATCAACAGATGCTTCACCTCTGATTGCAGCGATTAAGAATACCGCAAGCGCACCCATTCCGGCAGCTTCGGTAATACCCGTGATACCGCCATAGATGGAGCCAAGAACAATACCGATGACCATGAGAGGAGGGACTAAGCCCTTGCCTTTTTCCCAGCCAAATTTGGTGCGTTCGCGACCAAACACGAACATGATCAATAGGATTGATGCAACCAATACACCTAAAAGAACTGGCACATCAGCAACCATGCCCCATGAAGGCGCTTCAAAGTCTTCACCTGTATCAACGTTTCTGCCCGTTGCTGTGTAGAATGCAATGCGAAGAAGAAGCAATGCAGAAAGGCCAGCAAAGATTACGGACACAAAACCACCAAACATCATGGTTTTTTCACGTCCCACAGGATCACCTGGTTTTGGCTCCGGCAATGGCGCCAAAGATGGGTTCAGATTTGTACGAATGACGATGTACAAAATGATGAAACTTGCCAACATAAAGCCAGGTACAAACGCACCTGTGAAGAGCGCTTTAATCGAAGTTTCTGTGATTAAACCATAGATGATCAATACGATGGACGGCGGGATCATTGTTCCCAACGAACCACTGGCACAGATGGTACCGATTGCAAGGTTCTGATCATAGCCAAGACGCAGCATTTGTGGCAACGCAATTAGGCCAAGTAGCACAACCTCACCACCGATGATGCCTGACATCGCAGCCATTAACACAGCCATCAAAGATGTCACGATCGCGATACCACCGCGTGTTCTTGAAAGCCAGAAATCAAGGCTGTCATACATTTGTTTTGCGATGCCTGATCGTTCAAGCAATGCGGCCATGAAAATAAATAAGGGCACCGATATGAGGACATATTCCGTCAGGAGATCGAAAATCTTCTGCGTTAGGATATATAACGCTCCGGTTCCGGGTCGTCCCGTTAGCATGCCTTCGCCAAAGCTAAATGGATCAAAGAAGAGATTTGGTTCAAACTTCATGATCATAACTAGGGCAGCCAGCACCGCAGATGCGAGGCCCAAAGGCATGCCGATACCAAGAAGGAAAACTAACCCGATGACGAGTACAATTGATATTGTTCCGATATCCATTAGTTTGCCCCCACGCTTTTCTTAATGGCTTCCAGCTCTTCCTGATCGATAACTTCAGCTTCCGTCAATTCATTCGGATCGCGGTTCCAGTCAGCGATTAAGTTTAAAAGAGCTTGTATTGAAATAAGTGTTGCCATGATCAAGATCATTGGCTGAATTGTTGCTGGGATGGGCGGATCGAACGCTGTCCCAAACACCTCCCAACGATAAAATTTGATCGCAAAGACTTGCGAATAGCTTCCAAAGATAAGGAAGAATGTGAAGACCCAGAGCATAAAGACTGAAATGACATCACAGATATGTTGTCCCCAGCGTGGCATCAGATCGTAGATGATGAAAATGCGAATGTGGCTGCGCTGTTGCATAGCATAAAGGCCTGATAGCAAGAACACAAAGCCCGCAATCCAAAGGGTTAACTCGTTGGCCCATAAAGTTGGCGCTTCAATTGCATAACGTAGGAAAACTTCATAGAGCATGATTAGGGTCATGGAGATGATCAAAATCATTGTAACGCGACCAACAAACATCGCAAATCTGTCTATCTTCGATGCGTGGGGGAATTCCATCTGTGCCAAAACAACGGTTCGCATGCCAAAGGTGAAGAAGATCGGCGCTAAAATGAGCGCAGCCCAATCGATTATGTCGGTTTGTCCACCAAATAACCCAGACATTCCTGGCGTTACATCTTTTGACTTATGCAATTCTGTCATTTGCGTCAGCAAACTTTCACTCGCAGGGGGTATGAAATCAATAATATATGCTGGTCCATGCCAAATGACCCATCCTGCACAAAATACAAACGCAAATGCGAATGCCCATTCATGCAATCCTCCGGATTTTCTTTCCACGATTTCTCTCCCCTTAGTGAATACTATAGTGACTTATAAAGTCTCTGTCTGGTGTCACGCCTAGACCATGGCCTTGTGGCGCGATAACTCGTCCGTCATTATTCTTAACCTGTGATGAAATGTTAAGTGGCTCTTGCAACAATTCATCTCGGAACTTGTTGTCCGTTGTATCAAATTCCAACATTGGTTCCCACGGATGCAATCCTCCCGGCATCGGTGGCATCGATGTTAGCAAATGCATGTTGGTTGCAACAGCAATTGCTGAACCCCAAACATGATTGATCACTGGTGTATGGTGTGCATGGCATAATGCCAAAACGCGAATATACTCAGAAATTCCGCCTAATGCGCAAACTTCTGGCTGAGCGATGTCCAAACCACGGGCTTCGAGCAAGGCGCGCCAACCCCAGCGATTGAACTCTGCTTCTCCGCCAGAGATGTTGATTTTAAGGCCAGCTCTTAGCTCGCGATAGCCATCTAAGTCTTCGGGTGCTACGGGCTCTTCAAACCAATAAGCATCTAACTCATCCAGCGCGTGCCCGACATAAAATGCATCGCTTGTTGTATAACAATGATTGGCGTCTGCCATAAATTTGAAATCTTCGCCCACACCTTTTCGGACGGCTTGAGCCAGACGAATGTCATCTTTCGGTCCCATGCCAATTTTCATCTTGGTGGCGCGAAAACCTTTGGATTTAATTTCTTGCGCTTCATCTTCAAAACGGGAAATAAGGTCTTCAATTGGTTCGGGTCTTAGCATCATCCCATAACCGTAAACCTGAATTTCTTTTCGGTGCTCGCCGCCCAATAATTTGTACAGCGGTAATTTTGCAACCTTGCCTGCAATATCCCACAGCGCAATGTCGACCCCAGATAGCGCCTGCAAAGGCATGCCTTTTTGGCCGTGGTCGCGCATGAGATTATAAACTTTGTGCCAAATGACGTCGCGGTCCATCGGATCATCGCCGAGTATCATTGGCTGAATTACTTTTTCGACAATTGTTTTATTGGCAATTGCGATGTTTCCAGGGCCAAAGCATTCGCCCCATCCTGTAATGCCTTCATCCGTTTCTATTTCCACCAGATGGGCGCTTCTTTTGGCGTAATATTGCTGAGAATAGCCCAGGAGTTCGGGCATATCATACTGCAATACATGACTGGTGATTTTTGTGATTTTCATAATGGCTAGCCGAACATAAGAAATGGCAGGCGATTGCTCGCCTGCCAGCAATAAACATAATTGCTTATTATTGCATTGCACCAATGCCTTTTAGGAAGTTGATGTGGCTTGCTAGAAGTTCTTTAGCTTCTGGAGTTGTTGCGAACTCAGTCCAACCTTTTTGAACAGCGGCGCGGAATTTAGCCAACTCTTCAGGAGACCATTCGTAAAGGTTCACACCTTTTGCACGTAGTTCAACAGCATTTTGAGCGTTCTTAACTTCGTTAATTGTCGCATTATGCAGAGCCAATGAATCCATCGCTACTTCCATAATTTTCTTATGGTGGTCAGGCATTGCATCCCAAACATCTTTACGACAAGCCAAGTGGTCAGCTGGCATTGAGTGGAAGCCAGGATAGTTTGTGTGCTGCGCAATGTCATAAAGACCAAGACCGATGTTGTTGGTCAAGTTCGCAGCATCTGCACCATCAATGATACCTGTTTCCAAAGCTGTAAAGATTTCGTTGAAGTCCATCACGATTGGAGACGCACCCAAGTTTGCAAACACTTTTGTTGCAAGACCTGGAGGTGAACGGAATTTCCAATCTTTAAAGTCTTCTACGCCTCGGATTGGACGAGTAGATGATAGTGATTCAGGACCAGGGATCCACCAGCCAACAAATTCCATGTTGTGATCGTTGTACAAGTTGTTGATCGCTGAACGACCGTCACCATGTAGCAACCAAGCCATTTGCTGGTAAGGGTTTGAATAACCACCCATCAAGTCACCAGTAAACTGGAATGCAGGGTTTTTACCAGTTTGGTAAGCACCACCAGTCATGTCGCAATCCAAGATACCTGTTGCAGCCGCATCAAATGTTTCAGCCGCTTTAACAACTGCACCTGAGTAGAACATTTCTACTTCGATTTCGCCATTTGACATTGATGTAATGTCATCAACGAACTTACCAGCAAGCTGGCCAGAAAGTGTTTCAGTCGAGAAGTGTGTTTGTATACGCAATTTTGTTTTTGTTGCGTGGCCATCTGCAGCTGCGCTACCAGCCATGAATGCAAGTGCTGCTGCACCAGCAAGCATTGTGTGAGTTAAAGTTTTAAGCATAAGGTTCCTCCCAATTTTGCTTATTTATTTCTAATCTCTGATGAGATCATTTGCTTCTGAGCTTCATCCCTTTAGCTCGGAAATTTCGTATTAAGCGACGTGCCGAACGTCGGCTGATAACATGTCCTCTGTTTCAAGTTTGTCCCAATTAAACTCAACACCAATACCTGGGGTATCTGGCGCGACAGCTAAGCTGTTTTCTATCTGAAGCGGTCTTAAGGTGTATTGATCAATTGGGAATGAATGTACTTCCAACCAGCCAGAGTTTTTAATTCCTGACAGCAAACTAACATGCAGCTCTTGCATGCCATGACTGCACACTGGAATGTTATATTTCTCTGCTAATGCTACAACCTGCATGAAACCAGTTACCCCACCGCAATTTGATGCATCAGGCTGTATATACCCAAGTTTTGCCTGATCAAACGCATAACCAAATTCATGAATTGTGTGTAAGTTTTCACCCATGGCCAATGGAATATTTGTTGCAGCCGCAATCTTCGTATAACCTTGATAATCATCAGGAATGGTTGGCTCTTCAAACCACAAGATATCAAATTCTTCGATCGCTTTGGATGCATAAATTGCTTCATCAACGCTCATTGAATAGTTAGCGTCCACCATGAAGTTGATGTCGGCTCCAAGGAGTTTACGGACAGCCGCCACACGATCAATATCATCTTGAACATTAAGCTGGCCAAGTTTGATTTTTACACCGTTAAATCCTTCGTCGAGATAGTCTTCAATGCTCGAAAGTAGTTTGGGTAACGAGAATGCAAGGTCTATCCCTCCGCGATAAGCCTTGCATCTCGAACCAGCCCCCCGATGAGCTCTTTTAGCGGCAAGCCACGTTCTTTGCCGCGCAAATCCCACAAAGCAATATCCAATGCTGATATTGCAAAAGATGCAACACCGCCGCGCCCAACATAATGGATATGCCACTGCATTTGTTCATATAAGATTTCGACGGAACTTGCGTCTCTTCCTACCAACATTGGCGCCAAATCACATTCAATCATAGAGGCAATCGCGTGACCGCCTTTGCCACCGGTATATGTGTATCCGGTGCCAAGCAAACCATTATCTAATTGGATTGTTGTTGTGATAAGTTCAAAGTGTGTGTGGTCACCATGCTTTGCATCCGTCAGCACTTCTGCTAGCGGAATATGGAACAACCGAACGCTCACTGCGGCAATTTTTGCCAAGTAATTCCTCCCAAAATTACTTTACGACCAATATTTTGGTATGACCAAAACACACCATCAGGAAATCGGGTAATGTGCGTTGAGTCAAGCAATTTTTTCTCATATTCATACCGGAAATTACGGTGTAATCGTAATAAGTAGTTGAAAAATAATATTTAAATGGATTGGGCTTGACGAAATTTTAAATTCAGGCTCATACTCGCCCAAAAAATATTTGGTTTGTCGGCGGGTTTTGGTCGAGCCAAAATTGGGATTATTGTTGTTTCGGGTGGAGTGAATGCGAAGAGCATCGGATGATTTAGTGGCTGAAATTGAGGATCGGATTGCCTCTGGTCAGTTTGAACATAATAAGCCTTTGCCAGCTGAACGCGAATTGATGGACACTTTTGGTGCTAGCCGCACAGTTGTTCGGGAAGCTATCTCTACCCTTGCAAATCGTGGTCTATTAGAATCAAAACCAAGATTTCGACCTGTTGTTAAAAAACCTGATTATGGAACAGTGTTGACCGCGACAGGGAAAATCATTGAACATTTGTTAAGTGAACCAGGTGGAGTTGCTGATCTTTATAAAAGCCGTGAGTTTATCGAAAGAAGCCTTGCGCGGCACGCTGCCCTTCATGCCAACAAGGATGATATCGCTGATTTAAAATCAGCTCTAGCGGCGAATTATGAAGCCTTGGACAACACCCAGCTTTTCTTCAAGACAGACATGGATTTTCATGGTGTGTTGTACAAGATCGTTCGAAACCCGATTTTTCCGGCTATTCACAAAGGATATCTGTCTTGGTTGTCACCAAGTTGGGGAAAGATGAAGCGGGCGTCGGATCATAATTTAATTAATTATCAAGCGCATAAGAAGATCTATGACGCAATTTTAGAACGCGATCCTGTGGCGGCTGAGGATGCATTGAGTGAGCATCTGGCCGTGGCATGGGAAGTGGTTAAGGATACGCTGGAGCAAAATTAGCTCCGGTTTTTTTCGGGCAGCGGGTGTCTTCCGGACCCGCCCGACACCAAATTGGTGCCTGAAATCCCGCGAACAACTGAGATGTAATCTCAATTTATGAAAACGGAAGATAGGATAATATCATGAAAACTGTCGGGATAATTGGCATTGGAGATATGGGGTCAGGGATCGCAAAAAACCTGATCAAAAACGGCTTTGAAACATGGGGACTTGATCTAAGTCCTGAACGTATGTCAGCGTTTGAAAAATTAGGCGGCCGCGCGGCTACAAGCATAGCTGAAGTGGGTGTAAATGCAGATGTTGTGTTCATCATGGTGATGACAGGCGATCAAGCCAAACAGGTTATTTTTGGCGAGAATGGGTTAACTCGAACATTGAAAATTGGTTCAACAATTATTTTGACTGCTACCATTAAGCCTAAAGAAGCGCGCGAGATTGGTGATGAACTTAAAGACTATGATCTAAATATCATTGATAGCCCTGTTTCAGGCGGATTTCCGGGTGCTCAAGGGGGTACTTTGACCATGATGGCAGCCGGGTCAGATACCGCACTTGCTAATTGTAAAGATGTGATGGAAGCCGTTTCGGCGAACATCCATCGTGTAGGGGTATCTTGCGGGGAAGGCCAAACCGTTAAAGCATGTTTGCAATCTCTTATCGGAGCGCAATTTTCTGCAACTTTTGAGGCAGCTGCGTTGGCTGCAAAAGCCGGTGTTCCTGGGCAAGTTATTTTAGATGTGTTTTCAACCTCTTCAGCCGGATGCGGTGTTGTGAATAACGCGCTTGAAAAGATAATTGATCGTCAATTTGAAGGCACAGGCAGCCACATCAACACAATGCATAAAGATCTGACGATCTCAATGAATTTGGGCGAAGAATTAGGCGTGCCGTTGCACACAGCTGCAGCTGCCATGCAGGTATTTCATGCCGGGAAATCGAAATTTCCAAACGGAGATAATTGGGCGTGTACGCAAGTGATTGAGGACATCGTCGGCGCTGAACTTCATCGCAAGGGATCTAAGCAAAAATGAAACTTGGTGTAATTTGTGATGGTATTAGCCGTGACCTTGAACATGCGGTTGATGCGATGGATGAATTTTCGTTGGAATATGCGGAATTACAGTTTGTCGGTGAAAAAGAGGTAGGTGATCATAGCGCTGCGGAGATTAATGCGATTGATCAATTGCTGCGTGATCGTGGCAAGCCGGTATCATGCTTGTCTCGCCATATTTTTGCTGGCATGACATCTGCAAATAAACCCGGCGATGAGCTGCATGCCAAACATATGGATGCGCTAAAACGCGTGATCGATATGGCCCATATTGTTGGTTCGCCTTTAGTGCGGATTATGACGCCAAAGAAAGAGCAAATCCTATGGGGTGCGAACGGCGCGGAAAAGTGGAATGTCGCCCATGGCGCATGGGATGCGATGTTGCCACTCATCGCACCCGCAGTTGAGCTTGCAAAATCAGAAGGTGTGACGCTGGTTGTTGAAACCGGTAATGGCACGATGGTCAATTCCAATTATACAGCGCGTAAAATGATTGATGACTTGGATGCCAAAGATACGCTGAAAATTCTATGGGATCCGGCGAATAATTGTTGGTGCCATGAACTTGCATATCCAAACGGATATGATGAGGCAAAGGACGGCTATCTTGGTCATATTCATATCAAGGATGTTTATGTCGATACACCCAAAGCTACGCTTGAAGTCAGAAAGATGGGACAGGGGCAGCTTGGCCATTTATTTGAACCCATAGCAAATGCCTTACGTTCCGATGGATATGACGGGGTCATCTCGTTTGAAAGTGTTTATCATCCGGGTGATGGCAATTTTGAAAATGGATTCCGTCAATCCATAGACTTATTCAAAGAACTGTTTGGCTGATATAGTTTAGATAAAAATGTTGGTGGCTTGCGGAATTTCGGCAGGCCATCAATCAATCTGCTTTTGTCTCGATGATATCGATATCTGATTCTTGGCAGAGCTGTCTGAGATTTTCGGAATGAATTGTATCTGTTACAAAAGTATCAATCTGTGAAATATGGCCGATACGTGCATGGGCTTTGCGGCCTAGCTTTGTGCTGTCAGCAACCAATATGACATGGCGGGAATTTTTCATGATCGCTTGTGAGACTTTTACCTCGCGATAATCGAAATCAAGGAGTGCGCCATCCTCAGCAATCGCGGACGTGCCGATAATGGCAAAATCCACCATGAACTGGTTGATGAAATCAACGGTCGCTTCACCAATTATGCCGCCATCGCTTGCGCGCACAGTTCCACCTGCAACAACAATTTCATTGGCTTCGCCTAAGCTCAAATTACTTGCCACATTGATATTATTGGTAATGATCAAAAGACCCGTATGCGCTTGGAGTGCATCACTCACAGCTTCAGTTGTTGTGCCGATATTAATAAAGAGTGATGCATTATTGGGGATTAGTTCCGCTGCGGTTTGCCCGATTGAGATCTTTTCAGATGCCGCAATTTGCTTGCGTTCTTGATAAGCTAAATTCTTTTTACCGTTTTTCGCGCGTGCACCGCCATGGGTGCGTTCGAGTTTTTCTGCTTTGTCTAATTCACGCAGATCCATGCGGATGGTTTGTGGTGAGACATCAAACTTTAAGGCTAAATCCTCGACAAAAACCTCACCATTGCGAACCACGTGATCTAAGATTTCTTTTTGGCGTTTGCTTAAATACAAATTTACACTCATCCAACTGTTTGCCTATTGTTTTATATAACTAACACACTTTTGGAGTTATGTTATCCCTAAGATGGATATGTCCCCGATAGGGGAATTTGGTGTTGTTTGTCGCAGATGCAACTGCAATTTTGTTGTCGTGATATCCAACGCTTGTTACAAATTTATCAAAGCCGGTTAGGAAGTTTATTTCACCACACGTGTCGACCATTGCAACGTTTGAGGTGCCGTATAGACCGACGAGCAGACCGCCATTTTTCATTATTCGCAACCCATCAGGACCTGTTAGCGCAGAGGCATTTTCAAATGCTCTTGTGTTTGCAAATTCTGTATGAATTTCAGGAGTTTGGGCGAAGCTCCCATCTGGTTTTTGCATAAATTTGAGGATGCGCTTATTTAAGTGTTCACTCACGTATAATGCTTTGTCCGCTCCACTGAATGCTACACCATTTGCATAGCGAATATTTTGTACAACGAGCTTGGTGTTCAGTGATGCGTCGATATGAAAGACTTGCCCTGTTGGAATTGAATTTGGTGAAAATACCCCGGAATTTGAAAAATATGCGCCACCTGTTCCATCTGAATTGATGTCATTAGGTGATGAGATTCGATACCCATCTGTGGAATATTTCAATGTGTCTTTAACAGATCCCGATGAATCTAAAATCAGAATTTTAGGTTCTAGATGACAGGCCACTGCAAAGTTCTCAGATTGTATCTTGGTAAATCCAGTTGGACCACATTTTTCGCCCTCCCAGAAGACACTAAGCTTCGGGCCGGATAGTCGCATTATTCTATTTGCGGTCATCTCAGTGAAGAACAGGTCATCTTCTGAATTAAAATATATCCCTTCTGGATAGAGTGCATCGATTTTTAAATTGTCAGCGCGTGCATCAATGTTTTGCCAAAGACCTGAGCTGATCAAAAATGCTGCAAAAAATATTGATAGCCGGTTGATCAGAAAACCGGATTTCAGATGTATAAACATGATCAAAGACGCGATGAAGAGGAGGACTATGCCAAAACTCATTGATATTTGAGAGGTACCAAATCTTGGGATCAATACAAAGGCGGTCACAAGTGTACCAACAACATTCCCCAATGTAGATATACCATAAACCCAACCGGCAATGCTGCCGCTCTCCTGGATATTTCGGGTCAAGCTTCTCACCAGATAAGGAGACCAAAAACTCATTAGAAATACAGGTAAAGCCTGGATGAAAACGGCTGACATGAACAGCAGTGGAAACCCATATTCTAAGTCTTCAATTGCCGTCTGCAACAACCCGTGCGCAAAGATTGAAACCAATATCATGTATATACCGGAAACAGCAGTAACGATTGAAAGAACTGAAATGGCTGTGAAGCGTTTTGATAAATTGCCTCCGACCATATAGCCGAACATCATCGATAACAGCACTACGGAAATTATGCATGCCCATGTGTCGATACCACTGCCAAAGTAGGGGTTTAAATATCTGCTGGCGAGCATTTCAAATCCGAGCAAAACGAACCCTTCAATGAACAAAAGGCAGTATAGAACGTAACGCATTATCGTGCTCCGATGCTATTGCGATATTTCTTCCAAACGACGATTATGTCGTTCGATAGAATTAAGATATTGCACTGGTGCAAAGTCATCGGTCAAAATCTCTCCTTTTATGAGGTCCTTAAGAACCACACGACGTTCATCGAGATAGTTAGCAATTGGGTATTTCAAACCATATGTTTCATCCAGCTTTTCAGCACGCTTCACGATATCATCAATATTCTTTTTCTCGCCATTATAGGCAATAACAACAATATTGCCGCGTGCTTCAAACAAATCTACATGTTCAAATACATCTGAAATGGTAGCAATTGCAGCATCAAATAACATTGTGGAGGGTTCGATGTTTTGAACCATAACACCCCCTTCATTTAAACGCTTTGCAGAGAGCTCGTAGAACTGTTTCGTCAGCAGGTGGAATGGCACAAATGGGCCGCGATACGCGTCTACAATTATGATGTCGTGTTTTTGTTTATTCCGGGTTAGGAATATCCGACCATCCTGCTCAACAATGTCAAGATTATCCGATTTTTTGAGCCCAAAATACTTATCAGCTAATCTTAGAACTTCTGGGTCTAGTTCAACGGTTGTGACATTTACATCTTCAATGCTTTGGCTGAGATAGGCCGCTGTGCGACCACCGCCTGAGCCGATTTCAACAACAGTTTTGGCATTGTCTGGATATGCCATAGCGATAGTCATATAGCGTGTGTAAGTCACAGGTAGCGCAAATTCATCGGTGAGATCTTTCACACTTTCTGTATAGATGCGCGTATTGTGTCCAAAGGTCATGGAAACAAGGTTATTATCTTTTCGGATGATAATGGTGTTGTACTGACTTTCTTTTTGCTCGATCACTTCGCTTTTTGCCGGCTGTATAGCCAGAATAAGGCATGCAAACAGGAATGAACAAAACAGGCTTATGTTTTTAAATAGAAAGCTATTGGACATATCAGAAAACTTACTCACATTGGAAAGCACTTGGTCATTTGGCAACGAACCAGGTGTTTTTATTAATTGAATGCGTTGGTTTAGCATTTAAATTTCATACCTGACCAGCATCGCAAAGCGCAAGTAGCATACGATCACTTTATTGCGCTAAGAATATGGTTTCAAAATCAAATTTCTATCAAGCATATTAACGACAGTTGTTAAGTTTGTTTGCATTCAAATAAATTTTCTGTTTCGATCCAAAAACTAATCTGTATAAATAGGATATAAAATAAACATTTGGGAGTTGAATATGAAACTTAAAGCATTTGGACTTGCTGCTATTGCTGCCACTGCGTTGAGCGCTGCGGCCGTCCTACCTGCATCCGCAGATGGTCACGGCAAATTAAAAGTTGGCATGATTACGACATTGTCAGGTGGCGGCGCTGGTTTGGGAATTGATGTTCGCGACGGCTTTATGCTGGCAGTTAAGCAAAGCGGGAATACCGATCTGGAAGTAGTGATCGAAGATGATCAGCGTAAACCTGATATTGCTGTGCGTTTGTCAGACAAGATGATCCAATCTGAAAATGTTGATGTTCTGACAGGTATTATCTGGTCAAACCTTGCAATGGCTGTTGTACCAGCTGCAACCGCGCAAGGTAAGTTCTATTTGTCTCCAAATGCAGGCCCATCACCACTTGCGGGCAAAGGGTGTCATCCAAATTATTTCAATGTTGCATGGCAGAACGATAACCTGCATGAGGCAGCTGGCGCATATGCAAATGACGCAGGCTATAAAAATTCTTTCATTTTGGCGCCAAACTATCCAGCAGGTAAAGATGCTCTGACGGGTTACAAGCGCTTCTTTAAAGGTGAGCTTGCGGGCGAGCTTTATACAAAGCTAGGCCAAACAGACTATGCAGCGGAAATCGCTCAAATCCGTGCTTCAGGTGCTGACAGTGTGTTCTTCTTCTTGCCAGGTGGTATGGGTATCTCATTCTTAAAGCAGTTCTCTGGCAGCGGTATCGATCTACCAGTTGTTGGCCCAGCCTTTAGTTTTGATCAGGGCATTTTGCAGGCCGTTGGTGAAGCAGCGCTAGGTGTGAAAAACACATCTCAGTGGAATAAAGATATCGACAATGCGACAAACAATGCCTTTGTTGAAAGCTTCCAGGCTGAATATGGTCGTTTGCCATCGCTTTATGCATCGCAAGGTTTCGACACTGCGAATTTGTTGTTAAGCGCAATGGACAAAGCAGATGTTAAAGATGCAGATGCCTTCCGCGCTGCATTGAAAGCAGCTGAATTCTCTTCAACACGTGGCGATTTCAAGTTTGGAAACAACCATCACCCAATTCAGGACATTTATGTTCGCGAAGTGATCAAAGAAGGTGATGTCTTTACCAATAAGATCATCGCTACTGGTTTAACTGAACATTCAGATGCTTATGCAGCTGATTGTAAGATGTAGCCAGACATAGATAGCTAAATAAAAGGCCAGATCTACTGAGATCTGGCCTTTTTTGTTGCGCCTATTTGTATTTTTCGATCTCAGGCGGTGAGTGCACTTTAATGGGTGGTAGTGGCTTCTCCCATTTAGATACCCACACGAGTGCCGTATGGGCTATATTTGACTGAGATAGTTCTGAACAGCCTTTGTCGATGGTTAGCACATTCGGGTTTCCATGAACTTCAATGATCTCGCCATCAATTTCCTGCGGATCGTACCAAGCGCCAGTGGCAAGCGAGATTGACTGCGGGTGAATGTCATCGGTGAGTTGAGCTGCGCACAAACACTTGCCACGTTCGTTGTGGACTAGAATGATATCATCGCTTTGAATTCCCATTTTTCTGGCAAAATCGGTATGAAGATAAGCAGGCTCTCGACCCTTGATCTTGGTTGATTTGGATTCCGAACCATTATCAAGCTGACTATGCAAACGGGTTGCCGGTTGGCCGGAGATGAGATGCAAGGCATCCGGCTTGTTGTTTTTATCGCCCAACCATTCAATTGGCTCCAACCACATCGGGTGAGGGGGGCAATCGGCCATATCCATTTTCGCAAAGGTTTCAGAATAGATCTCAATTTTACCGCTTGGTGTGTTGAGCGGATTGGCTTCTGGATCTTCGATAAAGTTGCTGAATTGAATGCGCGTCTGGGAACTGTTGGGGCATTCAAATACACCTTCGTTCTTAAAATCTTCAAACGAGGGCAAATCGAATTGTTCTGATTTTGCAACTTTTTGGGAATCTTTCCAAAGCTGCTCGAGCCATTGATCAACTGATTTATGTTCTGAAAACTTGTCCAGCACGCCTAATCTTTGCGCCAAACCACATAGAATCTCATGATCGGATTTCGCGTCGATCTTGGCTTCATACACACGTTCCATCCAAACCAATTTAGGATCGCGTCGGTTCATCATAATATCGTCGCGTTCAAGCGAAGATGTGACAGGAAAGACAATATCAGCGCGTCTTGCCGTTGATGTCCAGAACTGTTCATGGACGATCACTGTGTCTGGCTTTGTCCAAGCATCATTGAGCTTATTTAAGTCTTGCTGGTGATGAAACGGATTGCCACCCGCCCAATAGACCAATTTGATATCCGGCATTTGATGGGTGTCACCATCAAATTTGAAGCTCT
This sequence comes from Lentilitoribacter sp. JB5-8, assembly GCF_055693385.1. Classification (NCBI taxonomy): domain Bacteria; kingdom Pseudomonadati; phylum Pseudomonadota; class Alphaproteobacteria; order Hyphomicrobiales; family Rhizobiaceae; genus Lentilitoribacter; species Lentilitoribacter sp. JB5-8. The sequence goes on along the minus strand of NZ_CM146332.1, from coordinate 3,402,415 downwards.
TTCCAGGTGTTGATAAAAGTTCTGTGATCTTTGCGACGGGGATAAAATCATCTACTGGATTTTTACCTTGTGGAACGGATGGCCAGCTTATCAATTTATCTGATCGACCTACCGGTGTGGTAGAGCCATAACCAAAGGAAAAACCGGTTCCTTTCTGGCCAATTTGACCCAGCATGGCCGCTAATGTGAGCGCTAGCCAAAGCGGTTGCTCACCGTGATCTGCGCGCTGCATTGCCCATGTCGTTGAAATCATGGTTTTATGTCGCGCCATGTTTTGTGCGAGCTGAATGACATCTTGAGCAGATATCTCAGTGATGTTTTCGGCCCATTGTGGCGTTTTTGCAATGCCATCTGTGTCACCCATCACATAGGATTTAAATGCATCCCAACCATGACAATAGGTGTTGAGGAATTTCCCATCATATAGATTGCGCTCAATCAGTGTATGCGCGATTGCAAGCATGAGGGCTGCATCTGTGTTGGGTCTGACAGGGAGCCATTGCGCGCCAGCATCGCTGGAGAAGTCTGAGCGCAAGGGTGATATATTGACAACTTTCAAACCGTTTTGCCGAGCAGCTTCGAGCCAGTTTTCAACCTCGTGCTTTGAGGTGCCGCTCGATGTGATTTGCGCGGTTCTAGCGGATATGCCACCAAAGCAAATAAGATATTCGCAGTGTTCTGCCACCAGTTCCAAGCTCGTCATTTCATCTTGAAATACGCGGTTGGACATGCCTGTTATGTGAGGCAACAAGACTTCGGCAGCGCCATGAGAATAGGTGGTTTTGGATGAAGTAAAACCGCCAATTGTATTGAGAAATCTCTTAAGTTGCGATTGCGCGTGGTGAAAGCGCCCGGTGCTTGCCCATCCATAAGAGCCTGCATAAATCGCACGATTGCCATGGGTTTGGCGGATACGGGTTAGCTCCTCAGCTGCTAGATCTAGTGCAACGTCCCATTCTACTTCGACATAGGTGTCGTTGCACCTGTTAGATGTTTGCCGGTTTTCAAGCCAACCTTTTCGAATGGCTGGCTTGGTAATTCTTAATTCATTGTCTGTGGTGGCACTCATCCAGCCATTTCCAATGGTGGATGGATTTGGATCATCGTCCAATGGTTCAAGTTTTACTTCGTCACCTGACGTATTAACTTGATAGCTGCCCCAATGTGCAGCCGTATATTTTTGTCGCATTTCATCTCTGCTTACATTTTTCCCCGCACAAAATGTTGTGCAGGGTCAACGTTATCACAATGAAACTTAATGTTAAGTTGGTTTTTGCATGACACCAGAAAAATGATCAACTGGCTCCATTTGTCGCTATGAAGATCCTATAGCGCTAATGACATGACTGCTGTTAAGCGTCTGCTAAACTCCAATGCGTCACTTGGTGCCTCACCTTCAGAAATGCGTGCTTGATCAAGCAATAAATGCGCAGCATCCTTGAGTAAATCATCTGTCGCACCTTCATCTGCTTTTGCACGTTCGGCAAGCTTAATGATAATTTGATGTGATGGATTTAATTCCAACACGCGCGGTGTTGTGTGTTGCAATTGGCCTGCGCGCTTTAGCATGCGCTCAAGGGTTACATCCATATCCCCATCATCTGCGATTAAGCAAACAGGGCTATCTGTAAGACGTTTTGATGGACGCACATCTTTAATGGTGTCGCCGAGTTCAGCTTTAATGCGAGCAATGAGTTGATCGAGCTCTTTGACTTCTGGCTGATCTTCTTCACCGGCTTTGTCCAGGCCATTAATCTTATCAAGATCATCAGAACCTCGTGTGATGGATTTAAGCGCTTTTCCTTCAAACTCTGTGATGTGTTGTAGCCAGAATTCATCAACTGAATCAGACAATAATAACACCTCAACACCTTTCGCTTTAAAGCCTTCAAGATGCGGTGAGCGCGCGATTTTTGATGCGTCTTCACCAACAATGTAATAAATCGCATCCTGTCCTTCTTTGATGCGCTCGACATAGCCTGCAAGGCTGGTCAACTCATCGCCATTGGTTGATTTAAAACGGCAGATCTGAAGAATTTTGTCACGCAGAGCAATTTCTTCAACAAGACCTTCCTTTAAAACAGCACCAAAATTTGCCCAAAATGCTGTGTAGTCCTCAGGCTTTTTATCCGCTTTTTTCTTTAGTTCACCGAGCACGCGCTTGGTCAGACCGGTTTTCAGCTTCGCGAGTTTCGGATCGCTCTGCAACATCTCACGAGATACGTTTAGCGATAGATCTTCGCTGTCCACGACGCCGCGTAAGAAGCGTAAGTATGGCGGCAATAAGCCTTGTGTGTCATCGGTGATGAAGACGCGATTGACGTATAGTTTTACATGGCTTTTGCGTTCTGGCTCATACAAGTCAAATGGTGCCATAGATGGGATGAACAACAAGTTGGTATAGCTAAGCAGGCCTTCAACGCGATTGTGCATTGTCAGCCACGGTTCATCATAGGCATGTCCTGAATGGCGATAAAACTCAGTATATTGCTCGCTTGTGATATCTTTTGCAGGGCGGGTCCAGATCGCAGATGCTGAATTTAACGTTTCATCACCCAACAAAACTGGGAAGCTGATGTGATCAGAATAGGTTCGAATGATATGCTTGATGCGAGCGTCTTCTAAAAATTCTTTGGCGTCTTTCTTCAATGAAAGCGTCACGCTGGTACCGTTATTTTCCCGCGTTGTTGGTTCAATAGTAAATTGACCTTTGCCGTCTGACGCCCAAAGCCATGCTTCTTTTTCACCTGCTTTGCGTGTCGTTACGCTCACATTTTCAGCGACCATAAAGGCGGAATAAAAGCCAACACCAAATTGCCCAATGAGACCTAAGTCACCTTTGTTTTCATCATCCAATGCATTTAAGAAATTGCTCGTGCCGGATTTTGCGATTGTTCCCAGAGTATCCAGCAAATCTTGGTGGTTCATTCCAATCCCGTTATCAGAAACGGTCAGAGTTTTTGCCTTTGCGTCAATTTCAATGCCAATAGCAAAGTCTTGTCCACCTTCTAGGAGTGCGGCATTTGTGAGCGCTTCATAGCGCAATTTATCGCAAGCGTCAGAAGCGTTGGAGACGAGTTCGCGCAAGAAGATTTCGCGATTTGAATATAGTGATCCAGCAACGATATCGAGTAATTGTCCGACTTCGGTCTGGAATGAAAAGGTTTCTTTTGTTGCTGTGTCATTCATGACAATAAGCCCCTAAATCAAAAATAGATGATATTTAAAGTTGCGGCATATGTAGTTTAAATTCTTATTTAAACAAGGGATATCAGCGCCAATAAACAGCTATAATTATTTGAAAAGGTTACGCGGTCGAATTATCGAGCTTGAACGGTTGTTTTGTCTTAACCGATGGGTTGGGCGATCTCTCTGAAGAGTTTTTGCCGAATAGCCCGGGCAAAATCATCAAAATTTGTGGCTTTCTCAATAAAGGAGCCGGGTCCGAAGATAACGTTTTCGCGGTAGTATTGATCAAGATTTGGATGGTCTTTGGTCAAAATAGGGAGCCCGTTGATAGTAACATTGTTGATTTGAGCCAGTAGTTTTGCGTCCGGCATCATGATGGTTTTTCGGGTGAACCAAAAATCTGTTTCGATACCATCTCCGGAAACATCAACGACCAATCGCTCACCTTGAATTTGGTTTTCGCGGATAAGCCGAATGGCTTCAGCAACACCAGCACCGATGCCAGTGCCACCGCCATTTGCGCCCATTTTATTATCTGCAGTTAAATTGAAAGTGCGCACCAAATTAGAAAAGGCAATGATCGATGGTTCATCATCTAAGATATGCCAACCACTATTGGCTTTGGGAAATGCGGCATCAGACCATAATACGACTGCCACAGCGATTTTGCCGTGCGGACCTGAGGTTATTGCCGCTTGAATATTTGTGTCTAAAAACGCGTCCGCGGTGCCATTGAGCTGAAGCATGTATTCATGCTCGCTAATGCTGCCAGAAGCGTCCATCGCCAATACAAGCTCTAAATCGACATCTTGAGATTGCGCGTTTGCGATAAAATTATGCGCGGTAAGAAAACAAACCGCGCAGAATAATAATGCTAAAAATTGCTTCAACCCGTTCTCCGCCCAAAGTAAAACTTTTCATCTTCGGGCATCAGGTTAGCAAAGGATCATAGCTTTGCCTATTTGAAGAGGCTGTAAATCACATCAATTAAGTGTGAGTAGCACTCTTAAATCTTAAGCAGCTTGACCGATCAAACCTTCAAGATCTGCCAATGTATCAAGTTTTGAAATGTCAAAATCAGCATCAGCTAAATCGATGCCGAAGTCACTTTCAAGGGTCATCATAAGTTCTGTAGCCGCTAAACTGTCGAGCAAACCACTTGTGAAAATCGGCTCATCTTTGCTGATTTCCTGTGAGTTGCCACGTGCAGCCATCATTGATTTAACAACGTCCTGAATTGATTGTGCCATAATAAGTCCTCGTTAGTTTCGTTAGATAAAGAATAGGCTCAGCACGAATTGGCAACGTTCCGCCAGTGTGCCTTCAACAGTGATGTCACCGAAGATCTTCACAAAACAGAAGAACGTACAAACGTTTAGTCGCGTGAGAATTTCGTAACAAAAGAAGCCATGTTCGGGTTTAATTTTAAATGGGTTGACCTGTGAGAAGACCAAACCGAGCGCAAGTGCCAAGAAATAGACCCAAGTGGACTGGAACATTGCTAAGCCTTCCATCAATGTGGCGTCGGCAAAGACATGGGTATCTCGTGCAGCGTGGAATAAGAAGTTACCTAAACCTGCAGCACAGAATGTTGCAAATGCTATTCGGAGCTTTGGTGACTTCTTAAAGTATCTGACAAAGGCTGGATAGAAGAAGAAGTCGACCAATAGTTCTTTATGATAAAAATGATAGCGGTTCCAAAATTCAGCCAAAGTGCGCGAAGCCAATGGATTGCGGCTATTACGCGGGATGCGGTATCCGATCATGCGAATGACAGCGACAATCATGTGTCCCCAAACCGCAATGATCACAAGATCCAAGAAGTAGTTATAGATCAAGCTGACCCAGCTCGTACCCACAGATGCAGTTCCATCTGCTGTGGCTAAGATCGATGTGATCAAAGTTGGCAGCTCAAAAACATCTCTTGCGAAATATTCCATAACGAACCAAAGGCCTGCAAGCAATGCGCCCCAAACAGCAAGTTTGAGCGCTTTTAGTCTTGTGACTGCAAGTTCATCCGCATTTTTTGAATCAAACTTATTAAGATAACCAAAGCCTTTGCCAAGCGGTGTAGAACTGCCACCCCAAATAGGGCGCATCATACCTGCCTTTGCAATTAAAGGCGTTTTCACCTTGGCTTTTTCGTCCACTGCCGCATAGGCCAGAAACCAGATCGCAGAGATCATCACGCCGACAAATGTCCACACAAATGCGCCAATTAACGAGCCTTTCGGCAGCATAATCGCTGTGACCAAAAAGACCGACCAGATTAAAAACAAACTTGTCAGCGGCCGCTTTGCCAGCCTTTGCGTTGGTTTCCAATGCATGGCGCGCAAAAACAGTGCCGAGAAAAACAGGAATAAAACCACCGCCGGGATCTGTAACAGATAGGGCGATGATTCAATCACTTGCGATTTCAAATTGACAACCGCGGTCCATCCATCAATGCGAAAGGGTCGTAATATCACGTAAAGAATTGATGCGCCGACCAGCAATTCAATGCGGCGATGCGGTGCTAACGCAATGGCACCCAATGTGGCTGATACCATAACCAATGCAGCACCAGACAATTGTCCGGAAGCGGCTAGGGCTAAGATAAAGCCGATATGTAATACAAACACACCCAAATTTGTTTTCGCAAATTCGATCGCCACCGGATTTTGATCCATGGTGAGCCATGCGCGGCGCCATTTCAGCGGAGAATATTCAATCTCCGGCGGTTGTAAGGTTTCTGTTGAAGCCATGTTTAGGATGCCTCTTCCAGTTTAACCGTGTCATTAGTTGAAGGATTGGCAAGTTGTTCACGCAATGCTTTGCGATCAATCTTATCGCTGGTATTGCGCGGCATATCTTCAAGAATGTGGACCGTGCTCGGCACCATGTATAAAGGCAGTGATTTTTTCATCGCCAATTGAATGTCTTCAGCTGTCTTGCCGTTCTCAATTGCAAACCCAACCAGGCCTTGCGGGATACCTTCTAAGATCGGCCAGGCAACAATGGCTGCAAGTTCAGTGCCTGCAGCTTTGCGCAAATGCGTATCAACCTCTTCAAGTTCAATACGATTGCCCTTCATTTTGATCTGGTTATCGGTGCGACCCATATAGTGGAGCACGCCGTTTTCATCGCGATAACCAAGGTCACCGGTGAAATAAAGGCGACGACCATCGACATTGCGGAAGGCCTTCTTGGTTTGCTCTTCGGCTTTGAAGTAACCATCGGCGAGCTTTTCGCTTTCAAGCGCGATTTCACCCATTTTGCCATCAGACAATAGATTGCCATCCTCATCGCAGATCAGCATTTTTGTGTTTGAAAATTCCTGACCGATGGCCAGAATATCGCGTTGTTCTGTAACCATAAGTGGATTTGTCACGGTCTGGCGTGAACACACAATGGTACATTCAGTTGGACCGTAAATGTTTTCAATCCGCGCATTTGGCGCAGCTTCCTGCATCGCTTGAATTGTCGCCACAGGAAGCGGCTCACCACAGAACATGGAAAGGCGGAGACTTGGGAACAGATTTGGTCCAAGACGGTTTGCACGGCGCACATTGTTCACAATAGTTGGAACCGATAGCCACACGGTAATCTCATGTTTGCGCACAAAGGCTTGCGGCGCCATCATGTCCAATTGGCTCATGATATAAAGTGCGCTACCACCGCGCCAAGCTAAGAACATGTTGTGGACGCTCAAATCAAAGGTGAGATCATGCGCTTCTGCAACACGATCATCAGCATTTAGATCACACCATTCATGCGCTTCATTTAGATAGATATCGAGTGAATTGTTGGATATCATTACACCCTTTGGCATCCCGGTCGTGCCTGATGTGAAGATGATATAACCAAGATCGTCTGGTTTGCGCTGAACGGGTTCTGTAACAATCTCTTCTGGCAAATCGGATAGTTTAACAACGCCTTCGACTTCGCCAGCATCGTCGCTTGAAACAATGATTTTCGGTGCGTGCTTCTTCACATTTTCAGTAATAAGTTTCGCGCCAAATTTGTCGACGATAACTGCATCCAACTCAAGCTGCTCAAAGATTGCGATGAGGCGCTCTTCAGGCCATTTCATGTTGAGTGGCACATAGGTTGAACCCGCTGATGCAGCGCCGATGATACCGATATAGGCCATTGCACTGCGAGAGCCTAGAACGCCCACACGTTTGTTTTTTAGATTTGGTTTGATGAAACTGGCTAGTCGCGATGCATCGCGCCAAAGATCGCCATAAGTGAAGATTTTACCGTCACAAACCAAAGCGGTTTTGTCTGGATTTTCAGTAGCGGTTCTGTAAAACGCGTTGGCAATATTAAACTTTTCATTCATTAAAGACGCACCCCTGCTTAATAGTGACGCGACTTTTTGTTTTATAAATACGAGTTAAAAATGGCTCGTTACGCGCACTAATCCTGTAATTTGGGATCAGTTATACGCAAAGGGGTTTAATTTTTGATGCTGGAATTGCTTACAATTGTAACGAATCCCGAAATGACACCAACGTTTGGTAAACTCGAGGGCTAAGATAGGGCTGCTAGATATGCTCATCGTCATTTAATATGCGTTGAGCAGCACCTTCCGGGTCATCATATTGACCAGATTTCAAACTCCAGAAAAATGCACACAAGCCCAAAAAGCCTAATGACAAAGCAACGGGTAGTAACAATAAAATCAGATTCATTTTAGCGCCTTTGATTCAACTTCACTTATGTTATGTAGCGATAAACGCAAGCTGTTTAATACGACAATAATTGAAGAAGCAGACATAGCAATAGCTGCAATTAATGGGGTGATATAGCCTAAAAAAGCGAGGGGGATGGCGATTGTATTATAGGCAATTGCAATACCAAAGTTTTGTTTGATGATGCGCTTTGCGAGCTGTGAGGTGCTAATGGCATATGGCACGGCTTTTAAACTATCATTGGTGAAAATAAAGTCCGCAGCCTGTCGCCCCACTTCGCATGCACTTGCAGGTGCCATAGAGACATGAGCTGCAGCCAGTGAAGGTGCATCATTAAGGCCATCACCCACCATCATTGTTGGAATGTTTTCGCTTTCCAGATTTTGTAAATGCGCATGTTTATCGGCGGGTTTTAATCCAGCCTGCCAAGTTTTTATACCAAGGTGATTGGCAATTTTTGCCACGGCTTTACTGCCATCTCCGGAGAGTATTTCAGTGTCGATGTTGTGTTCATGAAGATATTGCTGTGCTTTCATGGCATCTGTGCGCAAGGTCTCGTGTAGGTTAAATTGATGTAACGCGCTGCCTTCGATCGCATAGGAAATTTTATCTTCAATAGGTTTCTTATCGTCGTTTGCAATTTCGTTCACCCAAGCTGCTCTGCCTAAGCGAATAGTTTTGCCATTCACATGGCCCTCAACACCGAAGCCGGCTATTTCGCGAATATCAGATACCTTGCCTTGCGTAACATCATACAGCGCATTGGCAATAGCTTTTGAAGCCGGGTGAGAAGAACGTGATGTAAGTGCCTTAAGGTAAGATTTTGTCATCTCGCCTAAATTCTCAATCTCGCCTTTTGCAAGTTTTGGCGTGCCAAATGTTAAAGTGCCAGTTTTATCAAATGCGATCCGGATAATTTCAGCAGCGCGTTCCAAGGCAGTGCCATCACGCATTAAAATACCATTTTTAAAAAGCTGATTGGCAGCGATCACATTGGTCACGGGTACCGCCAAACCAAGCGCGCAAGGGCAGGTGATGATCAGCACCGAAATTGCAATATTGAGTGAGGTATACCACGTTTCGCCGACGAGGAAGAACCAGATTAAGAATGCAACAAGCGCAAAGATGTGAACCACAGGCGCGTAGATTTTTGCCATCCGATCCGCCAGGCTGACATAGGTCATGCGAGAGTTTTCTGCAGCTTCGAGCATTTTGGAAACTTCAGACAAGAACGATTGATCAGCGGGTTTTGATGCTTTGATATCAATAGCACCGGTTAGATTTAATACACCCGCCTCGATCTCTTCACCGATTTTTGGCGCATGGGTATCGCTCTCACCGTTGACCAATGAACGGTCAAGATCGGTTTGTCCGGAAATCATTACGCCATCCACAGGTGTACGATCACCGGGGAAAATGCGCATTGTCATGCCGGCTTTTACTTGATCAATCGGGATATATGTTAACTGACCATCTGGCAGAATGCGGTTGGCACCTTTGGCCGCAATTTTGCTCAGCGCGAAAACAGAATTTCGGGCTTTCTCCCGCATTTTTTGATCGAGATACCGCCCGATGAGAAGGAAGAATAGCAGCATAACACCAGCGTCGAAATAGGCTTCACCAGTGCCATAGAATGTTTCATAAAGGCTCATAAACAATGAAAGTATGATCGCCAGTGAAATAGGCACATCCATGTTTAGATGACCAAACCTAAGTGCTGAAAATGCCGAGCGGAAGAAGACCTGTCCAGAATAAGCAATTGCTGGAATGGCAATCAACGCTGATACCAGCTCGAACAATTTACGTGTTTCGCCATCTGCGCCTGACCAGACGGAAACTGACAGTAACATGATATTGGCAGCTGCAAATCCAGCAACAGCAAGCGCCCGGATGAGTTTTGCACTTTGCTGCTCTTGTTTGAACTCGCTTAGATCGCCTAAATCTACTGGGGTCGGCGGGTAGCCAAGCTTTTCCAATTGATCAACGATTTGCAGGATGTCTGCGTTTTGATCGATCTCTAAATCAAGTTGCTTGAGGGTGAGATTAACGCGCGCAGAATTGATGCCAGTTTGTTTTTTAAGCTGCTTTTCAATGATGTTGATACATGCGCCGCAGTGAACATTGGCAACAGAGAAAACATATTTGGTGTCTCCACTGGCAAGCTCATGGCCGGAATGAAGATATTCCTCTCGGCGCGATGTTTCGCGATAGTCTTGAGTTCCAAGCTCTTCAGCAATGTCGCCTGCGCAGCAAGACATGATTTATTCTCCAACAACCAGACGAACAGCTTTGTTCCAGGTTAAGCCGTCCTGAGTTTGAACTTGTAGATCGATTTGCCAAAGACCGTTCTCGAGATTGTTCTCCACAACATAGAATTCGCCAATCTGAGTAAAGCTGACCATATGATCATTGGTTTCGTGCACAGGATTGCCGATTTTAGCGGATACATTCGCACCGGTAATCAAAGCGCCTTTGTTATCAGTGAGCTGAAGACGTAGCTGCGCATCTTGGTATTTAAGATCAGATGTCCAGCCCATCGCGCGTTGTTGTTCCAGTTTTTCAGTTTCTTCATTGAAGATTTGGCTGGCCACATAAGTGTTTTTAACAACAAGACCCGTCCATGTGGAGCCAGCATTAAAGGCAAGGATCATGTTGACCGTGATGATCGTTCCGAAAAACATGCAGATGATTGTGAACATATGCCAGCCAGTAAATTCGGTTGGTGCGACAAAAGATTTAACTGCTTTGATCATTTTATTTTCCTACCTCTGGTGCTTCGAAATTGGCGTCATAGACGTCGCGTTCGTTGGATTGTCTATCTTCTGCGATAAATTTAAATGGCGTAGATCCGGCGATCAGATTGTCTTTTGGTTGTTTAACGAACACGCGGAGTTCGCGCAATTTGTCCGGATCAACATTGATCAAGAAGGTTCTTGCTTCGCGATCCTCAAAACCATTGATTTGCATCACCGCTTCATCAAGGCCTTCAATTGAAAACACGATGGTGCGTGGCTCCTGGATCATGTTGAGAATTTTAACGGTATATGCATTGCGTATGCCGCCATCACTAAGCTGAACGAAAACTGGATTTCTGTCATGTTGAACGTTCACACCCAATCGGTCTCGCAATGATAAAGCGGTTAATAATCCAAGGCCAAGACATGCCCAGATCGCAAAATACATCACTGTGCGCGGACGCAAAAATACCTTCGGGTTAAAGTGTTTGATTTTATCAATAAAGCCGTTCTCATCGCGGATGCGGTTTGGATCAAGATTAAGCGTATCTGGATCAGTGGCGAGCGCCATATTGGTGTTGTAATCTTCTAGCGTTGAATAGGAGATCAAGCCCTTTTCGCGACCAAGTTTACCCATAATGTCATCACACGCGTCGATGCAAAGTGCGCAGGTAATGCACTCCATTTGCTGCCCATCGCGAATATCGATGCCAGCAGGGCAGACGTTTACACACGCCATGCAATCGATGCAGTCTCCACCGGTGAAATCTGCTTTTTTGGCCTTTTTGCTACCATGCGTGCGTGGCTCTCCGCGCCAGTCATTATATGTGACAACCAGCGAGCTCTCATCGAGCATAGCGGCCTGAATACGTGGCCAAGGACACATATAGTTACACACTTGCTCGCGCATATGCCCACCAAATACGTAAGTGGTTGCGGTTAAAATACCCACCGTTGCATAGGCTATATATGGGGCTTGGAGTGTAACGAAATCAACCAGCAAAGTTGGCGCGTCGGCGAAATAAAAAATCCATGCGCCGCCGGTTCCAACAGCAATCGCAAGCCATATCGCGTGTTTGATAATGCGTTTGCGTAATTTATCGAAATTATAAGGAGCCTTATCAAGTTTCATCCGCGCATTGCGGTCGCCTTCGATAAAGCGCTCTACAACGAGGAATAAATCAACCCAAACAGTTTGCGGACATGTGTAACCGCACCATGCGCGACCCATCACAGATGTTACAAGAAATAATCCAACGCCCGCCATGACCAGCATGCCGGCAACGAAGTAAAACTCCTGCGGCCAAATTTCGATAAAGAACGCATAAAATCTGCGATTGGCGATATCGATTAAGACAGCTTGGTCGGGCGCGTGGGGACCGCGATCCCAACGCAGCCAAGGGGTGATGTAATAGATCGATAACGTCACCGCCATAATGATCCACTTTAAACGCCGAAACTGACCCTCTGCACGCTTGGGAAATATCTTTTTCCGCGCTTCGTAAAGCTCGATTTTTTCCGGTTGTGGTATTTCTTGTTGGGCGTTCATTAGGTCAGTCTCTTGTTTAAGATAGATCTTGGTTAGGTGGCGAAGGTTATTCGCCGCCACCTAGTGAGTGTACGTAATGGGTTAATTGGCGAATGGTCACTTCAGATAAGCGACCCGTCCAACCTGGCATTACACCCTGTTTAGGATCTGAGATTTGCGCAACGATCTGTTCATGTGTGTTTCCATAAAACCAGATTGCATCGCTAAGGTTAGGTGCACCAAGTTCGCGGATGCCTTCACCTTTTTCGCCGTGACATGCAGCGCAATTGTCAGCGAAAACAGTTTGTCCACGTGCTGCAGCTTCGGCATCAAACTCCTGACCAGACATTTGGCGCACATACCAAGCAACATCGACAATCTCATTGCGTTCAAGCAATTCATCAGCGCCATATCTTGGCATTTCAGACAAACGCGTATCATCGTCTTGCTCATAGCGAATGCCGTGCTGCAAAGTGATGTAGATGTCTTCCAAAGTACCGCCCCAGATCCAATCATCATCGATCAAACTTGGGTAGATTGTGCCACCATTGGCGCCTGAACCATGACATTGAGAGCAGTAAACTTTAAAGGCAGATTGCCCACCATTAACTGCAAATTGCAGCAAGTCAGGGTTTTGGCTCACATCCTCCAGCTCGACACTAACAAGTTGGTCTCCAAGAACCTGACGGCTCTCTTCGACTTTTGTCATTTCAGTTGCAAGCTCACCGCGGCTTGACCAGTTCCAAATACCCTTGGTGTTGGTGGTAATGCCTGGCCATGCTGGATAGACGATGGTGTAGCCGATGGAGAATAAGATTGTTCCATATAACCCCCAAAGCCATGAGCGTGGCAATGGGTTGTTGAGCTCTTTAATGCCATCCCATTCGTGCTGTGTTGTTTCAACACCTGAAATATCATCGATTTCTTTGTGATCTTTCATGGTTTAGTCCTCTTTAAATGGAATTTGTGCTGCGTCGTCGGAGAGTGATTTTGCGCCTGGACGAAAGGTCCAGAAAACGACGAAGACGAAAATTGCAAACATGTAGAGCAATCCCCAGCTATCAGCGAATGTGCGCATGGCTTGATATTCAAAATCCATGATCAATCCTCCTAGCGAATGTTCTGGTCGGGTTCATAGGCGGAGAAATCCACCAATGTTCCGAGCATTTGAAGATAGGCAACCAATGCATCCATCTCAGTCAATTTGGATGGATCACCATCAAAATCTCCAAGGACGGCTTTTGGATAACGCTCTTCTAATCCATCCCAATCAGCATCAGGATCTGCTTGCGCAACGAGATCGGCTTGAGCGTTTTCAACCATATCATCAGAATAGGGGACACCTACGCGACGATTGGCGACCAAATGACTTTCAGGGTTGTTGAATTCCAACTCGTTTTCAGCCAAGAAGCCGTATTGCGGCATGATGGATTCTGGCACCACAGATTGAGGGTCAATCAAGTGTTGAACGTGCCATTCATTTGAATAGCGCGCACCAACGCGGGCCAGATCTGGGCCTGTACGTTTTGACCCCCACTGAAATGGGTGATCATACATGGATTCAGCTGCCAGCGAATAATGACCGTAGCGTTCAACTTCATCGCGGAATGGACGGATCATCTGACTGTGGCAAACATAACATCCTTCACGGATATAAATGTTACGACCTGCGAGCTCCAAAGGTGTGTAGGGGCGCATACCTTTAACTTTCTCGATGGTATTTTCGAGATAGAAAAGGGGTGCGATCTCCACGATGCCGCCGATGGTAACGGCGACAAGTGAGGTAACCATCAACAATGTGACGTTTTTCTCAAGGACTGTGTGTTTTGATAAAAGTGACATGTTTCTAGCTCCTATTCAGCTGGTGTCGCAGCAGTTGCCACAGAGGTGAACGGTTGCTCATCTCGAGATTTACCAAGGATTGTCATGGTCAAATTGTAGGCCATAACGATTGAGCCTGAGAGGAATAGAAGGCCACCAAATACACGCATGACATAGTATGGATGCATCGCTGCGATACTTTCAGCGAAGGAGTACACAAGGTAACCTTGGCTATCATATTCACGCCACATCAAGCCTTGTGTAATGCCTGATACCCACATCACAGCTGCGTAGACCACGATGCCTAAAGTTGCGAGCCAGAAGTGCCAGTTCACCATGCGAAGTGAGTAGAGCTGGTTACGACCCCAAAGTTTTGGCACAAGGTAATAAAGCGCACCAAAGGTGATCATACCATTCCATCCGAGTGCACCTGAATGCACGTGACCAATGGTCCAATCAGTGTAGTGAGATAGCGAGTTGACGGTTTTGATTGACATCATTGGTCCCTCAAAAGTCGACATTCCATAAAAGGCGAGTGAGATCACCATCATACGCAGGATTGGATCGGTACGCACTTTATCCCAAGCACCTTGCAAGGTCATAAGACCGTTGATCATACCACCCCATGATGGCATCCAAAGCATGATGGAAAAGACCATACCCAATGTCTGAGCCCAATCAGGTAATGCTGTGTAATGTAAGTGGTGAGGACCGGCCCAAATATATAGGAAGATCAAACCCCAGAAGTGGATGATGGATAGTCTATATGAATAAACCGGACGGTTTGCTTGTTTTGGAACGAAGTAATACATCATGCCCAAGAAGCCGGCTGTTAGGAAGAAACCAACCGCGTTATGGCCGTACCACCATTGGGTCAAAGCATCCTGAACACCTGCAAATGCTGAATAGCTTTTAGAGCCAAGCAGTGAGACCGGCATTGTCAAACCATTGACCAAGTGCAACATCGCAACGGTGATGATGAACGATAATAAGAACCAGTTTGCGACGTAAATATGCGGCTCTTTACGTTTCACAAGCGTACCAAGGAAAACGATTAAAAAAGCGACCCAAACAACTGTTAGCCAAAGATCAACATACCATTCAGGTTCTGCATATTCTTTGCCTTGGGTGATACCAAGCAAGTAGCCTGTTGCAGCCATAACGATGAAGAGTTGGTATCCCCAAAAGACGAACCATCCAAGTCCACCACCCCAAAGTCGCGCACGGCATGTGCGTTGAACGATATAGAACGAAGTTGCAATCAGGGCGTTACCACCAAAGGCAAAAATCACTGCAGATGTGTGCAGTGGTCTGATGCGCCCGAAATTGAAATAGGGTTGAAAGTTAAGTTCAGGCCAAGCCAGCTGCATAGCCGCCACAACACCCACAAGAAAGCCAACGACTCCCCAAAATGTTGTTGCGATTACCCCTGCGCGAATAACATCATCCATATATTCAGATGGATCAGCTTTCGCTGGTTTTGACTTATCCCAGTCAGGTGCAAATTTCAGATTACGAAGCATCACAATGCTGGCTAAAGCCATTGCGATGCAAAGCACAGTCATATGCGCCTGGAACAAGCTATCTTGCCCAAATGCAGCCGCCAACATGGCAGCAAAGGCGGCCAGTGCGGTAAATATAATTGGTATTCCGGAAGTCATGTGAACCCCTCATCTTCGTTCAAATGTGAGCGCCCAAAAACGCTCGATAACGATGAGAGAGATAGTTTGAAAAACACAATCGGGCTTTGATCTAGATCAATGTTAACAGTTTTTGTCACGCGCATATTGGTTTCACGCAATGTTTTGATTTTCTTGTTTTACAAACCCAATTTGGTGGGTGAACCGATGAAGGTGAGAATATGATTATGAACTCAATCGGAAAGGATGCCGAGGTTTTGCCTGAGTCACTAACCCTCGCAATTGACGAACACATAGAAGAACAAGTTTCGCTGTGTGCAGTCCTTGAAAAAATAGCTGATAGTTTGCCCGAAGATTTTGATCCGCAGATGTGTTTGCATGCAGCAAAGTCTATTTATCCAGTTTTCAAAGGTGCGCATGATTTTGAGGAAAACGTGTTGTTCCCATATCTTGCGAAAAAGGAAGGGGACGGCGAACGACTGCAGCAGATTTTCAACCGCTTACATGCCGAACATTGGGAGGATGAAAGCTTTGGTGAGGAGGTTTCCGAAGCGCTCATAGATTTAGTGCATGGCGAACAAGATAATCCTGAAAAACTAGGCTATATGTTGCGTGGATTTTTCGAAGGTGTGAAGCGCCATATTGCTTTTGAACGCGAACATCTCATTCCTCTCATCTCAAAATAACGGCTCATCTTATGCTCGATTACAAAGCTGTGTTGTCGCATTACCCGACAGCTGTTCCACGCTATACAAGCTATCCAACTGCACCACACTTCTCACAAGGGGTGGGGGCAAAAGTACTCAATGATTTGTTGGAAAATTTGACCGCGGATGAACCTGTGTCAATTTATATCCACATTCCTTATTGCGATAAATTGTGCTGGTTTTGTGGGTGTAACACCAAACACACTTTAAAATATGCGCCCGTTGCGCGGTATATGAATTATCTCATCAAAGAGATTGAGATGCTTGGCAATAAGCTGGATTTCAAGCCAAAAATTCAGCAGATCCACTTAGGTGGCGGTTCTCCAAGCTTGCTCAAAAGCAAAGACTTTGTACGTCTTCGCAAGACATTGGATAACGTTTTTCAGTTTTTGGCTGGTTCAGAAGTCAGCGTTGAGATCGACCCATCTGATGTGAATGAAGATGTGTTAGTGGGGATGAAATATTTTGGTGTAACCCGCGCCAGCATTGGGGTGCAGGACTTTCACGATGATGTGCAAAAAGCTATCAACCGTCCGCAGAGCTTTAAATTGACCAAAGATGTGGTCGCATCACTGCGCCAGATGGGTATTAAATCAATCAATATTGATGCTTTATATGGGCTGCCGAGACAGAGTTTTGCGCGTCTTATGGATACGATTTCGAAGTGTGTATCACTTTCGCCTGACCGAATAGCGCTGTTTGGATATGCGCATGTTCCGTGGGTGAAAAAGCATCAGAATATGATTTCTCAGGATGATTTACCTGATAGTCATGCACGGTTTGAGCATTCTATGGCCGCCAGTCGCGCATTAATTGGCGCCGGTTATAAGAGTATTGGGATCGATCACTTTGCAAAGCCAAATGATACGCTCGCAATCGCTGCTGAGACGGGCCGTATTCATCGAAATTTTCAAGGCTATACGACAGATGAATGCAATACGTTGATAGCGTTGGGTGGTTCATCAATTGGCCGCACGAAAGATGGGTTTTACCAAAATGTTGTTGCGACTTCGAGTTATCAAGAAATGATCGAGAATGATGAATTTGCCGCCGCCAAAGGGTTGTTTTTGACCGAAGATGATAAGATCCGGTCGCATATAATCGAACGCATTATGTGTGATTTTAAATTTGACTTTGGCGCATTAAGGGAAATGACTGCCGCACCAGAGATTTACCGAAATATAGCTGCAGAATTTATTGCGAAAGATCCATTTAATTTGGCTAATATGGACAATGACGTGTTTGAGATCCAAAGCGATGGAAAACCGTTTACACGCATTATCGCATCACAGTTTGATGCTTATCTTAAAGGTGCAGACTTTAAATATTCAAAAGCGGTTTAGCTTTCACCACGTGCTTTTAGACGATAGATGTCAGGTATTTTAAACAGGCGGTTGTTTTCAATATGCACCACGCCATCTTTTCGGAGCTTGGTAATCTGACGGCTGACGGTTTCAATCGTTAAGCCCAAATAATCAGCGATATCAGCGCGCTTTAGCGGAAGTTCAAATTCAACTTGATCGGTGTCATGGTCAATTTCTGGGTCTAGATGAATGGCCAGCATATATAAAAAGCTGGCGACTTTTTCTGCAGCTGTTTTTCGACCAAGTGTGAGCATCATGTCACGCGCTTCATCCAATTGTTTGAGCGCTTGTTGATGCAGCTTATGCTCAAGTTCTGGAGATTGTTTGATCATGTCTTCCAAAACAGATTTTGGAAAAGAGCACAATTGCACATTGTTCGCAGCTTCCGCATCGATATTGTTATATTCGCCAAATGGTGTGCCTAAAAAATCAGGCGCGAATTGAAGACCGACAATTTGTTGGCGTCCATCGGGCATAATTTTCGTAAGCTTCACGACCCCGCGCAAAATGTTTGATACTTGCGTTGCTTTGCTGTCCGCAACGATTAGGTTTGCGTCGGTGTCTTTTTGAGTGCGGCGCGTGTGCTTGCTTAACGTTAGAAGTTGTTCAGGGGTCATAGCGCCGCAAATACCGCGATGACGTGCTTCACAAGACCGGCATAATACCGGGATTTCCGAATTATGAATATCTTGTCGTACTGAACTTTTCGTTGCCATTATGTGTTTACTCCGCAGATTGATACGGTAACGTTTCAAAAACATTCTGTAAAACTGTTTTTTGATAGATAACGGTGGCAAAAACTTCTATATTCGCTGCTATTGGGGAGTTTTTATCCAATATGGGCAAAATATCGGTCACTATGACGCAGATTCTACAAGAATTGTAAAATTTGTGTAAGCGGTGATTTTGCGTTTGCGCCGGTTTTTGAGTGAATTTGATAGTATTTTTGGTTTTAAAGCTGAAACAGGGAATAAAATGCCGACGGTTTTGATAAAAAATGCGAAATGCTTGGTGACGATGAACCAGGATCGCGCAGAACTAAAAGATGCGGATATTTTTGTCCGCGATGGCGTGATTGAGGCGATTGGTCACAACCTTTCTGGCGATGCTGATCAGGTAGTTGATGCGCAAAATTGTGTTGTAACCCCTGGGCTTGTAAATACCCATCATCATTTATATCAAAGCTTGACCAAAGCGGTTCCAAATGGACAAGACGCGTTGTTGTTTGGATGGCTCCAAACGCTCTATCCGATTTGGTCGAAATTTGGGCCAGAGGAATTTCATATTTCCGCACAATTTGGTTTGGCTGAGCTGGCCATGTCCGGGTGTACAATGAGCTCGGATCATCTTTATCTTTATCCAAATGGTGCAAAGCTTGATGATACAATCAGCGCTGCGCAAGAGATTGGTTTGAGATTTCACGCCACCCGCGGTTCAATGAGTATTGGCGAGAGCGATGGGGGATTGCCGCCCGATAGTTTGGTTGAGCGAGAGGATGATATTTTAAACGACAGCATCCGCGTTGTGGATAAATTCCATGATCCAAATCCGGGGGCAATGGTGCGCGTTGGTCTGGCCCCTTGTTCACCATTTTCTGTTAGCCGCGACCTAATGCGAGAATCAGCTTTGTTAGCGCGTGACAAAAAAGTCATGCTGCATACTCATCTGGCTGAGAATGATGAAGACATCGCTTATAGTCTTGAAAAATTTGGTTGTCGCCCAGGTCAGTATGCGGAAGATTTAGGATGGGTCGGCGATGATGTTTGGCATGCTCATTGTGTAAAGCTCGATACGAACGAGATCGATCTATTCGCTCGCACCAAAACTGGCGTCGCGCATTGTCCTTGTTCAAATTGTCGTTTGGGTTCTGGGATAGCGCCTGTGCGCAAAATGCGCGACAAAGGCGTTAAAGTTGGTTTGGGGGTTGATGGTTCAGCGTCCAATGATTGTGCGCATATTCTATCTGAAGCGCGACAAGCGATGCTATTACAACGCGTTCAAAATGGTGCTGATGCAATGGCTGCACGTGAGGCTTTGGAAATTGCAACATTGGGTGGTGCGCAAGTTTTAGGTCGTGATGATTGTGGTTCTATTGAGATTGGTAAACGCGCTGACATTGCAATTTGGGATGTTTCCGGACTTGCCGCGGCAGGATCATGGGACCCTGTTGCGGCGCTTGTATTATGTGGTCCATTTGACGTGCGTGATCTTTTCGTTGAAGGAAAGCAGATCGTTAGAGACGGTGTGTTGACAAGCGTTGAACTTCCTAAGCTAATTGAGAAGCAAAACCAACTTGCAAAGAAACTCTCAGAGAAATCCTAAAGATCAGGATGTGAAGCTTTTCCCGCAACATAAACGGCCGCAATGCTTCGATCATCGCCCATTGTTTGCAGCATGAAAAGCTCTTCTGAAAGCGTCGTCACGGTTTCATAACGCAGTTTCATTGTGGGTGTTGGGCTTGCATTGAGTACAATAACATCCGCTTCTGATCCCACATCAAGTGTTCCGATTTTATCGGCTAGACTTAGAGCTTTAGCATTGCCCAATGTCATCATGTAAAAGGAATGAAGTGGTGAGAGGATCTGGTTGCGTAACTGCAGGATCTTATAAGCTTCATCCATGGTTTTAAGCATTGAATAGCTTGTGCCGCCTCCGGTGTCAGTCGCAACAGAGGTTCTTACGCCTTTTTCTCTCATGCCATCAAAATCAAATAAGCCGCTGCCCAAAAACAGGTTTGATGTCGGGCAAAAAACAGCAATTGATCCGGTTTCAGCCATGGATGCCTTCTCGCGCTCTGAGAGATGGATACAATGGCCGAACAGGCTTTTATCGCCCAAGAGATCGTACATGTCATAGATCTCAAGATAGTCTCTGGCAGATTGATAAAGCTGCTTGGCGAACTCGATTTCGTCTAAGTTTTCGGACAAATGCGTTTGCATATAACAATCAGGATGCTCATGCATCAGCGCTTGTGACATCTCAAGCTGAGTGGGTGTTGATGTGATCGCAAATCGTGGTGAGATAGCATAGCTTAAACGATCAACATCATGCCAATCTGCAATCAGTGCTTTGGTGTCATCATAGCCAGATTGCGGCGTGTCGCGTAAAGCTTCGGGTGCATTTCGATCCATCATGACCTTGCCACCGATCATGCGGAGATTTCGGTTTTTCGCCTCTTTAAAAAACGCATCAGCTGATGATTTATGAACCGAGCAATAGGTCACTGCTGTTGTCGTGCCATGGCGCAGCGATGTATCAAAGAATATCTTCGCTATGCGTTCACAATGTTGGGGATCAGCAAATTTTTGCTCTTCAACAAATGTGTAAGTGTTGAGCCAATCCAACAGTTTGGCACCAAAGGAACCGATAACCTGCATTTGCGGGAAATGAACATGTGTATCGATAAAACCGGGTAGGATAAGGTGCGGACGATGATCATTAATGTCTGCGTCTGGGTATTTCTTGGAAATATTTGAAAATTCGCCACGTGCGATGATCAATCCATCCAATAAGGCGAGGGCACCATCTTCGATGTAAATATAGCAATCATCATCATCGAGTGATTGAGGTTCTGAGATAAAACTTAGAATACGCCCGCGTAAGATTAAAACACTCATTCTATGCCTTCCAGAACTCGATAGATGCCATCCGCGATTTTAATCGCGAATGGCTTGATATTATAAAACCAAATTAGCTTTGGACGCCTTCAACGTACCAATCCATGGATAGAAGATCACCGTCTGTTAGTCTGCCTTCTGCGAGACGAACAGTGCCGGACTGATCTTTAATTGGACCAGTAAATACATCATATGATCCGTCAATGATGCCTTCTCTGATGGCTTCAGCTTCTGCAACAACATCTGCAGGAATCCGCTCATTGTATGGCGCAAGGGCAACGATGCCTTCTTTAAAGCCCCACCAAGTGTCAGCGCTTTCCCATTTCTTGTCCATAACCTTTTGAATACGGTCGATATAGTAAGGACCCCAAATATCCATGATCGCAGTCAAATGCGCTTTTGGAGCAAATGATGTCATGTCCCAGCTTTGACCGAAGGCCAAAAGATCGCGTTCTTCACATACGCGAAGGGCTGCAGGGCTGTCAGTGTGCTGTGTGATGATGTCAGCGCCTTGGTCGATCAATGCAGTGGCTGCATCCGCTTCTTTTGGCGGATCATACCAGCTGTTTACCCAAAGGACATTGGTTTTAAAGTCTGGGTTGACCTTTTGCGCAGCTAGCGTGAATGCGTTAATGCCCATCACCACTTCTGGAATTGGGAAAGACGCAATGTAACCAGCTGTGCCTGATTCAGACATGTGACCAGCGATGGTGCCGCAAATTGCACGGCCTTCGTGGAAGCGTGCATTATATGTTGCCATATTTGGTGCACGTTTATAGCCTGTTGCATGCTCAAATTTCACATCCTTGAAGCGCTTAGCAACTTTAAGCGTTGGGTTCATGTAACCGAATGAACATGTGAAGATAAGATCGTTACCTTCTTCTGCAAGACGGCGAATAACACGCTCAGAATCTGGACCTTCGGCTACATTTTCAACGATTGTTGTTGAAATTGCGTCGCCGAATTTTGCAATGGCTGCCTGACGGCCTTGCTCATGCGCATATGTCCAGCCGTGGTCACCAATTGGTCCAAGGTAAACAAACGCAACCTTTACCGGATCCATAGCAAAAGCTGATTTTCCAAGTAGAGGTAATGTACTTGCCGCCGCGGCGGACTTAAGGACGTTACGTCTCGAAATAAGTTTCATGATGTCTCTCCATTCATCGTTATCATTATGTTGATGGTTTAAACGGTTTTGCCAAGCATGCTGGTGCGGCTAAACCGGATGATTTGCGTAGTGATATAAGCGCGAGCACTACGATTGTAGCAAGGTACGGCATTGCCGCAAGTAGTTCGGGTGCAATAAATGAGAACCCAGCTGCTTTTGCATGTAACTCCAATGTCATGATGGCGCCAAACAAATAAGCACCAAGCAGCAAACGCGATGGTTTCCAAGCGGCAAACACCACTAGCGCCAATGCGATCCAGCCGCGCCCCGCGGTTAGTTCCTCTGACCAAAGTGGAATAAGCACAAGCGAGAAATAACAGCCTGCAAGGCCCGCCATTGCACCGCCAAATGCAACAGCTGCATAACGCACGCCAATAACGGAATAGCCGATGGAGTGCGCAGATAGATCTGATTCTCCCACAGCACGTAGAATTAGCCCAGCACGTGTCTTTTTCAGGAAATAGCTCACACCAATAGTTAGAGCCAAAGATACGTAAACCAATGGGCTATAGCCGAAAATCACGCGCAGCTGCGGATGTTCGGCAAGAGATGCTGGAAACCATGAGCTGAAGATTTCTATGGTTTTGCCCACATAAGGTTCACCCATCAGCGAGGAAATCCCGATGCCAAATATGGTGAGCGCCAGACCAGTCGCCACCTGATTGGCGGTGAGCGTTAAGGTGAGATAGGCAAACAACATGGCCGATAATGTTGAGGCGAGCATTGCGACGACAATTCCAAGCAAGTGAAATCCCGTTGTCAGCGTTACGGCAAATCCAACCACAGCGCCGATTAGCATCATGCCTTCGATGCCAAGATTAAGCACACCGCTTTTTTCAACAACGAGTTCGCCAAGTGCCGCGAGAAGGATGGGCGTCGACGCGCCAACAACTGTCATGATGATTGAAATGATGATTGTATCATTCATGATGCATCTCCTGCCTGTTTAGCCGTGTTCAACTTGAGACGATATTTCACCAAGATATCGGTTGCGAGTAGGAAGAACAGCATCATGGCTTGGAAGATACCTGCAGCCGCATTTGGCAGACCCAAGGATGTTTGCGCAATTTCACCACCCACATAGGAGACAGCGAGCACCAACCCACCTAAGATTATTCCGATAGGGTGTAAGCGGCCCAAGAAAGCGACAATGATTGCAGTAAAACCGTATCCTGTTGGGAATTGCGGAACCATCTGCTGGAACGGGCCAGCGGCTTCGAATATGCCAGCCAAACCTGCAAAACCACCGCCAATAAGCATGGCTGCCCAGATCGTACGTCTGGCGCTAAATCCACCGTAGCGCGCGGCGGCCGGCGCTGAACCTACAACGCGAATTTGAAATCCGAAGATTGATTTGCTCATCACAAACCATGCGATAATTGCGATGATGAACGCCAATGGCACACCCAGATGCACAATCGTTCCGGGGATGATTTCGGGCAGGATTTGAGAATCGTTGAAAAGTCTTGTTTGCGGGAAGTTAAATCCTTCAGGGTCTTTCCACGGGCCACGCATCAGATAGTACAAAAGCTGAATGGACGCATAAGTCAGCATCAAACTGGACAAGATTTCATTGACGTTAAGTTTGGTTTTTAAAAATGCAGGGATCGCTGCGTAAAGCCCGCCACCGATTACTCCCGCGATACACATAAGCGGTAAGATCCACCAGCCTTCAAGTTCCCATGTGAGGAGGGCGACGCCCGTGCCAGCTAATCCACCGACAATATACTGCCCTTCAGCGCCAATATTCCAGACATTTGCGCGAAAACCGATGGAAAGACCAACTGCAATTAGTATCAAAGGCGCGGCTTTGATTCCCAAATCCTGCCATTTATGGGTATCAATGAGCGGCGTGATGAAAATCTCGCGCACCGCTGCAAAACCATTATGTCCTATTAGCGAGAAGAGGATGCCACCAACAAGCATGGTCGCCAGTACGGCAATAACTGGCGTTAGATAGAGCATCGCCTGACTTGGCTCTTTACGTTTTTCCAACTCAATGAGCATGGGCATTCTCCACCTGGTCCTGACTTGTACTTGGTTCGCCATGGACACCACCCATCAGCAGGCCTATCTCATCTACCGATGCTTCACCAACTTTCAGAGTTTTTGATAATTTACCCTCGTTGATGACGGCCATTTCATCGCAAATTGCGAGCAATTCATCGAGGTCTTGTGAAATGACAATGATTGCTGAGCCGTTTGCCGCCAGATCAACAATTGCTTGGTGAATAGCTGCAGCCGCGCCCGCGTCCACACCCCATGTTGGTTGGGATATCAGCAGCACATCAGGTTTCTGCATGATCTCTCGACCCACCACGAATTTTTGTAGATTTCCCCCGGATAATGACCCTGCTGGTGAAGCGTCGCCTGTGGTTTTTACGCCAAATGTGGAAATAACATACTTCGTATATTTGCGCGCATCAGCATGCTTGATAATGCCTTTATTGGAGAGGTTCATGCGATCTCTGGCTGTGAGGATGGCATTGTCTGACAGAGAGAAATCGACCACGGCAGCATGGCCGTTACGCTCTTCTGGTACAGCACATAGTCCATGCTTGCGCCGCTGGAGAATATTTTGATCGGCGACTGATTTGCCATCGAGCTTTATGGTCTCGGCGTTGAGAGACGGCGTTTCTCCGCTCAAAGCCATCAAAAGCTCGTTTTGGCCGTTGCCGGCAACACCAGCAATCCCAAATATTTCTCCTGCGCGAACTGTGAAACTGATATCAGATAATGCAACACCGAAGTCGCCTTCACCCTCTTGGCTGAGATTTTTGACCACAAAACGAGGTTCGCCAAACTCGGTTTTGACCTCTTTTTCAATTTGCTTGAGATCGCCGCCAATCATCATCTCGGCCATACTTTTCGAAGTTTCTTGCTTCGGATCGCAATGACCGACAACTTTGCCGCCACGCAAAATCGTAGCCTGATCACAAAGCTCTTTAATCTCGTGGAGTTTGTGAGAGATGTATAAAATTGAGCATCCCGTTGCTGATAGCTTTCGCAAGGTTTCAAAAAGTTGAGCCACTTCTTGCGGGGTCAGCACGGATGTTGGTTCATCCATGATCAGCAATCGCGGATTTAACAGCAATGCCCGCACAATTTCAATGCGTTGGCGTTCCCCCACACTCAAGGTGCTAACAATGCGATGCGGATCAAGTTTGAGCCCATACACATCCATGACTTCGCGAATTTTATCTTCGAGCAGGTTCTGCGAAATCTTTGCATCCATGCCAAGCGCAATATTTTCTAAAACGGTCATGGCTTCAAAGAGCGAGAAATGCTGAAAAACCATACCGACGCCAAGCTTGCGGGCGGCTTTAGGATTGGCGACTTTAATTACTTCACCTTCCCAGCGTATTTCACCTTCATCGGGCTGCATGATGCCGTAAATCATTTTTACAAGTGTTGATTTGCCTGCGCCATTTTCGCCCAAAAGCGCATGGATTTCACCGGGCTTGATAGCAAAACTAACGCGGTCATTGGCCAATACACCAGGGAATGACTTGGTGATCGCATCAAGCTCGATGCGATAGTTCGAGTGTTCTGTCATATGTTTACCCCAAAGTGTGAAGTTGATGCAGAATAGTCAGCATCACCATGTTTGGCTTTGTCTATTTGAATTATGATTTCTGAGAGAGCAAGCGCTGCGATGATCTCTGGGCGTTTATCACCAAGGGAATTACTATCTATAGCTTTTCCACCGATTGGGCACGTCAGCCTATCCAAATTTTGAGACTGGCCAGTCTCTTGTTTGTACCAACTGTTAAATGACGCGCGCTTGGTTTTTGAGCCAATCATGCCGATATAGGCTGTATCGCTCCGTGCCAGTGCTGCTTCCACGATCATGAAATCAAGTGCATGATCATGTGTGAGCACAACGAATGCGCTTTCTGGTTTGGCGGCTCTAACAATAGCTTCGGGAAGGGAAGTCAGGTGGGTTTCAATGCCTTGTGGTGCACCGGATAATTCGTCTTCACGGCTATCAATGAGGATTGGTTTATAGGGCAGCAGCGCACATGCTTCAGCCAATGCTTTGCCGACATGACCTGCGCCAAAAATGTAGATATGTGGTTGCTCGTTGAATTCTGCTTTGAGCATTTTGCGATAAGTATCGCGATCACTATCGTCAAGCCGTTCGATCGAGATGGAAACATGTCCGCCGCAACATTGGCCAATTTCTGGGCCGAGGGGAACATTGAGTTCGAGTTTGTCTTCAGAACCTGATTGTAACAGATTTCGGGCTTTTTCAATCGCGATGCTTTCGAGCTGTCCACCGCCAATTGTTCGAAAAATTGAGGAAGGTGCGACCAGCATCCATGCGTCTTGATTGCGCGGTGTTGATCCTTTGATTTGCGTGATTTTGACACCTGCAACAGGCGCATTATCAGCTAAAAATTTTTCGATATCATGGCGTTCTAAATACAATTTACCCGCCTTTCAGTTTTTCAACAGCGAGCAATACTCGCTCGGGCGTGGCTGGTGCATCTAATCGTGGGCAGATCTTGTAATCTTGTTCAGAAGCAACAGCCATCGAGAGTGCTTCAAGGACAGAATTTGCGAGCATGAATGGAGGTTCACCAACGGCTTTGGAACGACGGATTGTCATTTCGCGGTTTTCGGACCAATCGGCAAGGGAGACATTGAAAATCCGCGGACGGTCAGATGCGAGCGGGATTTTATATGTTGATGGCGCATGGGTTCTTAAACGCCCAGCATCGTCCCACCAAAGTTCTTCGGTAGTGAGCCATCCCATGCCTTGTACAAATCCGCCTTCGATTTGGCCGATATCGATTGCTGGGTTAAGCGATTTGCCAACGTCATGTAAAATATCAGCGCGATCAATTTGATATTCGCCGGTCAGCGTATCGATGCTGACTTCTGATACGGATGCGCCATAAGCGAAATAGTAAAACGGGCGACCTTTACCTGCTTCGCGATCCCAATGAATATCCGGGGTCTTATAAAAACCAGCCGCGGATAATTGTACGCGCGCCATATAGGCTGAATGAATGAATTCATCGAAGCTGATTTTCTTATTGCCGATCTGCACTTCGTTGGTGACGAAAGCAATTTCATCTTCGCTGACATTATGCGTTTCACAGGCGAATTTGATCAATCGTTCTTTGATTTGATGGGCCGCATTTGCAGCTGCCATACCGTTAAGATCCGAACCAGAAGATGCAGCCGTTGCGGATGTGTTTGGCACTTTGCCTGTGTTGGTCGCGGTGATTTTGATCCGTTCTAAATCCACCTGAAATTCATCAGCTAAAACTTGCGCAACTTTTGTGTTCAGGCCTTGGCCCATCTCGGTGCCACCATGATTAAGGTGGATCGAGCCATCATTATAAATATGCACCAAAGCACCTGCCTGATTGTACCAAGTAGCTGTAAAGGAGATGCCAAATTTGACCGGGGTTAGTGCAATGCCCTTGCGGATAATGCCTTTGTTGTTGTTAAACTCAATAATGGCGTTTCGTCGCGCTTGATAATCGCTCGATGTTTCGAGTTGCTCAACAATTTGGCCAATAATGTTATCATTTATTTCTTGATGATAAGGCGTGATATTACGGATGGTTTCGCCGTAGAAATTTGCCTTTCTGATCGCAAGCGGGTCTTTGCCCAATGCATAAGCGATTTCTTCGATTACCCGTTCACCACCCAACATGCCTTGAGGTCCACCGAACCCGCGAAACGCAGTGTTAGAAACCGTATTGGTTTTATAGGGCTTGGACTTTAATGTGACATCGGGGAAATAATAACAGTTATCCGCATGGAACAATGCGCGATCCGTGACGGGTCCAGACAGATCGGCTGAATTTCCGCAGCGTGCAGCAAAAGTTGCATCAAGTGCTGTGATTTTACCATCTTTCTCAAAGCCCACATCATAATCGACAAGGAAGTCATGGCGTTTGCCGGTCGCGATCATATCATCATCGCGATCAGGGCGAATTTTTACAGCTTGATTATACTTTTTAGCGGCTAGTGCAGCAACCGCTGCAAAGAGGTTGGATTGCGTTTCTTTGCCACCAAATCCTCCTCCCATTCTACGCACATTCACGGTGATGGCATGAGAGGGGATGTCTAACACATGGCCCACCATGTGCTGAACTTCGCTCGGATGTTGTGTGGAGGAATAGACCAAGACATCATCATCTTCTCCGGGGATCGCCATTGCGATATGACCTTCGAGATAAAAGTGATCCTGTCCGCCAATTCGCATTTGGCCACTGATGCGATTTTGTGCAGTTTCCAATGCCTTTGACGCATCGCCACGTTTGAGGGTCAGAGGTTCTGTTACAAGCGGATAATCTTGCGCAATAGCATCGGCAACATCAGTGATATGCGAAGTGGTTTCATATTCGATTTTAGCAAGTTTTGACGCACGGCGAGCGGCATCTCGCGTTTTAGCCACAACGGCAAAAATAGGCTGTCCGTGAAATTCAATCTTTTCGGCAAAGACGGGATCATCTTTTTTGCCCGTGGGGCTAATATCATTTTCCCCTTTGATATCAGTTGCCGTTAGAACGCCAATAACATCACCATCTGCTTCCACTGCAGAGAAATCCATGGAGATGATTTTACCGTTGGCAATTTCGGATAGGCCCAAATAAGCATGCAATAATCCGCTTGGCTCGTTAATATCATCGATATATTCAGCTTGGCCTGAAACATGTTTATGGGCTGAATCGTGTTTTTGTGCTTGATGAACACCGCCCTTTATATTGGTTGCGTTGGTCATTCCGCAGCCTCGCAAATCGCGTTGCGATCAAGTTGAGACGCGGACACACCATCCGTTATTTCAATATAGAAACGTTCAAGAAGGTTTTTCGCTGCAAGAGCGCGATATTCTTTGGAGGCCCGCCAATCCGTGAGTGGTGAGAAATCGCGATCAATACCAGTTTTTGCATTTCGAATGGTCTCAAGTGACCAGGGTTGGCCTTCAAGCAATTTCTCAGTTTCAATAGCATGCATCGGTGTTCCCGCCATGCCACCAAAGGCGATGCTGACATGAGATATCTTGTCATTTTCAATGGTCATTTTAATAGCACAACAAAGGGCTGAGATATCTTCATCCCGGCGCTTTGAGATTTTGTAAACGGTGAAGAGTTCTTCGGATCTAACAAAAGGAATAAATACACTTTCAACAAAGTCACCCTTTGTTCGATCTTGCTTGCCATATTCGATAAAGAAGTCTTTGAGCGGTAATGTTCTATGGCCATTTTCGGACGACAAGGTAACAGATGCACCCAATGCGATGAGCGCAGGAGGAGTGTCGCCAATTGGTGAGCCATTGGCAATGTTGCCGCCAACTGTGCCCATATTGCGCACTTGCTCACCACCAATTCTGTTCCAAAATACCTCCATTTGCGGGAAGTGCTTGGAAATTATGGATTGCATATCGGTATAGGACACACATGCACCGATTTGAATGCCATCGGTTTGAACGTCGATCTGATGCAGCTCACTTAGGTGATTGATAAAGATCGTGGGCGAGATGTCGTGCATATGTTTGGTCACCCAAAGTCCGACATCTGTAGATCCAGCAACAATCGTAGAGTTTGGATATTCTGCACGTGCTGATTTCAGATCCGCTACATCTTTTGGAATGATCACGAGATCTTCTTTGTGGCGTATTTCAATTCGTTGAATATCGCGCATCTTTGAGAGTCGTTTGATCATATCTGCGCGTTCAACATTGAGCTTATCATGAACGGGATCAGCGCTATTTGATACCTCAATTGCAGTTTTAATAATGGGTTCATAACCCGTGCAGCGACATAAATTGCCCTGTAATGCGCGTTCGATCTGCATGTTGGTTGGGTTTGGCGTTGTCATCCATAATGCGTAAAGCGACATGACAAATCCAGGCGTGCAAAATCCGCATTGGCTGCCATGCTGATTGACCATTGCCTGCTGAACGGGATGTAATTCACCATTTTTACCTGTGAGGTGCTCCACAGTCACAATGTGGCAGGCATTTAGCGAACCCATAAAGCGGATGCAAGAATTGACGGTTTCATAGCTGAGACCATTATCTGTTAGCCTGCCCACTAAGACCGTGCATGCGCCGCAATCGCCCTCAGCGCAACCTTCCTTGGTGCCTTTAAGGCTTTTGTTAAGGCGAATATAATCAAGCAGCGTCAGGCCAGATGGAAGGTCTGACAGGCTGATTGCTTCATCATTGAGCACAAAGTTTATGTGATCTTTGGTCTCTGCCAATTTAGCTGCCTCGATATGTTGAAAAGCTGAAAGGGGAAACAAGTAGCGGCACGTGGTAATGCTCATCGGCATTGTTGATGCCGAAGCGGATGGGAACTTCATCTAAGAAGCTTATCTCTTCACCTCGAGCGAAATATTTACCGGCATGGAAGACCAATTCATAAACGCCTTCTTGAAAACCATTACCTTCCATTAACGGAGAGTTAGCGCGACCATCGTGGTTTGTATGAATGGTTAGAAGCAGTTCTTTTGAATTATTATCAATCTTGTAAAGATCAATCTGCATATTCGCAGCCGGAGTTCCGTTTGCAGTATCAAGAACATGTGTCGTTAAACGACCTTGGTCATTATTGGCAGCGCTCATTGGGTTCTGATTCTCCTGATTGGCATAACGTTTATGCTATCTTTAAAGTTGTGTAATTCAAGCTCTATTCACAAGTGACGCAGCGGTGTTTTACGATTTGCCTGCAATCACTTCATTGTACCACTGAACAACGGCTTTTCGTTCGCTCTCTTCCATAAAAGTGATATTCGCTGGCGGCATGGCGTGACTTCGGCCGGACTGTAAATAGATTGCTTTGGCATTTTTTGCGATTTGTGAGTCGGTTTCAAGTAAAACACCTTTTGGTGCTGCAATAATACCATCCCACACTGGTTCGCTGGCATGGCACATTGAACATCGTCCAAGAACCGTATCGCGAACCTGTTCGAAATGTGTGGCTGAGACGAATTGCTGTTCGTAATTTGTCAGCTTTGCGCTTTCATCTTCACCCACCAGCACCTTTGGAACGCTCGATAGCCACATAATGATGATGAACAAAATAACTGTTACCAACCATGTCCAAATCGGATCGCCTTTGCGTGCATGTTTGGTGTTAAAATAATGGCGAATGGTAACGCCCATTAGAAATACCAGCGACGCGATAATCCAGTTAAATTCTGTGGCAAATGCTAAAGGCGCATGGTTTGATAGCATCAGGAATATAACAGGAAGCGTAAGGTAATTGTTGTGCGTGGAACGTTGTTTTGCTTGCATGCCAAGCGCAGGGTCAGGACTTTTTCCTGCCAATAGATCCGCAACAACTTTCTTCTGATTTGGGATAATGATGAAGAAAACATTGGCCGACATGATGGTGCCGGTAAACGCGCCCAAATGCAAAAATGCAGCGCGTCCTGTAAAGATTTGTGTATATCCCCATGCCATGGCAACAAGCACAAAATAGAGCAGGATCATCAATCTTGTATTGTTGTTTCCAATAGGTGATTTGCAGAGCAGATCATAAACGATCCAACCAAAGCCGATTGATGCCAATGAAATTAAAATGCCTGTTGTGGGGGTGATATCTAAAACATTGGGATCCACAAGATAAAGTTCGGCGCCGAGATAGTAGACCAAGGCAAGCAATACGAAGCCCGATAGCCAGGTGCTATAGGCTTCCCATTTAAACCAAACCAGGTTTTCTGGCATTTTTTCTGGTGCGATCATATATTTTTGAATGTGATAAAAACCACCACCATGCACCTGCCATTCATCACCTGCGGCACCTTTTGGAAGATTGTCGTGTTTATGCAGCCCGAGATCGAGCGCGATAAAGTAGAACGAAGAGCCAATCCAGGCTATTGCGGTAATGACATGGAACCATCGAGCAGCAAATGAAACCCATTCCATGCTTATTGCAAATTCGTACACGTTTAGACCCCTCTATCAAGCATGCATACACTTATTAAACATTATTTTGACACCCATTTTAAGGTGTTTGAATATCAATAAAATTCTAGGACTTTCAAAAAAATAATGATAATGCTATGTTTACCTCATGTCTTATGTCAACAACCTAAAAACGTTTGTCAGAGTTTATGAACTTGGTTCCATGTCCGCAGCTGGCCGTGATCTACGGATTTCTCCCGCTGTGTCGAGTAGCCGTATATCGGAGCTTGAAAAACATTTGGGTGCACGATTGTTTAACCGAACAACGCGCAATTTGACGCCCACACAACAAGGCGAATTGTTTTACAAAGGTGCGGTGAAAATCCTTGATACAATTAGTGAGGTTGAGGGAAGTGTTTCTGAGATTACCGCCAAGCCCAAGGGGACTATTTTTGTGTCCGCACCTTTGGGTATTGGGAAAAAGTTGATCGCACCAATGATCCCGAATTTTCAGGAGATTTATCCTGATATTAATGTACGCTTGCGTTTGTCGGATCGCAAAGTAGATATTACGAATGAGGGCTTGGATGCGGCCTTCGTGCTCGGGCGCTTGATTGATTCAGAATTACGGGTTTTACCGATCTATGATTTCGATCGTGTTTTGTGTGCATCGCCTGAATATATCAAAAACCATGGGATGCCTGAAAAAGCCGGAGATTTGTTTATATACAATCATAGATGCCTCTTGCTGCGATATCCCGGATTGACGGAATTTTTCTGGAGCCTGAAGACCGGCGATCAGATTGAGCGTTATGAATTTGTCAGTCCGCTTGAATCAGATGATGGTGATGTTCTCACCGATTGGGCGCTTTCAGGTTGTGGCATTATCAATAAGCCGGTTTTTGAGGTGAAACAATATCTGCAAAGCGGTGAATTGATTGAGGTTGTGAAAGAAACGCCACCGATTAGTCTGCCGTTTTCGTGTGTCTATCCACATAAGAGACTTCAGGATCCCAAAATCCGTCTGTTTATTGATTTCATGTCTAAAGAATTGAAAAAGCAATTGGTGGATGGCGGTGCTTGATAAAATTATATGCGAAAATTCTTCAAAAAAATTCTGATAGTGTTCGCAGTGTTTGAAGATAAAGTAAGTTGCTAAATTCGGAGTTTATAGTGCAAAATAGATACCCAAGAGATATGCAAGGTTGTGGGGCAAACACACCTGAAAGCGTTTGGCCTGATAATGCAGCCATCGCTGTGCAATTTGTGGTCAATTATGAAGAGGGCGGTGAGAATAACGTTCTGCATGGGGATGCGGCGTCTGAAGCGTTTTTATCCGAAATTGTGGGGGCTGCAGCTTGGCCAGGTCAACGCCATTGGAACATGGAATCGATTTATGAATACGGTGCTCGCGCGGGTTTTTGGCGACTGCACCGAATGTTCACATCGCGAGATATCCCCGTGACCGTCTATGGTGTGGCAACAGCATTAAAGCGTTCGCCAGCACAAGTTGAAGCTATGCAATCCGCTAATTGGGAAATCGCTTCTCATGGCTTGAAGTGGATTGAATATAAAGACTTTGATAAAGATGCTGAACGCGATGACATCCAAACCGCGATTGATATGCATGCGGCGGTCACAGGTGAACGCCCATTAGGTTGGTATACAGGTCGCTGTTCGGTCAATACGGTTGATCTGATTTGCGAAGAGGGCGGCTTTGAATATGTCTCTGATACTTATGCAGATGATTTGCCTTATTGGTATGATCATGATGGCCATCAGCAGCTGATTATTCCCTATACATTGGACTGCAATGATATGCGCTTTGCGACACCGCAAGGGTTTAATTCTGGTGATCAGTTTTATGCATATTTGAAAGACACGTTT
The DNA here is from genome assembly GCF_055693385.1 of Lentilitoribacter sp. JB5-8. Lineage (NCBI taxonomy): Bacteria > Pseudomonadati > Pseudomonadota > Alphaproteobacteria > Hyphomicrobiales > Rhizobiaceae > Lentilitoribacter > Lentilitoribacter sp. JB5-8. The sequence continues at coordinate 3,368,209 of NZ_CM146332.1, read as the reverse complement.
GATGTTCTTTATGCAGAAGGGTTAGCTGGTAGCCCAAAAATGATGAATATTGGATTGCATTGTCGCCTGGTTGGGCGTCCGGGTCGCGCCGCTGCTTTAGAGCGCTTCTTGGACTATGTACAATCGCATGAACGTGTTTGGTGCGCACGCCGTATCGATATTGCGCGGCATTGGCGTGAACATCATGCTGAACTATTACAAAATCCGCGTCCTTGCGAGATGAATAAAGACGACTTTATCCGTGCATATGGCGGTATCTTTGAGCTTTCTCCATGGATTGCCGAGCGCGCATTTGATGACGAACTTGCACCAGCAAATGATACCGCGTGTGGGTTACACGCAGCATTGGTCTACCAATTTAGAACAGCTTCTGATGACGCGAAACTTGGCGTTTTGAATGCGCACCCTGATTTGGCTGGCAAACTTGCAGCTGCAAAACAATTGACGGCTGAATCTACCCAGGAGCAAGCAAGCGCAGGTCTTGATGCATTAACGGATGAGGAACGCGCGACATTTACGGATTTGAATGATCAATACACATCAAAATTTGGTTTTCCATTCATCATTGCTGTGAAAGACAATACCAAGGCGCAAATTCTTGAAGCGTTTAAAAAACGTATTGAGAACAACAAAGATCAAGAATTTAAAACAGCATGCAAACAAGTCGAGCGCATAGCAAGATTGCGTTTGAACGATATTTTACCAAGCGCATAAGAAAGACGATTATGAGTTCTAAATCCTACGCCACGCCAAAAGGTGGTTTGTCTCCGCAATCAGAGCTTTTAACCGGCCGAGCAGTGTTTACCGATGCTTACGCAGTGATCCCGCATGGCACTATGCAGGATATTGTGACGAGCAAATTGCCGTTTTGGGATAAAACGCGCGCATGGATTATTGCAAGACCATTATCTGGTTTTGCTGAAACATTCTCGCAATACATTGTCGAAGTGTCCGAAGGTGGCGGGAGTGAAAAACCAGAGCCCGATCCTGAGGCAGAAGGAGTTGTTTTTGTTGTTAGCGGTAATTTAACCCTAACCATTAATGGTGAATTGCATGTTTTGGGTGAGGGGGATTTGCCTATATTCCGCCAACTGCCACATGGACGGTGAGAAATCATACAGGGGATCCTGCAATCTTTCATTGGATACGCAAAAAATATGAGAAGGTTGAAGGCATCGATTATCCCGATGTGGTCATCACGAGCGATAAGGATGTTGCGCCAACGCCCATGCCCGATACCGACGGTGCTTGGGCGACAACGCGATTTGTCGATTCAGATGATCTGCGCCATGATATGCATGTTAATGTGGTGACCTTTGAACCGGGCGCTGTGATCCCTTTTGCCGAAACTCATGTTATGGAACACGGATTATACGTTTTGGAAGGCAAAGCGGTTTATCGCCTCAATCAGGATTGGGTTGAGGTGGAAGCTGGTGACTTCATGTGGCTACGCGCATTTTGCCCGCAGGCATGTTATGCTGGCGGTCCCGGCAAATTTAGATACTTGCTTTATAAGGATGTAAATCGCCACGCCAAATTGAGCTTTTAGAGATGATTGAGATTAAAGCGACAGCGCTTACATCGAAGCTTTTTGCACCCTTTGGTGATGTGATTGATTTTGATCGCAACCCAAACTTTGCCATTAATAATGGTTTCTGTGATCGGTATCACGGCCTTGCCATTTCAGATGTCATTGGAGAGGGGGCAAATACTGGAATTAGTCTTGGTTATGGACGCCCCTATGAAGTTCCGCTGACACTGAAAATGGTTGAGCGGCATCCGCTTGGCAGTCAGGCGTTTATCCCGCTTGAGCAACAACCATTTCTGGTCATTGTTGCGGAAGATGACAATGGAACACCGAAACAGCCTGTTGTGTTTTTATCTCAGGGTGGGCAAGGCGTGAATTATCACCGCAATGTCTGGCATGGTGTACTTACGCCATTCAACAGCGCATCTAAATTCCTCATCGTTGATCGCATTGGGGAAGGCAATAATCTCGAAGAGCATTTCTTTGATGTGCCTTACCTCGTAACTATTTAATCTGGCTTGCTTTACACAATATTGAACGTGGTTTTGTAAGAAATCACTTGCCAATAGCGCATTTGTAATTGTATATGTAATCGATTACATTTTTTGATCAAGCATCGGAACGCTCAGGTCAGTGTTCTTTGTTAAACGGCAGCATGGAGGGGACCTTAAATGAGTGAACAGCGCATTTCGCGTCAGGAATTCCCGAACGATTTTATATTTGGTGCAGCGACCGCGTCTTACCAAATTGAAGGGACGAAGCTTGGCACATGCGGACCATCTCATTGGGATGAATTTGCCAAACGTGGTGGCACGGTTAACAAGTCAAATGGGGATATTGCTTGTGCGCATTTTGAAAAATGGGCTGAAGATCTAGACCTCATTAAAAATGCTGGCATGTCTGCTTATCGTTTTTCAACGGCGTGGCCACGCATTCAGCCTGAAGGAAAGGGCAAAGCACTGCCGGTGGGTTTGGATTTTTATGACAAAGTAATCGATGGTTGCTTGGATCGCGGGTTAGAGCCGCACCTTACGCTGTACCATTGGGAGTTGCCGCTAACTTTGTCGCAAAAGGGCGGTTGGCAATCTGGTGATACTGCTAAATATTTTGCGGACTTTTCTGCTATTATGGCCAATCGATTTGGTGATCGACTAGCCTCTATTGCAACGATTAATGAGCCTTGGTGTGTGGCATGGCTTTCCCACTTTTTGGGACATCATGCACCTGGTTTAACTTCGCTCGAAGCAGGCGTTAAATCCATGCATAATATCCTTTTAGCCCACGGGCTTGGGATGGAAGCTATTCGCAATGAGACCGACACGAATGCTGGCATTGTGCTAAATATGGAATTTGGCGCAATTGATAGCGATAAAGAAGAAGATATTCGCGCGCGCGATTTGTTTGATGGAATTTATAACCGTTGGTTTGCAGACGCAATTTTCAAAGGGCAATATCCTGAGAATGTGATGGAGTATTTTGCCCCGCACATGCCTGATGGATGGCAGGAGGATCTTGAGGTCATTTCCAAGCCAATTGATTGGTTAGGGCTTAATTATTACACCCGCAATTTCATTTCTGATGATGGCACGGGCGTATTCCCGTTTGCTAAATCCCATAAGGGCAATCTTCCGAAGACCTCTATGGGATGGGAAATTTACCCTGAAGGTTTGGAATTTTTCTTAAATCGAATTTCGACTGAATATTCCAAGGATATTCCAATTTTTGTAACCGAAAACGGCATGGCATTGCATGACCATGTATCCGACGGCAAAGTTGAAGACGATCTTCGCTGTGAATTCTTCCAGCTGCATTTGGGGGCTGTAAAATCTGCCATTGAAAATGGCGTCAATGTTCAAGGATATTTTGCCTGGTCGCTGCTTGATAATTTTGAATGGGCCTTTGGTTATGATGAACGGTTTGGCATTGTTCATGTTGATTTCGACACACAGGAGCGCACACCGAAAAAATCATATTACATGCTGCAAGAAATGCTGACTTCGTAATGCGATAACCGCGTTATGATTTATCAGTTCCTACAGGGCCACCTTTGTCCGCCCAAGTGGAGAAGCCTTCTTTTAAGTGCGATGCTTCAAAGCCCATATCATTTAATGTTGCAACAGTAATTGCTGAGCGCCAACCCGATGCACAGTGGAAGACATATTTTTTGTCTTGGCCAAACACGTCTTTAAAATATGGACTATCCGGGTCGACCCAAAATTCGATCATCCCGCGTGGAGCGTGAAAGCTTCCGGGGATGTATCCTGTTCGTTGGCGCTCGCGAATGTCTCTAATATCAACGATGACAACGTTATCATCATCCACCATATTTATCAGATCAGCTGTTTCAATTTCCTCAATTTTTGCACGTGCTGCAGCAACCATATCTTTTGAAGATGTTTTTAACTTTTTCATAGTGGTCACCCGTTTGCATTTGCTAAATTGAAAGGAGAAATAAACTCCCGATGTTGGTTTTAAACGTAAGAATTTACCATTAATTTTGCAATAGGCAGAAGGTCACAGGTCTTCTCGTTACGACTTTTGCCTTATGGTAATGATGCCTGCTGAAGTAATCAAAATCATACCAATAATCGTTGTCGTGTTCGGGAATTCGGCAAAAAACAAAATGCCCCAAAGGACACTGAAAATCAGATAGAAATAATCAAATGGTGCCACGATATGCGGTGAGGCGATTTGATAACCTATGGCGCCAAATATATTACCCAATAAAATTGTGCTTGCTAAAATGACCAGAGCAACAATTTCAAGTGTGCCTACCTTCACCCACCCGCTTAGTAAAAATGAATTTAGCTCAACGATATCTTGTGGCAAATTTAATGATAGTAAGCTCAGTGTCACAAGTCCGCCAATTGCGATGAACATGTAGTTGATAAACAATGTGAGCACTAATGGGTTTTCATTCTTGCATTTTGTGCGCGTCAAAAGCATAGCGCTTGCGTGGAGCACAGCACCGAATAGCGGGAGCAGTGCGTAAAGATTAAATCCGTCAATCGTTGGACGTAGTAAAAACAAAACCCCCACAAATCCCAAGCCAATTGCGAACCATCCGATAGGTTGGATTTTTTGTCTTAGAACAATTGCAGACAACAAAATAATGAAAAGCGGTAATGTGTTATAAGCGGCTGCGGCGACCGAAAGCTGCAAATGCGGTAGCGCGATATAGTATGTTGCAAGCATGGCAGCCATAAAGAAACTGCGTAACAGAACCCAGCCGATAGCTTTTGGTATCAGTGTCAAATCTGAATGACGCCATTTGATAAAGATCAGCAGAAGCGGAATAGCAATGACAGATCGAAGCACATAAAGCTGCCATAACGGAAAGCTGACACTGATCGATTTTATAATCGCATCACCCAATGAGAGTGAAAACACTGCGAAGATGATCGCAGAGATCGCTAATTTCACATTGTCTGGTGAATTATTCGCGCCGTTATTAGTCATTTAGCGCGGTGAATTCTTCATCGATGATGGTTCCAATGACTGCACAATCTTCCTCTGAAAAACTGAGCGGAATACGCATATCCATGATGCGTTTCAAAATTTCAATGGTTTGTGCCAATGATTGTTTTGGCGCATAGGTCCAACTATCATATCGCGAGGTGAAGCCAACCGGATTTGCATCACCGAACCATTTTAATTCAACCCCGCGATCGAAGCAGTTTTTAACAAACAGAGAAATTTTTTCCTGCGGCCAATCAGGGATTAAAAATTGAATGGAAGAGCCAACATATTTCTCACTTTGAGGACGTTCACGAATGTTCAGTCCACCGGTGTTTTTAAATGCTTGTTCTAGCACCTGATATCTTGAGTTCCATCGATCAATATTATGATCGAGTTGAGCAAGTTGTGGTCTTAAAATTGCTGCGCGCAAATTATCCATACGAGATGAACAATTCGGCATTTCATATCTTGCATCAGCGTAATCTGACATGTCTGGTCTGGCGAGATGCTTTTCATAAAGCATATATGATCCTGACAGGATCGTTGCCTTTGCCATGAGGTCTGGATCATCGGTGGTTAAGAACCCACCTTCACCAGAATTCATATGCTTGTATGTTTGTGTGCTGAAACAACCGATAACGCCAAAATTACCGCTTTTAATCCCATTCCATTCTGCGCCCATAGTATGTGCACAATCTTCAATGATCACCGCGCCGTGCTGTTTGGCGATGGCACAAAGTGCTTCCATTGGGGCGATATGGCCGCGCATATGTGACAAAAGCAAAACTTTTGCGCCGGTTTCTTTAAATTTTGTCTCCAAGTCTTGAAGGTCTATTGTCAGCTCGTCTGTTGTTTCAACAAATATTGGCTCACCACCAATCGCGGCAACAGCGCCTGGGACCGGAGCGAGCGTAAAGGCGTTTGTTAACACCTTGTCGCCGGGTTTGGTTCCAACAGCACGCAATGCGATTTGCATAGCCGTCCCACCTGAAGTAGTCGCAAGGCAATATTTTGAACCTTGGTATTCAGCATATTCAACTTCCAACTGGTTGGCTTCACCATTCTCGTCAGGAACAAGATTATACCTGTGTAACCTTCCTGATTGCAGTACTTTTACTGCCTCGGCAATCGCGGTTTCTGGGATTGATTCTTGTTGTGTAAAAGGTTTTTCAAAGTGTATTTTTGGCATTGGATTGGCCTTTAGACATCAGCAAAGTGATTTGCGTGTTATTTTAGGAGGGATTTCGCTATTTGTGGCACAAATGAAAGCGCTTGCATACCAGAAAATTGGTTGACGGTGGATTTTATATATGGGACCAAATAGTCCAATTCTAAGAGGGTAATATGGCGCATATTTGGGTTCGATCCGAACAAAGAGAATTTGAACAACGGGTGGGTGTTATACCTCAGGGTGTAAGCAAACTTATGGAAGCGGGACATAGGGTAACGGTTGAAGAAAGTCCTTCGCGCGCAATCGATATTTCGCAATATGAAGAGACCGGTTGCGCTATTGCAGCAGCTCATTCCTGGGTTAATGCGCCATCTGATGCGATTATATTTGGGTTAAAAGAACTAGATGAGGATGGCCCTGACCTAGCTCATCGCCACATCATGTTTGGCCATGCCTATAAAGGGCAGGCGGAAGGTCCGGCACTGTTATCGAGATTTAAGCGTGGCGGCGGTGCACTTTATGATCTTGAATATTTATTGGATGAAAACAAGCGCCGAATTGCTGCATTTGGATATTGGGCAGGTTTTGCAGGAGCTGCTGTCGGTATGATGGCCTGGCTTTCTCAGCAAAATGATCAAAAGCTTGGTAAAGTCGGGGTTTATGGCGATAAAGATGATCTGATCGCTGAACTTGAAGAAGGTTGCCAAACTGTTCTGAATGACGGCGCCACAAAGCCCAATGTTATCATTATTGGTGCGAAGGGCCGCGTCGGTAGTGGGGCTTTAGAACTAGCTAAATCTCTTGGTTTGGATGTGAGCGAATGGGATATGGCTGAAACGGCACATGGTGGTCCGTTTCCTGAAATTTTAGAGCATACAATCTTTGTGAACTGCATTTTAGCGTCTCCAAATGTCCCGGTATTTGTGCCAAAATCTGCTGTTGCTAAGGATCGGCAACTTCGTGTGATTGCCGATGTCTCATGTGATCCAAATAGTCCTTATAATCCGGTGCCTGTTTATGATCGTTCAACTACTTTTGCGGATCCCATCATTCGGGTTCAGTCAGCACCGAATTATCTTGATGTGATGGCAATTGATAATTTACCTTCTATGCTTCCTGTTGAAAGTAGTCAGGATTATGCTGAGCAATTGCTTCCGTATCTGCTTAAACTTGATAATATGGATCAAGGTGTTTGGGCAGGTGCATATGAGTCTTTCAAACAACACACATCAGAACTTTAAAAGGGCGATATCATGACGACAATACATTGGGTTGGTACTGGCCTTTCATCCATTCCAGGTTTGAAAAAACTGATCTCAGAAGGTCACAATGTTGTGGTTTGGAATAGAACCGTTGCAACGGCGCAAGCTGCACTCGCTGGACTAGATGCTGATATTCGTGCCTTTGATATTGATACGTTGGGCAATGCTTTAGGGGAAGGGGACCTTGCAGTTTCCATGTTGCCGGGTGACTGGCATGTGCCAATTGCGGTGAAGTGTATTGCCAACAACGCGCATTTTGTGTCGTCTTCTTATATCTCTCCAGAGATGCGGGATTTAAGTTCCACAGCGCGTGAAAAAGGCTTGTGCTTTGTCAATGAGGTTGGGCTTGATCCAGGGATTGATCACCTGATGGCGCATTGGTTGGTCGATGATTATCGTAAATCTGATACCTACAATGCGGATAACGAATTGAGCTTTGTGTCTTATTGTGGTGGCGTGCCGAAGTTTGCAAATGACTTTCGGTATAAGTTTAGTTGGTCGCCGTTGGGCGTTCTAAAAGCGCTGCGGTCTCCATCCAAATCCATAAAGGACTTCAAGCCTTATGATGTGGCGCGCCCTTGGGATGCGATTTCTACCTTTAAAGCACCGCTCGCCAAAGATGAAGAGTTTGAGGTTTATCCAAACAGAGACAGTTTGCCTTTCATCGAAGATTATAAATTTGATGCTGATTGGAAGGTCAAACAGTTTGTGCGCGGAACCTTACGACTTAACGGTTGGGCGCAGGCTTGGGATGGTTTGTTTAAAGAGATCGAGACTTTGACGGGTACTGAGGGGGATGCGCGATTAAAGCAGATCTCCGATGATCTTTTAGCCCAACATTCCTATGATGAAAATGAACCTGACCGCGTTGTGCTTTGTGTGTCTTTGCAGGCTGAAAACTTAAATGGTGAAACGGTTTATCACAAGACGTATTCCTTGGATGCGCATGGGAACGAACAAGGATCAGCCATGGCGCAACTCGTTTCTATCACAGTTGCCCTTGCGGTAAATTCTGTTTTGAAAAATGAAATTGCGCCTGGTGTATCAGCTGCGCCATCATCGCTCGGGCTTGTGAATAGTTGGATGCAAGAAATCAATACGATTGCTCAATATATGGAGATCAAAGACTTATCCAAATAATCATATTTATTTGGCTTTTTTGACTGAAAGGACTTGGTGTTCTCTCCAAATTAATGTATTTTTTTAATCGTTAAAAAAAGGGAGGATGTCATGATAAAAAATCCAATATTGCCGGGGTTTAATCCAGATCCATCAATCTGTCGGGTGGGGGATGATTATTATATCGCAACATCCACTTTCGAATGGTATCCCGGCGTTCAAATCCATCATAGTAAGGATCTTGTTAATTGGGAACTTGTCTCACGTCCTCTCAACCGAGCTGACCAATTGGACATGCGTGGAAATCCAGACAGTGGCGGCATTTGGGCGCCGTGTTTAAGCCACGCTGATGGGAAGTTTTGGTTGGTTTATACTGATGTAAAACGCTTATGGGGCAGCTCTAAAGATACGCACAATTATATTGTATCTTGCGATACGATTGACGGCGAATGGTCAGAGCGGATCTTTGTAAATTCATCCGGATTTGACCCGTCTTTATTCCATGATGATGATGGTCGAAAATGGTTTGTGAACATGCAATGGAACCATCGTGCAAAGGGCACAGGTGTTAATCAGGCGCATCACCGCTTCAATGGTACTTTGTTGCAGGAATGGTCGGAAGAAAAAGGTCTATTTGGCCCTGCCATCGATATCTATCCAGGGACTGATCTTGGTTTGACAGAAGGACCCCATATCTTCAAACGCAATGGTTACTATTATTTAACGGTTGCGGAAGGTGGAACAGGTTATCAGCATGCGGTGACGATGGCGCGTTCACGGCACATTGAGGGGCCTTATGAAACACACCCTGATAAACATTTAATCACGGCAAAAGATGCCTCTGATCATCCGATCCAACGTACAGGGCACGGCCAGTATGTTGATACGCCAAATGGTGATTTCTATCATACATTTTTGATGGGGCGACCGCTTGAAGGCCGATTTTGTCCGCTGGGGCGTGAAACAGGGATAGAACGCTGTGTTTGGAAAGACGATGACTGGCTTTATCTTGAACATGGTTCTTCATTGGCACGTGAAGAAATTGCGCTAAATGGTTTAGAACCCAATGCGCCAAAAGCTGTTGAGCATCAATTTACCGGGCAAGCGTTGCCGAAGGAATTTCAATGGTTGCGTACACCTGAAACGGACCGAATTTTTAAAAGCGAAAGTAGCGGTCTTACGTTAATTGGTCGTGAGATGATCGGCAGCTGGTTTGAGCAAGCTTTGGTCGCGCGGCGTCAAGAACATCATTGTTACTCTGCATCGACAATTACAGATTTCTCGCCTGAGCTTTATCAACATGGTGCTGGTCTGACGACCTATTATAATCAAACAAAATATCATGCACTTCTGGTCACAGCTGATGAAGAGCTCGGTCGCTGTTTGGTGATCCAATCTTGCCCTGGCAACTGGCCGATGGGCGAAATTGATTTTCTACTGGAAGTGCCTGTCGCTATTCCAGATGGTGAGGTCGAATTGCGTGTGGAAGTTGACCGGAAAGTACAGCAGTTTTTTTGGCGCATGGTCGGTGAACAGGTATGGCAACCCATCGGCCCTGAAATGGATGCCTCGGTAATATCAGATGAAGGTGGTGTGGGTGAACATTCCTCGTTTACTGGCGCGTTTGTTGGCATGGTCGCGTTTGATATGAACGGACATGGCAAATCGGCCAGCTTTAAAAGTTTTGGTTATTACCCTGAAGTTTAGAACTTCAGGGTAAATATCATATCAAACTAGAGAGAGACCCAACCTGCATCATTTTTTGAGGAGCTCTGACAGGCATCGATAAATCTCATGCCAGCCATGCCTTCTTCAATTGAGTTGATATGATGGCCGGCAGCTAAAGCAGAGCTATTGTTGTGGGCTAAAATCGCATCGGCAGCTTCTGTATAAATTGTAGCGAAGCCTTCAAGGTAACCTTCAGGATGCCCGCCAGGTGTGCGGCTCACACGATTTGCTAAGTCCGATGCACCAGCGCCAGAGCGGGTGATCAATCTTTTGGGTTCTCCAAACGGGGTGAACCATAAATTATTTGGATTTTCTTGCGACCATTCAATGCCGCCTTTGTCGCCATAAACCCGCAGTCTTAAGCTGTTTTCGTTGCCGGGTGCAATTTGGCTCGCCCAAATGCTGCCACGCGCACCATTTTCAAAGCGTAAATTAATATGTGCGTTATCATCTACAAGACGAGCGCCGACAAAGCTCGAAAGTTCAGCTGACAATTGCTCAACTTTAAGGCCTGAGACAAAACAAGCCAGATTATATGCATGGGTACCAATATCACCAATTGCACCCGCGCCAGCCATTTTCGGATCTGTGCGCCAAGCCGCTTGTTTATTATCATCATCAGCGGGTTCGGTGAGCCAATCCTGCGCGTATTCAGCTTGTACTACACGAATGGCACCAAGATCACCGTTTTGCACCATTTCTCGTGCCTGACGCATCATCGGATAGCCGGTGTAATTATGTGTAAGCACAAATAATTTGCCGCTGCTTTTGACGACTTGCTCCAGCTCAAGCGCTTCGTCCAATTGCGCCGTCAGAGGCTTGTCGCAAATGACGTGAATGCCAGCTTCTAAAAACGCTTTTGCGACAGGCGCATGCATATGGTTTGGCGTAACAATGGAGACAGCATCAATACCATCGTCACGCGCTGCTTCCATCTTTGCCATTTGTTTAAAGTCTGAATAAATGCGGTCTTCTGCAAGACCAAGAGATTGGCCTGATCTTAGGGCACGATCAGGGTTTGATGACAATGCACCCGCAACGAGCGAGAACCTGTTGTCAATACGTGCAGCAATGCGATGGACAGCACCGATGAAAGCTCCTTCACCACCGCCAACCATGCCTAGTTTTAAAGGGTTTTGCAAATCAGTGCAGGTCATTGTATTTCCTATTTAATCCCAATCATTTTGTGGATTGCATCCATATCCGTTCCAGCATCCGCGAAATCATCAAATGCTTTGTCTGTTAACGGAATGATGTGCTTTTTGATGAACGGTGCACCTTCTGCAGCACCGACTTCTGGGTGTTTTAAGCAACATTCCCATTCAAGCACTGGCCAACCATCAAATCCATGTGTGGCAAGGCGAGAGAAGATCCCTGCAAAATCAACCTGACCATCGCCTAACGAACGGAAACGTCCAGCGCGTTGTGTCCAGCTTTGATAACCGGAATAAACGCCTTGACGACCAGATGGGTTAAACTCGGCGTCTTTGACGTGAAATGCGCTGATGCGTTCGTGATAAATATCAATAAAGTCGAGATAATCTAATTGCTGCAACAAGAAGTGTGATGGATCATAATTGATCATGCAGCGATTGTGATTGCCAACAGCCTCTAAGAACATTTCAAATGTAATGCCATCAAATACATCTTCACCTGGGTGAATTTCATAGCCAACATCAACACCTGCATCTTCATAGGCATTGAGAATTGGAGTCCAGCGGCGCCCAAGCTCTGCAAAGGTTTCTTCAATCAAGCCTTGTGGGCGCTGTGGCCAAGGATACAGATAAGGGAAGGCGAGGGATCCAGTGAATGAGACTGAACCGGTTAACCCCAAATTTTGACAGGCTTTTGCGGCCCACAACATTTGCTGAACAGCCCATTCTTGTCGTGCTTTGGGATTGCCATGCACTTCTTTGGGGGCAAATCCATCAAACTGCGCATCGTAAGCGGGGTTGACCGCGATCAGTTGGCCTTGGAGGTGCGTTGAAAGCTCGGTGATCTCAACGCCAGCATCTTGGCAAATGCCCTTAACTTCATCGCAATAAGCTTGCGATGTTGCCGCTTTTTCAAGATCAAAAATGCGGGCATCCCAAGTTGGAATTTGCACGCCTTCATAGCCCAAGCTTGCCGCCCATTTGGTAATTGCCGGTAACGAGTTAAATGGTGCCTCATCACCTAAAAACTGAGCCAGAAATATTCCTGGGCCTTTCATTGTATTTGGCATTTCATTTCCTCCGTTACCTAACTTTTACGCTAATAGTTCTTGCGCTGCTGCAGCATCAAGAGCCGCGGGGCGCTCGCAAGTTGTTGTCAATTGGACTGTTTGACCTGTTTCACCAGCCTTCAATATGGATGTCATGACATCAACCACATGATGGGCAAATTCCATTGAACATCTGTGCTCACGACCTTCTTGGATCGCGAGGGACATGTCGGACAAACCTGCACCGCGATAGTTTGCAAGCATCTGGCCACCCGCATTGTCATTCTTAAAGTTTGGCACTGAGAAAGGATGTTCCCAAGATGGAAGATCAACCGCTTCGCCTTGTGATGTGATCTTCAGATCGCCAGCGAAGAAGTTTGGGTCTGGCAGATACATCGTTCCATCTTCACCATAAAGCTCCATGTGATTATGATCATGGTTCCAAACATCCCAACTACAAATCACGGTAATGATTGCGCCAGATTTAAACTGCAGCAAAGCATGGATCGTTGTAGGTGTATCAACTGGAATTTGCTCGCCATTACGTGGGCCGTTTGAGATCGTTCTGGTTTTAGACGGCGTTGATGTCATGGCTGATATATTTTCAACAGGTCCTAATAGCTGTACCAAGTTTGAAATATAGTAAGGACCGATGTCTAATACCGGACCAGCACCTGGTTGGAAGAAGAAGTCCGGGTTCGGATGCCAATGTTCCATGCCATGGCTCATTACGATAGCGGTGCCAGATGTAACCTTGCCAATTGCATTGCTATCAATCAGTTGTCTTGCATGCTGATGACTTCCGCCCAAGAATGTATCTGGTGCAGAACCAATGCGAAGGCCTTTTTCAGTCGCAAGTTTTTTTAGCTCATCACCTTCTTCTGTGCTTAGCACATAAGGTTTTTCTGAATAAACATGTTTGCCAGCATTCAGGATCGAGCGCGAGACTTCAAGATGGGCCGCTGGAATGGTGAGATTGATGATGATATCAATGTCATCTGCAGCGAGCAGACCTTCTATCGTATCAGCGCGCAAATTAAATTCCTCTGCGCGCGCTTTTGCAGCCTCAGGATTAATATCTGCGCATGCAATGACTTCAGTGCCATTAAATGTATTGCCATAACGCATGTAATGGGCAGAAACGTTGCCACAGCCAATGATGCCTACACCTAGTTTTTTCATGAGTTTCATCCTTACTGTAACTTAGAATTTTAAGCAGTTTTCTAAAGAGCGCTTTGCAAAACGATGGTGATCACTTGGATTGTCATGTTCCATAACAAACAGCTCGGTACCAACTGAGCGCAACTCGCCATAAATGCTTGGCCAATCAATAACGCCGTGACCAACATCGGCCCAACCATCTTCTTCGACACATTCACCTGCAGGTGCAATATCTTTAACGTGAGCTGCTGTAATGCGAGAGGCGTATTTCTTGATGAACTCGATTGGGTCGTAGTCTGCGCGAACAGCCCAAGCAACATCAAATTCCATTTCAAGCGTGTCGGCTTCATCCATCATGATTTCCATCGGCATGCCACCATCTGCAAGTGCAGTGAATTCGAAATCGTGATTGTGCCAGCCAAATCCCAAGCCTGCGTCGCGCAGTGGCTTGCTCATTTCAGTCAGCGATTTTGCAAAATCAATCCAACCATCTGATGTTGTTGGACGATCTTCTGCCTGTAAATATGGTCCGTAAACATTGGTGATGCCAAGCGCATTGCAAAGAGCAATAACTGCTTTTGGATCATCTTTAATGAAATCAAGGCCAACATGGCTGGATTTCATTGCTAGGTTATTCTCATCCAACATCGCGCGTGTTGCGGCTGGATCTTGTATTTCTAGCAAAAGGGCGCCGTAGCTTTCCACGCCTGCATATCCCAAATTAGATAGCATCTGCAATGTGATATCCAGAGGCGGAAAGTTACGGGAGGAATAAAGTTGATATGAAAAGCTCTGCATGATTTTTCCTTTATATAATTTATAAGGTCGCGTTTCTTAGATCGCGAATAACAAAATTAGCTCGCGCACCGTTGTCTTTAGGTACGAACGTGATCACGACATCTTCGTGCGACGTCATGAGGAACCCGTTGTCCGAAAAACGCCCGGAAACATCGGCTTCAATTGAAACGTAAAATGCTGGTTTGTCAGCGCGAAGAGTAAGGCTAAAGACGCCTTCTTTTTCCTCAATATCAAATGAGATATTTGGATCCGGCAGCGCATAGGCTTTGTATGGTTGAAGTGCAAGGTGATCTTGCATCACTGCGCCTTCTTCATCTATCCATTTGTAAACCAAAATATCATCGCAGATATCGGTTTTTGAAATTTCAACGATATCGATTGCTTGCTCGATACCAACGTTGAATGTTTTGGTTGCCAATTCACGTTGCTCGCCTGACATTGATAGTGCAAAGACCTGCAATTCAGCCTTGCTTGCTTGTGGAAGATCGTTGGAGGCTCTGAGCACAATTTTATCGTCCATTGGAACAGCGCTGACAAGCAAAGGTGTGAAGAAGTGCTTTTCCATGTGATGGAGCAGTTTCCAGTCGCCGCCATAATTCAAGCTTGCCCAGCTACAAACCGGCCAAGTGTCATTGAGTTGCCAGATGAGTGCACCCATGCTGTGAGGTTTTAAGCTTCGCCAATGCGTAACAGCGGTTTTGATAGCAAGACCCTGTTGAACCTGGCTAAGATAGACAAAATTTTCGAAGCTGTTTGGGAAGCGGAAGTAGCGGAACATTGTTTCTGCAATGCGCGCATTACCACCTTTGTCTTTTTGGTGACTTTCCATAACAGGTGACGCGATGTTTAAATCTTCGTCTTCAGCGAATTGTCGGATGACATTCATTGATGGATAGGATTGGAAGCCGAATTCTGAACAGAACCGCGGTGATACATCGCGATAATGATCAAAGTCTCTACCTTCGTGCCATACCGACCAGAAATGCATGTCGCCGGATGTGTCGTCATGCCATGTGTCACCAAAAGACATGGGTCCAGGTGAGGGGCTAGATGGCCACCAATTAGAATGAGGTGCGCTGCCTTTCACTTGTTTTTCAATCGCCCGGTTAAGCCGATCGTAACCGACGAGATAGCGATCTCTGTCTTTAACAGCTTCTTCGAACCAGGTTAGCGCACCCAACAATTCATTATCGCCACACCACACCGCAATACATGCGTGATAATCGATGCGAAGGACTGCTTCTTTAACTTCAATTTCGATCTCTGAAATGAATTCATCGGTTGCTGAATATAAATTGCAGGAGAACATGAGGTCATGCCAGATCATCAGTCCGAGTTCGTCGCACATGTCGTAAAACCAATCCGGTTCATAGCGACCACCGCCCCAGATGCGGATCATATTCATGTTTGCATCGACAGCGGATTGTAGCAGCTCGCTTACATCCTGCTTTGAAATTCGCCCGGCTAACGCATCAGCAGGAATCCAATTGGCGCCTTTGGCAAATATAGCTCGACCATTTACCTCAAAGCCGAAGGAACGACCCACCTCATCAGGTTCGCTGACAAGTTTAATATCACAAAGACCGATACGTTTTTGCAGTTTGGCTTCACCGATTGAAACGGTCACGTCGTAAAGTTTTTGATCGCCTTGGCCAGCTGGCCACCATAAATCTGGGTTTGTTATTTCAATAGTTGCAATTGCTATGCTTCGTGTTGCGTCATAGGTTCCTTTAATATCTTGGCCATCTAAGCTGAATACACAATCAAGATCATTATTCGCGTTATTTGCAATCGCGACTGATAGTTCAACCGAAACAGTGCCGTTACTGTGGGTCTGATTGACTTTAAAGTTTTCAAATCGAACCGCTTTGCTTGGTTCAAGATATATATCTCCAAACAAGCCAAATGGCGCGAGCGCAATATTCCAATCCCAGCCAAAATCACATTGTGGTTTGCGCACCATATTCCCGTTATGGATAGGGCACATTTTCTTCATATCTGGCACGAAGTAAGGTTGAGCTTCTTGCTGCGCATTTGCGTATTTTGTGACCGCCTTAAAGCGGATTTCAATATCATTTTGCCCTTGGCGTAGGGCTGACTTTACCGATGCTCGGTAGGTTCTAAATGCATTTTTGGTTTCATGAATTACTTCGTTGTTGATTTTGATCTCAGACACAGTGTCGAGTTCAGATACAACCAAATCAAGGTCTGTATCTGTCACCTCAAATGAGCGCTTGGCAATCCAGTCGCGATCACAAATCCAGCGAACGTCATATTCGTTTCGGCCAAAATATGGATCGCTAATCAGTCCTTCATTGTGAAGTGCTGTTATGCCATCTCCTGGAATTTTGAACGGCAGGCTATATTTGCTGGTCTCGTCTTTCAGATCCCAGCAGCCAAGCAACGAAGTTTTTAACACCATTTTAAACTCTTAGTTCAGTAGCTGTGTCAAATATTGAAAGTTTGTCTGCATTGAAGCCAATCTTAAGTGTTTCACCAACTTTGAGTGAAGACTGTCCTTCAGTTCGAACCCGGATGGATTGTCCTGCAAGCGATGCCCAAACAAGCGTATCGGAACCCATTGGATCAACGATTTCAATTGTCGCATCTCCAACGAATGAGCAGCCCTTAGCGTTGTCTCCGGATAAAATATGCTCAGGTCGAATACCAAGCCATGCCTCAGTATCAGGCACTTTATCTTCTACAGTCTCGTATCCCTTTAGGTCCATCTGGACTTCAGGGCTTTTAAATGAACCGTTTTTGATATCGCCTTTAAAGAAGTTCATCGCAGGTGAGCCGATAAAGTCGGCAACATATTTGTTGCGAGGCTTGGCATAGATTGTGTTTGGATCATCAAGCTGTTGGATGATGCCGTCTTTCATGATGGCAATCCGGTCAGCCAATGTCATCGCTTCCACTTGGTCATGCGTAACATAGATCATTGTGTTTTGAAGCTGTTGGTGAAGACGCTTAATCTCAACACGCAAATCAGTACGAAGTTTTGCATCAAGGTTAGAGAGCGGTTCATCAAACAAGAACACATCCACATCACGAACCAGAGCGCGACCGATCGCAACACGCTGGCGCTGACCACCAGATAGAGCTGATGGTTTACGTGCCAATAATGGCTCAAGCTGTAAAATACCGGCGGCTTTATCAACACGGCGCTTGATCTCGTCTTTTGCCATCCCAGCGTTTTTGAGGCCAAAGCTCATGTTACCTTCCACTGTCATCTGCGGATAAAGCGCGTATGATTGGAATACCATCCCAATACCGCGGTCAGAAGGTTCAGCCCAGGTGACGTTTTTATCATTGATGAAAATCTGACCACCTGTCACATCCAAAAGGCCTGCAATACAGTTTAGCAAAGTAGATTTGCCGCAACCTGATGATCCAAGAAGGACTAGAAATTCGCCGCGCGCAATTTCAAGGTTTAAGTTTTTAAGAACTTCGACTCTACCAAAGCTAAGATCGAGCTGTTTGATTTCAACTGAAGGGTTGGTGTTTGTCATTTTTATTATCCTTTTACAGCGCCGGCTGCGATGCCGCGAACAAATAGCTTGCCAGAAGCGAAATAAATTATGAGTGGTACAAGGCCGGTTAGAAGAGTTGCCGCCATGTTAACGTTATATTCTTTAACGCCTTGAACCGAGTTTACGATATTGTTGAGTTGCACTGTCATTGGATATGTTTCAGGCTTGGTGTAGATCACGCCAAAGAGGAAGTCATTCCAAATCCCTGTGACTTGCAAGATCATAGCGACGACGAAGATCGGCAGTGACATTGGCAACATAATGCGGAAGTAAATACCCCAGAATTTTGCGCCATCAACACGGGCAGCTTTAAACAAGTCTTCAGGAACAGATGTGAAGTAGTTTCTGAAGAGCAATGTTAATATCGGCATGCCGAAGATTGTGTGTACGATGACGAGGCCAGAGAGTGAGCCCATGAGACGGAACCTTGGTGCATCCTCATAGAAGAATTGCATAATATTGGTTATCCCATCGCCACTTTCACGAAGCAAAATCACGATTGGGTAGATCATAACCTGATAGGGAATGAATGCACCAAAGATTAAAATAGTGAAGAAGACTTCAGAACCTTTGAATTTCCAGTTTGCCAACGCATAGCCATTAACTGATGCAATGGCGATCGACAGGAATACAGATGGTACCAAGATCCAAATCGAATTACTAAACCCGCGGCTTAGACCATCACAATTAATTCCAGTACAAGCTTCTGCCCAAGCTTTCACCCATGGTTCAAATGTCACTTCAACCGGAGGGCCAAAAATATTGCCCAAACGGATTTCCGGCATGCCTTTAAGTGATGTCATGATCATGACATAGAGTGGCAAGAGGTAGTATAAGCAAACGACAAACAATGTGCCGTAGATAATGATATTGGTTGAAGAGAACGCTCTCTTTGGCTTTGGTCCGCTTGGACCTTCAAATGTAGTTGCGGTCGTATCAGCCATTTTTCTTACCTCCAAATTCAAGGTAGGCCCATGGAATTAGAACCACCAAAACACTTAGCAACATCATTGTAGAAGCTGCGAAACCGAGCCCCAAATTCTGTGATTGGAACATTTTGTCGATCACGTATTTAGCTGGAACTTCAGACGCGATACCCGGTCCCCCAGATGTTTGCGCCACAACCAGATCATAAACTTTAATGATACCTGCTGAGATGATCACAAGAGCGGTCACAAATACTGGGCGCATCATTGGGATCACAATGAAAAGATAGGTTTTCCAAGCTGGGATACCTTCAACGCGTGAGGCTTTCCAGATATCCTCATCAATGCCGCGCATACCTGCAAGCAGAAGGACCATCACAAAGCCTGAACCTTGCCAGATACCTGCAATCAAGATGCCGAAGATTACGATTTCTGCGTTGTTGATCGGGTCAAAGGTGAAGTTCTCAAAGCCTAAATTGCGGACAACATTTTGAAGGCCAAGTTCCGGGTTCAAAATCCACTGCCAGACAAGACCGGTCACCACGAAGGAAAGCGCAAATGGATACAAAATGATGGTTCGGATTGTGTTTTCAAATCGGATTTTACGGTCCAGCAATGCGGCGAGTAAAAAGCCAATAACGAGTGACAAAATCAGCGAGCAGACGCCGTAGATCGCAAGGTTTTCAATGCTAACCACCCAACGGTTTTCGCTCCATAGACGTTCATAATTGTCTAAACCAACCCATTTGTCCGGTGCGGGCAACAGGCGTGATTTTGTAAAGGAGTGGTAGATCGTCCAGATCGTACATCCGATAAATACGACTACCGCTGTGAAAATCATCGGAATAGCAGCGATTTTAGCCGTTAAGTTTTTGAACAGTTTGGACGGTGGCTTTGCAGCTCCGCTCAAATGTTCTGCGTCCGAAAGTGACATCATGCCTCCCCTTTACTTTTTTTCAAAGTACATCAAAACACCCCTGTCTGAGAGGTATTTGGGTGTGCCTTGTAACTAGACTGATAAAAACCAGGGCCGCAGTGTTTTAAACTGCAGCCCTGATAATATTCAGCTCTTAGTCAGCGTTTTTGATGATTTCAACGTAACGAGCTTGTGCATCAGCAACTGTGATGCTTTTGTCGTTCCAGAACTCAACAGTAAGGTCGTCCATCTGACCTTGTGTATCTGCTGTGTATGCGTTCACGCCATCTGGCAAAATGTTGCCAGCAGCTAGAATAGCAAGACCTTTTTTCATGCAGTCGTTTGCTGCTGAAAGATCAACATCACCACGGATCGGCAATGAGCCTTTCTTGAGGTTAAAGGCGACTTGCACTTCTTGTGAAATCATCAAAGCAGCAAGTTCTTTTTGTGCTTTTTCGATTTCTGGATCATCCTGCTTAGGGAAGTAGAATGCATCACCACCAGTTGCGATGATTTCGTTTACACCCAAGCCAGGAAGACATGTGTAGTCTGTACCAGCTGTTTGGTTTGCAACTTGGAACTCACCTTGGGCCCAGTCACCATGGATCTGGCCACCAGCTTTACCAGTGATCACCAAGTTTGTTGCTTGGTTCCAGTCTTGAACGTTTGAACCTTCTGACAATAGACGTGCAGCAGCAAATGCTTCAAACACTTTTGTCATTTCAGCACTTGCAGCAGCTTCAGCGCTTTTGTTTGTTAGAACGTCAAGGTAAAGGTCTGTACCGCCCACAGCAACCATGATCGCACCGAATGCGAGGTTTGTCTGCCATGACTGCTGACCCATAGCTAGTGGAACGATACCAGCTTCAGTTAGTTTTGGAGCTGATTCTACAAACTCAAACCAATCAGAAGGAACGTCGATGCCAGCTGTTTTGTATGCTTCGTGTGACAACCACAACCACTGTGGTGAGTGAATGTTCACAGGAACACAATAAACTTTACCGTCAACAGTACAGCTGTCTAGAAGGCGAACAGGGTTTACAACATCGCGCCAGCCACCAGCTTCTGCAACATCTGTTAGGTCAAGCATCAAACCAGCTTCAACCAACTCTTCAGCCTGACGACCGTGGTTTAGCTGTGTAGCGTGCATTGGGTCACCGCCCAAGATGCGTGAAATGATGATTGGACGCGCTGTACCACCTGAACCGGCGATCGCTCCGTCTACCCATTTGTTGCCTGTCGCGTCGAACGCTTTAGCAAATTCAGCCACAGCGGCAGCTTCACCACCAGAAGTCCACCAGTGTGTAACTTCAAGATCTGTTGCGTTTGCAAGTGTTGTGAAAGACAAAGCTGTAGTAACAGCCAATGCTGTTTTTAGAATTCTCATACAATTTCCTCCCAGAAATAACGATTGTTGAGTTAAATGTGTCTGTAATCGATTACATTGGTGTCTTCTGAAAACACGCCTGCAAACGATTACATAAAGATTTCTTTTTTTATTGAATGAGTCAACAAAAAAAAGTAGTTCTATAAAAAATACTTTGCGTTGGTTGGAAGTCGATTGAAAAAATCCGTTAAAATTCAGGATGTTGCAAAAGTTGCTGGAGTTTCAACAGCCACTATCTCTCGCACTCTAAGTAACCCTTCGGTTGTGAGTAAAGCAACTCGAGAAGCTGTTTTGGAGGCTGTAAAGGCCACTGGATATCGTGTAAATAGAGCCGCTCGCAACCTTCGAACACGCAAATCTAATGCGATTTTAGTTCTGTTGCCGGATATTGGAAATCCGTTTTTTTCACAGATCCTGCAGGGTATTCAGACCGTGCTTTCCCCTAACGGATTTTCCATGCTGATTGCTGAAACGGCACAGATATCTGCAGCTGGTGAGCATCTTATTGATTATTTTAATGATGGTCGTGCTGATGGTATGATTGTGTTCGATGGCGGGCTTGATCGGGATGTGGCGAGAGATCTGGTTGAAGCACCGCAACGCAATCAAATCGTTTTCGCTTGTGAGTGGTTGGATAACGCTGATTTTCCATCTGTCAGAAGCGCGAACCGTAGGGGCGCTGTTGAAGCAGTTAAACATCTTATTGATTTAGGGCATACGAAAATTGCACATATTATGGGGCCTCAGGGGAATGTGCTGACAGATGCGCGGCATGAGAGTTTTATCAAAACCCTCAAAGAACATAATATCCCGGTTCGTAAAGAATGGGTTTTAGATGGTGATTTCCATTTAAATTCTGGACGGCTTGCCGCGCGACGAATTATGGAGATGGATGAAAAGCCAACGGCAATTTTCTGTGCGTCAGATCAGATTGCTTGTGCCTTGATTGCGGAGTTCTCAGCTTCCAATATCAACGTTCCTGAAGATATGGCGGTGATTGGTTTTGATGATATTGAGCTTGCCGAACATTTTGTACCGGCGCTTACAACCATGCGACAGGATAGATTAGGTCTTGGACGTCAAGCCGCTCAAATATTGTTATCTCGTATGATGAACGACAGTGCGATCTCAGATTCAGATGTGATTGTAATGGATGTTGATCTGGTTGTGCGTGAGAGCACAGCACCTCCTAAGAATTAACCTTCCTCAAAAGTCTTTACTGCCATTTCGGTTTCTTATGTTATGGTGACGAATGCAGACATGTGTTTGCACGTTTTTCATCAGGTTTTGCTCCAGTCGATCGAAATCTTGCGAAATGCGATTACAATTTAATATGCGGGTCTAACTTTGAAGGGGCGTTCATGGCTGATCCAGAGAGCACAATATTGTCAAATATTGTGGTTGTTGTTGCACATCCAGACGATGAGAACCTTTGGTTTTCATCAATTCTACGTGAGGCTAGCAAGATTATTGTGGTCTACGAAGATTTTTGGGCGGAACCAGATATTGGTGCAAAACGAGCAGCTGCACTTGCAGAATTACCGCATCCAAACATTAAATCTTTAAAAATAACCGAGGCTGGTACATATGGATGTGCCAATTGGGAGAAGCCAGAGATCTCTCAATATGGCATCATCTTTAGTAATGAAGCCATTAAACGTGAGCTGAAGAGGCGAGCTGTTCGGGCCATACCTGGGCTTGCAACAAATTCTGCTCCCAAAAGCATATCACAGATTTACACCGAGAATTACTATTCGATCATCGAGCTTTTGCGAGCTGAACTGACATCAGACATGAATGTCTTTACCCATAATCCATGGGGAGAATACGGACATGAAGACCATCTACAAGTTTTTCGGGTGGTCGATCAGTTGCAGTCTGAGATCGGATTTAAGCAATGGATGGGCAATTATCTGTCAAATCGATCATTGCCGTTGGCAAAAACTTATTTCGGTGCGGAACTTCAAGACCCGATATGCTTCAAAACGGATATTGCCTATGCACAGGAATTCACCAATGTTTATAAGAAACATGGTTGTTGGACCTGGCGTGATGACTGGAAGTGGTTTGACCAAGAGTGCTTTACAATCGCACCGAAATCGCAGTTCAATGATCCGCAGCAAACACATATTGGTCCGATGAACGTGTTTTCGATTTAACGGCAAATAACGAAAATTTTATTTTCGTTATGCTTTCATTTTATTTTCGTTTCGGTTATATCCATCATCATAATGAACGATGATGGAGAATAAATTGTCTGATCTGATGGATGTATTTGTAATCGGTGGTGGCGTAAATGGCTGCGGAATCGCGCGTGATGCGGCGGGCCGAGGATATTCTGTTTATCTTGCTGAGATGAATGATCTGGCGAGTGGGACTTCTTCATGGTCGTCAAAGTTGATTCATGGTGGATTACGCTATCTTGAGCATTACGAGTTTCGCCTGGTGCGAGAAGCACTAAGTGAACGTGAGGTTTTATTAAAAGCTGCGCCACATATTATTTGGCCAATGCGGTTTATTTTGCCGCATCATAAAGATTTACGTCCCGCATGGTTATTGCGTGCTGGGCTTTTTCTTTATGATTATATTGGGAAGCGTAAGTTACTTCCACCAACAAAAACAGTGAACTTAAAGACTGATGAGACTGGTAAGCCATTAAAGCCCCTGTTCACAAAAGGATTTGAATATTCCGATTGTTGGGTCAACGATGCGCGCCTTGTGGTGCTCAATGCGATGGATGCGCGCGCGCGCGGTGCGTCTATTAATACACAAACAAAGGTGATCTCAGCAATTCGTCAGGATGATATATGGGTTATTAAAACCCAGGATATGCAGTCAGGGGATGTGTCTGAACACAAAGCACGTATTGTTATTAATGCCGCTGGGCCTTGGGTAGATAAAGTTTTAGGTCAAGCCGCAGGGGTCAATGATGCAAAGAATGTGCGTTTGGTGCAGGGCAGTCACATTGTTGTGCCGAAATTGCATGATCATGATCGCGCTTATATCTTCCAAAATGCTGACGGCAGAATTATTTTTGCGTTGCCATATGAGCAAGATTTTACATTGATTGGTACAACAGATCAGGATTATGAAGGTGATCCTGCTGATGTAAAAATTACTCCGAAAGAGCGTAGTTATTTGTGTGATGCTGCGAGCGAATATTTCCAAAAACCAATTGTTGAAGACGATATTGTGTGGACTTATTCAGGTGTTCGTCCATTGTTTGACGATGGTGCGACCGCAGCGCAAGAAGCAACACGCGACTATGTTTTGAAAAAGGAGCAACCCGATAATCAAGCCGCCATGATTAATATTTTTGGCGGAAAGATTACCACGTTCCGCAGGTTGGCAGAATCAATGTTGGAAAAGATTGAAGAAACCATCGGTGCAAAAGGAAAACCTTGGACAGCTGAAGGCATGTTGCCTGGTGGTGATTTTGCACCGTCTGAATATGATTCCAAAGTTGCAAAACTTAAATCGGAATATCCGTTTTTGACGCAAAATCATGCAGCACGATTGGTGCGCTCTTACGGCACGAATGCTTGGAAAATTACAAAAGACGCAAAGTCATATGAAGATCTCGGTGTTCAATTTGCCCATACATTGACTGAAGCAGAAGTTGGTTATCTGATAGAACATGAATGGGTAACGTGTGCCGATGATGTTTTATGGCGGCGGTCAAAACTTGGTATCAGATATTCAAAGGATGAGATAAAACACCTTGAAGATTGGTTTTCCAAGTTGAAATGATGAAAAACGCTTTATTCAAGCGCTTTTATAATTCCTCGGAGTTCTGCAAGTCCGCGTACACGGCCAATTAGTGGATAGCCCGGCATTGAGTTACGATGCAAGTCGTCCAAAATCTCCTGTCCGTGGTCGGGCCTCATAGGTATTTCGTGGTCCGTGCGGTTTTGTTGTCGGCGTTTTTTCTCTTCGTTTAAGAGGCCAGCAATGACACCAACCATATTTGTATCACCCTCAAGATGTGCTGCTTCATAAAAGCTGTGCTTTTCGTCAGATGATGGTCCTTCGCGCGTGGTGTTGCGCAGGTGCACAAAATGAATTCGATGCCCCCATTGGGAGATAAAGTGTTCAAAATCAATATCTTTTGCAACTCCCAGTGATCCGGTGCACAATGTGATCCCATTGTGGGGGCTATCAACAGCTTTCATGATATGTGCATAATCATCAGGGTTTGACACGATGCGAGGTAGACCCATAATTGAAAATGGCGGGTCATCTGGATGACAACACAAATTAATGCCCAGTTCTTCGCATGTCGGTATAACAAGACTTAGAAAATCGACGAGATTTTGACGAAGCTTATCTGCATCTATGTCGTTATAGGTTTCAAGTAACGCTTTAATATCATCAATTTGCCAATTGTCATTGGCACCGGGAAGACCTGCAATGATGTTGTGTTGCAGTGCATTTTGTCCATGATGGTCAAGTTTTTCATAATAGTTTCCAGCTGCGTTTGTTATCTCGCTTGTATAGTCTTTTTCCGCATTTAATCTTTTTAAAATGTGGATATCAAAACAGGCAAACTCAACGATATTAAACCGCATAGCAGAACCGCCATGAGGGAGTTTTGAGCGCAATTCAGT
Source organism: Lentilitoribacter sp. JB5-8 (assembly GCF_055693385.1). NCBI lineage: Bacteria > Pseudomonadati > Pseudomonadota > Alphaproteobacteria > Hyphomicrobiales > Rhizobiaceae > Lentilitoribacter > Lentilitoribacter sp. JB5-8. The sequence continues at coordinate 3,342,411 of NZ_CM146332.1, read as the reverse complement.
TCGGGTCCAATCCAATACAGGCATGAAATTATAGCAAACGGTTTGAATGCCACACTCAGAGAGATTGTGAAGACTTTGGATGTAATTGGATATATCCTCACGCCAGCCATCAGATTGTGTCTTTATTTTTTCGGAAACGGGAAGGCTTTCAACAACATCCCATGTGATATTGGACGGTGAACCATCTTTGAGCGTTTCAATGAGCTTTTGGCGTTTTTGAATTTCTTTAATGGACCAAACTGCGCCGGTATCGATGTGATGTAGTGCTGAGACCACACCTTGAACACCTGCTTGTAAAAGCTCTTCGATAGAAATTGTATCAGCGGGTCCAAACCAGCGCCATGTTTGTTTCATTTCATTACCCCTTTAAACGCAGGCATTAGCTTTGAAAATAATTGCATTAGAGTTTCGGCATCCAACCATTGAAATAATCATCATCTGAAGCAAGCGGTAGGTCGATGATCTTGTTGTTGCGGGTGGATTTATAAATTGCTGAAACCAGTTCGAGGGATCGACGTCCGTCCTCAAAACTGACAGCATTGTTTGTTCGTCCGTTGAGCTTTTCATAAAGTGCATTAAAAAAGCCGACATAACCAGAATGTTGCGTGGGTGTTGATTCTAGAAACGCATCGATTTCACTTTGTTTGGCGCCAATGTCTCCAGCACCTCTTGCAAGAAACTTCCACTTACCATCAGCGGGGGCATAGGGAAGGTCTCCGCTTTCTGCCGTTAATTTTTCAAAGCAAAAACGCAACCGCGTTGTATCGCTTGCCGCTCCCAGCGTGATGGAGCTTGAGGCGAGGGCACCATTTTGCATTTGAAACGAAATCGAGGCGCAATCTTCCACTTCGATGTCATTGACGCGTGTTTGGGTGAACGCGGATAATTGTTTAACAGGGCCAAATATTGCGCATAAAAGATCATGGTTATGAATGGCATGGCCTAAAACAGCGCCACCTTGTTCACCTTTCCATGTGCCGCGCCATGGATTGTTGTAATATTCAGCATCACGGTGCCAGTGTGTTTCAACACTAGCGACGAGGGGGCGACCAGTGTATCCGGCTTTCATTAACGCAGTTAACTTGGCAAGAGCGGGTCCAAATCGATATTGGAAGACGGGCGTTAATACACGTTCGTATCTTTGTGCCTGTTTTTCGAGTTGATCTGCTTCGCTTAGTGAGTTCACTAATGGTTTTTCGCAGATAACATGTTTTTTTGCTGCTAATGCCGCCATCGACATTTTAAAATGAAGATGGGGTGGTAAGCAGATATCAATAATATCAATTTCGGGGTCGGCTAAAATAGCATCAAAATCGGTTTCAATTGCGATATGTTTGTGATCTGCCCGAACGTTTATTGCGCGGTTTTCATCAATGTCGCAAAGCGTTTTGACTGTGAACTGATCTTGGATTTTTAAATAGGCTGCTAGATGCTCTTCACCAATTCCTGCGCCAATGATCGCAATATTGAACTTTTTCATGATGCTGTTGGTCCATTAAATGATCTATCCGCCATCTCTTGTGCAATGATTGAAAGCTCCATGACTTTAAAACAATGTGCTTGTGACATTGCTGTTTCAGTTCGGTTCAAAATATCATCGGCTAGATTTTGAAAATATGGATAACCCGCGTCAGCACATTCAATATGCTCACATTTATTGTTGTTGACGAGATATAAGTGATCGGTTGTGTTATTGCGCGCTACATCTATGTATTTTCGCAACTCGATATATCCATCTGTTCCGAGAATTGTCAGACGTCCGTCACCCCAGGTTGGTAATGCGTCTGGGGTATACCAATCCAAACGCACATAGCCATGTCCTTGATCTGATTTGAGCGATACTTCGCCAAAATCTTGGAGTTCAGGATGTTCAGGATTGGCATAGTTTGCAACATTGGCCATCGTGACTTCAGCATCTGTAGAATTGGTAAAATACAGAAATTGATCGATCTGATGCGATCCGATGTCGGTGATGATGCCGCCATATTTTTCAAGCTTGAAAAACCAGTCTGGTCGGGTGGATAAATTTTTACGGTGAGGTCCAAGTCCCACTGTTTGGACGACTTTACCAATTGCGCCTTGGTGCACAAGTTCTGCAGCCTTAGTCACGGAAGCAACTTCAAAACGTTCTGAAAAATCCACTGACCAAATGCGCTCTGTTTGCGCAACGCAAGCCTTAATCGCATCCAACTGATCTAACGATGTGCAACCTGGTTTATCAGTCATGACATCTTTACCATGCTCCATGGCTTCAATGGCAAGAGCTGCGCGATCGCATGGAATGGCTGCAATCAATATAAGGTCGATACTTTCATCTTCTAAGAGGGCTTTTTTATCATGAAAGCGCTTTGTCTGCGGAAAGCGTTTTTCAAAACCATCAAGTGTTGTTGGGTTGCCTTCAGTCCAATAACCAACAAACTCAGCGCCAATATCAAGCATATGAGTGGCTTGCCCATAAATGTGACGATGGTCCAATCCAAGTGCTGCGAATTTTAGTTTCTTTTTCATTTTTATCTCGCCTTAGATCTCAATTGCAGTTTTGTTATCAGAAGATGCCACCAAAGCATCAATGAGTTTGTGGACTTTTAGAGCTTCTTGACCTGAGATGAGGGGAGCGGTGTCATTGATCAAACAATTGGCAAAGTCATCAATGATTGCCCGATGCCAATCATGAGTAAAAGCCATGGGGTCCGCACCGCCACCGCTGGTGGTTTCAACGCCATAATGTTCTGTTTTTCCAGCGTCTTTTCCCTCGTGCCACAGTATTTTTAGCCCTCCTGCCTTTAGCTCCGCAACGGCTTTTTGAAAGTGCAGTGTGATGGTTTCAGTCGCACCCGGATAATTTGCAGTTGTCGCCAGTAATGATCCAATCGCACCATTGGCGAAATCCAATCCGGCTGTAACATAGTCTTCTGCCTCCATCTTATGTAGCGAACTGGTCCGTGCGGTGGCTTGTACTTGCTTTACTTCGCCTGTGAGACTGAGCATTAAGTCCAATGAATGTATGGCTTGCGAAATTAAAACTCCGCCGCCATCACGTTCATATGTGCCGCGACCTGGTTCGTCATAATAGGCTTGATCGCGCCACCAAGGTACGAGCACATCAACAATCGATAGCGAACCGAAAGCGTTTTGTGCAATCATTTCACCTAGTTTTTGAGAGGCAGCGCGCGTGCGATGTTGAAATACAATGCCCAGCTTCACATTCGCCTGTTTGCAGATCTCAACAATATTTTCCGCAGCCTTTAAAGTGCGCTCTACGGGTTTTTCCATCAAGATGGATTTACCAGCACCTGCAAGGGTTTTTGTGATTTCAAGTCTTGCATTTGGCGGGGTTAGTACGATGACAAAGTCGACATCTTTATCATTGGCGATATCATCTATGTGTCCATATTGTTTAACTGGGGCGTTCAATACGTCTTCAGCCTGTTTGGCAAATCGGCCAGCATTTTCTGAATTGCGAGAGAAAATACCACAAAGCTTGACCTTATCTTTGAGGTCAGCAATCGCCAATAAATGCGTTTTTGCAACCATTCCTGTGCCAATAATGGCAACATTTAATGGATTTTTCTTCATATCAGGCTCTTTTATTACGTCATATCAGAGCAATTCTATTATATGGTATATATGTATACAAGTTTTTATTTGCGTGAATTTAATTGCTGTTTTGACGATTTTAATCAAGCGATTCAGGACGGGCCAGGCGGATAAATTTGAGGCTAGCTTGATCGCATTGGTTAGATTTAAAGCGGTAGTCTTACAATAATACCGGCGTTCACGATCACCGTCGTGCGATCTGTTACTTCATCATAGATGTTTAATCCGCCTTGAATGCCCTTTGCCGTAACCTGTCCGTAGGGAAGAGTGCTAGCCACCTCGTCCAAGTCAATTTTTTCAGGGCATTGTGCGGCCAGATTGAGCTCGATCTGCATTGAGTTTGGGTCGATATTTAGGCTTTTAAAAACGGTCAGAGACGAGTGATGTAGCGCATCTTGAACTGCTCGCTTGGCAGCTTTGGTATAATCTTCTCCATAAAGATCGTTACCTGTACCCATTTCAAGGATAATGCGTTTTAATTCTTTGCTCATGCCGCATCTCCCCACACTTTGTCCTCTGGCAAGTCCAGATAAACAACTAATGCAGCATTGACCATAATGGTTGATCTTGATCCATCTTCAGCAAGTGTGTCCATGCCGCCATGTTCAACAACGACCTCTGGCTTGCCGTATGGCAAGAGGTCAGCGACGGCTTGCTTGTCAACAGTTTCAGGCTTTTGAGCCCCGATGATGATTTTAACCACCATATCTTCGCGATTAAGACCAAATGCATCTGCAATCGAAAGTGAGTTTTGGCGCAAAGCGTTGTGAACAGCGCGCAAGGCTGCTTTGGTATGGTCTTCACCGCGGATATCTGTGCCCATGCCCAGCTCTAAAACCATTCGTTTAAGCGCCATATATGTGTTCCTTATAATTGATGGCTCTCATATAAAGTGGCAATCGATCTGCTGACAAGTCGAATTTTATTCGCAAAGAGCAACTTAACGATTATGTGCCTTGTTCCAATCAACTATGGGGCCGATTGGAATAATACCCAATGGATTGCGTTTCTCGCTTTTGCTAAAATATCCACGTTTATAAATCTCAAAACGCACGGTGTCAGCAACGCCGGGCATTTGATAAATTTCCCGCGCATATGGCCAGAGGTTTTCATAGTCTGAAAGCTTTTTTAAATTGCATTTAAAGGCGTAATGATAAGCGACATCAAAACGTGCAAGTGTAGGGAAAAGTCGCACATCGGCTTCTGTGAAATGATCGCCGCATAAGAAGCGATTATTGCCAAGATGTTCATCGATTTCATCTAGATTTTCAAAAAGCTCAATTGCCGCTGTTTCATATGCGCTTTGAGTGGAGGCAAAGCCAGCGCGGTAAACGCCGTTATTTACCTTGTTATATATCTTTTCATTCCAGCTATCGATGTCATTTTGTAATTCATCCGGATATAGATTGGGTGTGTTCTTGGATTTATCTGCAAAAGCGTCGTTCAACATTCTTACAATGTCGGCGGACTCGTTGCTGACCATGCAGTTTTGAACTTTATCCCATAGGACCGGAACGGTGATACGGCCAGTATATTCAATTTTATCTTTTGCATAGATTTGATGAACTGCATTTAGGCCGTAAAGCGGGTCTGAAAACTCGCCACTTTCATCAAATATCCAACCCTGCTCATTTCGATTTGGTTTGGCAACAGAAATAGAGATAATGTCATCAAGATTTTTGAGGGAACGCGTGAGCAATGTGCGATGCGCCCATGGGCAATTCCAAGCAACAAAAAGGTGATAGCGTCCGGCATCTGGGCTAAATCCATCTCTACCGGTTGGGCCTTTTGCACCTGATCGTGTGATCCAGTTTCGGATTGTGCTTTTTGTGCGTTCAAATTCACCGGTGGGTAAATTAGCTCCAACGTCTTCACCTTCGTGGTAAACGCCCTTAATCATATAACCCATATTCATACCTTCATTGTTTACGGGTATTTAGCACTGTTAGCTTCAAAAGAAGAATCACAATTTATCGATTTAAAGCGGTCTTACGCTTCCTTGCGCCCAACATTTTGATTGCTGAGTGTATCTTGAATAAATTTGGGTACGGAATGCGCTGGCATTGGTTTGGCGAAGTAAAATCCTTGCATATAATTTGCACCAATCTGGTTCAGGATATCCATCTGCTCCTTTGTTTCAATCCCTTCCATGATCAGATGGAACCCAAGTTCACGGCCGAGATTAATCAATGCTTGAATAATTGCGCGATCAGCGTCACTTTCAACAACATTGTCAATAAAGGATTTGTCTATTTTGACCGTCGTGCAGGGGATTTCTTTTATTTGCGTAATCGAGGAATAGCCGGTGCCAAAATCATCCAATGCAACTCGGCAACCTGCATCCTTTAATGCGGTAAGGTGGTTGATGAATAAGTCTTTATTATTGCCAAACATGCAGGTTTCAACGATCTCAATGGCCAGCAAATCTGTGCTTAGATTGTTTTTTTCCAGATCAGATATAATTTTAAGCGAAAATCCCGGACGTAACAGATCGCCTTCGCCTGCATTTAATCCGATTGTGCCGAAGGGTATATTGGCCTTCTGCCATTCCTTCATATTACCAATGACTTTTTCAAACATAATGTCGCCGACCATTGCGCTCAGCTCAATGTCATCAAGCATTTCGCCAAAAACACCTGGTGTTAAAACCCCACGTTTAGGGTGGCGCCATCTCGCAAGTGCTTCAAACCCTATGACGTTGCCAGTTTTTGTATTCATCACCGGTTGATAAAAAGGCTCAATCTCGGACTCGAGCAATGCAAACTTAAATTCATCTCGCAAATCAAGACGATCATTGAACACCTTGCCCATTTCGGCGTCGTATTCACAAAGCTTGGTTTTTGATTCTGATTTGGCAGCATATAGCGCAAGATCAGCATTCCTGATCAACTCGCTAATATTACTGCCATCTCTTGGATAAATCGCTACTCCCGCGGAAACTGTTGCGTGGATAATTTGGCGACCATTATCGATTTCAGTCGCAAGCTCCTCCGGGATCTCTAAAATGTCTTCAATTGCCATGGTTGGATCAATGTCAGGTATGATGATTACAAACTCATCGCCGCCCAGGCGCGCAAGATATCCATTGCCTGGAAGGTTTGCTCTTAAAGCATGTGCAAATGCGCGCAGAATTTCGTCTCCTGCATGATGGCTGTAATAATCATTAATCTCTTTGAAATTGTTGAGATCAAATAAGAAAATGATTGCAGATGTTTCGCGATCACCACACGAGCGCAAGATCTTGGGAGCAAATTCTTGGAAGGCATTTCGATTATATGTTTTAGTCAATACATCGTGTGTTGCTAAGAAATGTGCTTTATCATCAAGTTTTCTTTGTGCTTTAGATGTACGAAAAACCTTCATCAATGGGTAACTTGCAACGACAATCAGCAATATAAAGATAAATACGGCACCACCATATAACGATCTTGTATAAGTAACGTAAGCTTCTTCTAAGTTTACCAATACGCGAATGATATATTGCATCTCACCATCGGCATAAACTGGATGATAAACCTCGCCAAACACTGACGGTTGGTTTACGATACTGGATTTAACGATGTAGCTTGGGTGAACGCCTATTTTCGCAACTTCTGTTGCCGCAGCATAATTCATCGGCCATATCGATTTCAAATCGCTGTTGATGATGAGTTCTGGATGTTCATGTTTGACATCATGTTCGGTCTTAGCATGTGTATTGTGATCTTGGTGAACATCATTATTGTTGCGGGTTATGTGGTCTTGGTGTGGGTCCGGCTCTAAACCTGCCAAGCCAACTTTTTCAGAACTAATATCCAGATTGCTTTGCGCACTAAGATCATGGTGTACACGATGGCCGCTATTTGTTGTGTAGGAACCGAAAGTTGCACTACAATTACAATCAGGATTTATAAGGTCTAGCTGATAAATACTTCCCACCTGAAACATGCCATCAATCAGTTCAGCCATCTCTCCTCGTAACAGAGCCGAGTATTGAGTGCTTCCTTTCGTGACGCCAGCAATTTTTCCAGCCTCAGGGAATTGTGTTTCCAAATGGTGCGCCCAGCCCATGCCTAGGCTATCTGATTTTTCTTCAAGTAGATTATTTAGCGCGTATTGGATGCCAATATATGTGGCTGCGAAAAAAAATAATGAGGTAATTGTCAGAATGAAAAATAGCTTGCGTAAAGGTTTGCCGCGCATGCCGTTTATTTGAGATGCGTTGGCGCTGTCATCAGCTGAAATTTCCCTTGTTATGTTTGACATATCTTGCAAGCTCTGTCCCCCGATGACGGGCGATATGCCCAGCATGGAGTTACAGTCTTGCAAAAAGTGCTAAAGAAACATTTATGTTTTAGTTATGAGGATTGGGAATTCAATTAACGATCTGTTTAGATCCGCCGCTTGAAAGATGGTGGATTAAGAACCGCTTTATCGAGAGATTATTAACTCTTTAGTTCGTCGATGATTTCAGAAACCGCCGCCAAAAATGTCGACACCTCATGCTCAGTATTATAATGGCACATGGAAACCCGCACGCAGGATTTTAACCCAAGTGGATCAAGAATGTTGCCGGAATAATGATCGGCTTTTCGTGCATGGGTGCGAATGCCGCGATTGTTGAGTGCTTCAACAAGTTCCAAAGCATCCATGCCATCAATATTCATTGCAACAAGACCTTCGCGCAATGGATTATCGATGCCGCATAGCACCGTTACTTCCGGCATATCTGCCAGACCTTTTTGGTTGCCGGTTCCTTTAATCATGGCGTTTGTTAGATCAGTTTCATGAGATTTAATGGCATAACTTGCAGCCATGATTTTCTCACGGCGATCTGATGCATTAGTAAATTGGCTGCCCAGCCATTCATAATATTCAACAACATCGGAAAATGTTGCATAAGCACCGGTGTCGCGCGTGCCCAATTCCCAGTTTTTCTCAGGACCGCCAACTAGCGAATTATGCTCAAGTTCAGATAATCTGTCGGAAATCCAGGCAAAACCGTATCCATGGCGCGAGAACATTTTATAGGGAGAGACGACATATGCATCAATATCATATGCATCTATATCGAGCCCGCCATGCGCTGCGTGCTGAATACCATCCACGATAATAAAGCAATCAGGCGCTACATTTCTTATCGCCTTTGAAATTGCTGCCACATCCACACCCATTCCTGAAACGGGGGAGGTGTGCAGAATTGTTGCAACACGCGTATCTTTGGTGATGTGCTTAGCATAGGCATTTGCATCAACTGATCCGGTTTCATTATTATGTTTGATTAAAATATGTGGTTTGCCGGCAGCTTTTGCCCATTTTTCGCAGGCGCTTCTGGTCGCCGGATGCTCTAGCGTGCTTCCCAAAACCTGACCACCAGCTTCCGATGACATGATAGCGGCACAAACAATACGGAAAATGAGCTCTGTGCCGCTTTCGCCCACAAAGAATTGTCCTGATTTCGCGTTGAAGAAGATGCTTGCATCTTCTTTTGCTTTTTTAATGATATCAACAAGGGCATAACTTGCTGGATTATCCCGTCCCTGATTATCGGGGATCGCCGCAAATTTTGCAGATGTATCGACAACCGACTTTAATGTGAGTGCGCCGCCAGCATTTTCAAAGAATATGCGTTCACCTTGAAAAGGGCAGGTGTCGACATGGGCAAATTTAGCACGAACATTCTCAATGATGTTTTGATCAGGACTTAACATATTTAGTATCACTCATATTGCAGGTTGGAATGTGCATGATACGCAAATCACTCTAAATGAAAACCACTATCTTATTATGTAAACAGATATGGAAATGATCCGCGCTCATGTCGTCTCTTATATATATGAGGGGAGATAATGTGCCTAAGCTGAAAGCATCCTAAATTAGAGCCAGATAGTGCATTTAATTTAGCCATTTTAATCAGCTGCCTTTCAAAGTGGCAAAAATAGCCTTCGAAATATGGGCGTATAGGAAAGGTGTTTTCGGCAATAGATTGCTTAACCCCGTAATAGGTGGGTTTTGATGAATTTCATTAAAAATGTGCCGTTTTGATCGGCTTGTGTAAAAATAGCAAAATTTATTAAGATATTGTTTTTGTTCACTATTTCATTTTGGTGGGTAATGTCTTGTTAAGAAATTCAGTTTTTTTTCGTTTTTATGACATTTTTTTAGATTTTGGTGTTGACGGTTATGATTGGTGTGTGTAGAACGCATCTCACCGAACGAGAGCGGTCGACGAGGTCGCTAGCGGGTTTTACTTGTGTTTGTTCGGTAAGCTTTTTTAAAGGGCGTAAAATTGTTGCTGATCTGGCTTAGTTTTTAAGTTGAGTTAGATGAGCGAT